>JAZLFB010000271.1:0-14236 GCA_045615585.1 Akkermansia sp.
GACCGCCGACATTGATGAGACTGCGCTTGATGCCGTGGTCTCCGGCAATCCTGCCGCCACCACAACCGGCACTGCGGATGCCACCCCGGCGGAAAACCTCGGCTTCACCGCCAACCCCTACGCCACCGGCACGGAATCTTCTAACGGTTCGGACTCCGTCTTCGAGGTAACCCCCGCCGCTGCGGCCGCTGTGCCGACCACGGATTTCCAGCAGCAGGCCACCGCAGAGTCCACCTCCACCGGCACCACTTCCACCACCACCGGTACTGCAACGGAAAGCGTTGCCACCCCCTCCGGCGCTGCAGGTTTCGGCAGTACCTCAACCCCCACCCTGGGCCTTGCCATGTCCAGCCTGGGCTCCGGCACCTCCGGCCTTTCCCTGGGCGGCGCCTCCTTCTCCAATGACCTCACTCCCATTGCCACTCTTGGCGCGGCGGAAACGATAGAAAACACGATGACGACTACGTTCGGTAGCTGCGCCCAATCCTCGGCAAGCGCTGTTACCACGACCAACACATTCGCAAAAGCGGAGGGAATCACCCCCCCCACCGCCGAAATCACCAGCCTGGTGAACAACACCGGCAATACTGTGAGTTTGCTGATCGAGGGCGAGGCAGGGTCGATGGCGGATTTCTTGTCGCCCAACACGAACGTGGGCACCGGCGCACCCTGGACCATGACCATGAGCTACACCAACGCCGGTGATATCCAGAGCATCACCGGCATGAGCCTTTCCGTGGGCCTGTTCAACAACAAAGGCAAATGGCAGACGTCTGGAGAAAGTGGTGCTAGTTGGAGCGGAGATGTGACGTTCACAGCAACGATTTCCAATAGCGAGACTCAACTTGGCAGCTATACTGGCTATCTGTTTGGTGATGGAAAAGGTGGTCCAAGTACCGGCACGACTAAACATTACGGCACAGACAGCACCCCAATTAGTGTAACGCTCACCGGGAGTACCATCGATTTGAGTAGCTCCAGCAACTACACGGTGACCCTTTCACTTACGCAAACTCTCAGCGGCGGCACATTCGTAGGTTTGCACAGCGTTGGCTTTGATATTACCACAACCTCCCCCGAGCCGCCGGAGCCCAAGGAGGGTACGTTCCATCTTTTTATCCTCACCGGCCAGTCCAACTCGCTGGGTGCGGTGAAGGGAGTTCCCCTGCCTGCCGATTTGCAGGCCGCATACCAACCGGAGACCACGTTGCTCTGGAACGGCAACATGCACAAGGATCGTCCCTCCGGTGCCACCACCAACCGCTTCATTGCGGATCCGGATTGGGAGGTTGTGGCACCCCAAGAGCCTCTTTACAGCAACAACCCCTGCATGGGCCCGGAGTATGGGTTCTCCTACATCATGGAGAACAAGGATTGGGCATCGTATCTGATGAATGCTGACGATACCTTGGCTATCGTCAAGGGGTCTTTGGACGGCGGCGGCAACGGCTACTGGCTGCAGAGCGACAATGCCTACCAGACCCTGCTGGACAATGTGAAACTTTCGATGCAAGATGCTATCGCTGAAGGGTTTACCGATATCAGCCTTGATGGTCTGATGTACCTTCAGGGCGAATCCGATAATGCTCAGGAAACCGCCGTTGCGGACACCCGCTTTGCCGAATTCCTCACCCACTTGACAGAAGATGTGAGTGGCTGGCTGCAGCAACAGGGCTTGACAGATATCACCCTGAGTTTCCAGGGCAATGCCATAACGGGTGAGAACTTCTCGAACGCCACCACGTCACAGAAATTTTTGGATGCCGCCACTAGCGGCGGCAAGGTGAACGCCGATCAGAACGGCCGCGGTTTTGTGTTTACCAAGGACTTGGCGAACATCGGCGACAATCTTCACTACCGCGGAACCTCCCAGCTGACCATCGGCGCGCGCTACGCGTACGCCTTTGCCGTGCAGAACGGCGTGGATGTGGGAGCCGTGCGCGGTCAGGACGACAGCAAGAACCTGAACGAGGCCGGAGCCTGGTGGATGGAAGTGCTTCCCACCGCCGATGACGTGGCCACGTGGGATATCTCCTCCGTGAGCACGGTGAACAACATTGCGGATGGCCAGTCTATCACGGTTGGCGGTATCCGCATTGAAGAAGTGTACGCGGCGGATGCCACGACTACGGGGCAGGGCTCTGTATCTATCAACGGCGGCAGCATCAACCTGGGCAACGCAAGCCTGGAATCCGGCTCCGGCATTACCCTGGTGGGCGGTGATTTGAGCATTTCCTCCACCATCAACGCCGCGGCAAACCAGACTTGGAGCACGGGTGACCACCAGCTCACCACCAGCGGCACCGTGGACATTGCAAGCGGCGCCACGCTGACAATCGCGGGTGATTCCGAGTGGCAGTTCAACGTGGTGCAGGGCACGGGCAGCCTGGTTGTTACCGGCGGTGCCACGCTCTCGATGACGCAAGCCGACCTGAACAACCACGCCACGGGCGGTTCCGGCTATTCTGACGGCAACAACGGTTTCCTCGGCGGCGGCTTCGACCTTATCACGCTGACCGGGGACAATTCCTCCATCACCATCAACCCCGCCCAGATTACCTGGGGCGGTGCCCTTGCCGGCAAGGACATTACCCTGTCTGCCGATAACAAGAAGCTGCAGATCCTGAACGGGGAATCGGGTGTTTACCACGTGCGCGACGGCGTGGTGGTGTACAACACCGCCCCGCGTATCACAGAGGCCACGAGCATCGACATCAGCGACATGGGCTCCACCGGGGCCACGCTGGAGCTCGGCACCAACTTGGCGAGCGGGGTCACCATCACATCCTCCGGCAACGGCGGCGCTGTCAAGATTGACAACGGGGTTGTGCTCAACCAGGGTTCCCTGGGAACGCTGGGGGCGGATATCAAGCTTGCCGGCAGCGGCAGGTTTGATGTGACATCCCTGAATTCCGGGGCGCTTCTCCAGCATGTGTCGCTTGACCAGGATAACTGGACGGGTACAGTGCGGATTGCGAACCTGACCGGAACCGCAGCGTATGACATTAAGCTGAACAGCCTGGGCAATGCCAATTCCACCGTGGAATTCGAGGGCGTGACCGCCTATTTGAATGCGGATTCTTACACCTATGCACCAAATATTAGCCTGAAGGGAACGGGGCTGGAAATCGATGCCGGTTCGACCGACAAAACCTATACCTTCAACGGTGATGTTTCGGGTGACGGCACCTTGAAGCTTAGCCTCTCCCGCGGTTCAAGTGGTGAGACCTACGTCTTTGCCGGCGATGTGACTGATTGGAACGGCGAAATACTTGCACCCACCGGTGACAAGACCATCACCCTGAAGTTTACGGGTGACGCAGATACGGTGAACGCCAAGATTACCAAGACCGGCGGCACGCTCAACCTGCAGGTTGCCAACAACGCCACCTTCGGAGCAAACGTGACGGGTATCAACAACCTGACAACGCTTGCCGGCACCCGCGTGGCGTTCAACGGCGAAACCACCGGCATCAACGGCACCTCCTCCATTGGCGGCACCATCACCAACGGCGGCAGCATGACGCTTGCCGGCACGATAACCCTTACAGGCTCGCTCGTCAGCGACTACGAGGTGTATGAGAAGGGATCGGTAGAAGAGTATTCCGGTCAGGGAGACTACACAGGCAACGGTTACCTGACAACAGACAGCAAGTTCTACCTGGTCAAGAACGCGACAGGGGGAACCCTGTCCTCTACTGCTACAGCAAGCGATTCCAACGTCACTCTCTCCACAACGGACAACGGCAGCCTGGTGTTCCAGCAGAAAGGGCAGGGCAACATCTACTACGTCAATGGTGAGCTGAACTGGGGCGATGACATGGGCGCAAACCGCACGACCGAGGTTGCGGTGGCGTCGGATGCCTCCCTGAAGTTGACCCAGCTTGCCAGCAAGGACATTGTGGGCACCGGCACGGTGAAGATTGATGCCGGCGCCAATACCGACTATCAATACCATGACAAATCCTTCCTGGAGAACTTCACCGGCACGGTCGAGGTCGTGAGCGGCAAGGTGCAGCTTGGGCAGCAGTCGAACAAGTTTGCCAATGCCACGCTGAAGGTGAGCGGCGGTGATATCCGCGGCTGGAGCGGCAATTTCTCCCATGATGTTCTCCTGAACGGCGGCAGCATTGCAGATGCCGGCAATAACGAGACATACTCAGGCAAGATCACGCTGATAGCCGATTCCAAGATTGGCCGCAGCGATGGCGACAAGAAGCTTACGTTTACCGGCCCCATCACCGGTGCGTATACTCTCACAACGCTGGGGCAAAGCGGCGCCAGCTTTGATTTCAACGGCGCCACGGATATTGCCGGGCTGGCACTTGGTGCGGGTACGGTCAATATCAACAACGTTGCACAGGTCGGAGCCATCTCCGGCACGGGTAATGTCAATGTGAATGCCAACGGTTCGCTTTCCCTCACGGAAACAAGCTCCTTCACGGGCAATATGACCGTCAAAAACGGGTCCACACTGACGCTGGCCGGTGCGGAGATGCTCACCGTCACCGGCACGCTCACCCTGGAGTCCGGCTCCACGCTGGATTTGGCACGTCTCTTTGCAGCACAGGAAGAACCGGTGCAGAGCGCCCCGCTGCGCGTTGCCTCCAGCGGCTCCCCGCAGTTGCTTTCCTCCCTGGGTGGAAGCACCTCCGGCCTGTCTGTTAACGGCAACCCGGGCAACGGCAATCTGACCCTGCTCGGCGCCGTTACTCCCACCGCCGGCGCCACCTATGTCCTCGCCACGGCGAACTCAATCGGTTCTGTTGACGGCGTGCTGCTCCAGAACATAGCGGAGGGCTACACCGGCACGCTGTCCACGCAGGATGCCAGCGGCGCCAAGCAGCTTATCCTCACGCTTGCTTCGACGGGCAATGACCTGATTTGGGACGGCACGAATGGTGCCACTTGGGACAGCGGCAACAACTGGCATGCCGCCGATGCCGACCCGGGCACAACTGCGTTCAGCTCTGGCGACAACGTGCAGTTCACTTCCACCTATGAGACTGTGGCCACATTGGGCAACGATGTGACCGCTGGCAACATGGTGGTGGACAGCGGTGCCACCGCTACGGTGAATACCGCTGGGCACAATCTTACCGTTGCCTCCCTGACTGGGGGTGGCAGTACCACTATCGGCGGCACGCTGGTGAAACAGGGAGGCGGAACTGCCACAATTAACGGCACGGTGAACATGTCTGCAATCAATGTAACCGACGGCATTGTGGAATTGGATGCCCAAGGCTCTATTGGCACGCTGACTGTGGCGAGTAGCAAGGTTGTGAACTTCTACGATGGCGCAAATGTTTCCCTGAATAATGGAGGGACAAACGATGTGCAAGGCACCCTGAATGTGATGACCGGGGCCAGTCTGATGGTGGAGGGAAGTGATGAAAGTACTGAGGTACTGAAGGTGTGGAACGGAGGAAGTTTGCGCTTGTGTGGTGGTAGCTTGGAGGTGGCTGCAACCGGGCAGCTGCAGGTTGGCGTGGCTGGGCAGAACGGTGGTACGTTTACCATGGAAAGCGGCGATTTCAAGAGCAATTCTGCAATCCTTACCCAAAACGTAAACGGTAATATCGAGTTTAAAGGCGGTTCCGTGGAATTTGCATTGACTGGGAATGCTGTTGTTCGAACAAGTGCAAACCATGGACACAATGTTCGTTTCATTGGAGACCCGCAAGCGGAGCTTATACTTAAAGCTTCCTCCAATTGGCAGGTTGATAAAGACCAGCTGGGCCAAAATGTCTTGGAACTCGGCAACTTCGTTGTGGCTGCTGAAAACACGGGCACAATCACAATGAAGGGAGCCCACTCCTACGCTGGGAACAACACCATCACCAACAATGCCACATTGACGCTGGATACGTTCACCATCGATCCCGAGGAATCCATCACACTTGCTGGAACTGGCACCACCACGCTGGCCGGGGTGGAGAGCGGCACGGGCAGCTTGACGGTGTCTAGCGGCACGCTGGCGCTCACCAGCACGGTGACCTCCATACAGTCTGCCTTGACCGTGAACAGCGGCGGCACGCTTACGCTGGCCGGCCCCTCCGCCACGGTGCAGGTGGGCGGCGCGTTCACACTGGCCAGCGGCTCCACGCTGGACCTGAGCAACTACACGTTCACCGGCTCGGAGACGTCTGTTGTCCTGGCTACCACCACTGGCAGTGGCAGCATCGTGGATACAGGTTTGGACGGTGTGAATCTCACGTTCGCCCAGGGCTTTACACCTGACGATGCTCATTTGGAGGTACTGGACGGCAACAGCCTGGTGCTTACCTTTGGCTCCCCCACGCCTGCCAAGGATCTCTTGTGGAAGGGCGGTGACGGCACCTGGGTGGCAAGCACTGCGGTGGAGGACTGGTACTTGGATGACGGCACGCAGACGCCGGCTTCCTTCGGCAATGGCGACAATGTCCGCTTCGACAGAGCCAGCTCTGATGCCACCATGACGGTGAGCGGCTCGATTATCGCCGGCAGCGTGGAGGTGGCGGATGATGCCAACGTGACCCTGGTGACCGGCAATGCCGGTTCGCTCAGCGCCACAGGCGGCATCACCGTGGACGGCACACTGGTGCTGAATGGCACCAGCATTGGCGGCACGCTTTCCGGTGACGGCGTGGTGGTGGGCAATGATATCCCCTCCGCCGTGAACTGGAACAAGTCTGCTGTGCTTGGCAACCTTTCGCTGGATGCTGAGGGCTGGACCGGCACCGTTGAGGTGTCCGGCGGCCACAAGGAGTTCTCTGCCCCCTATGTGGTGTTGGATACCATCAACCAGTTGGGCACGGCCAATTCCACCGTGCGCCTGAAGGGCGTGGGCGGCTACTTCAACGGCAGCGACATCAGCGTCGATATCGAGCTGGTGAACCCGGATGACGCTTCCCCCGCCGTGCTCATTACGGCCGGCAACAACAAGACCACCACGTTCAGCGGCAACATTAGCGGCAGCGGCGACCTGAAGTTCGACAAGAACGGCGGCTCCCAAGAGACATACAGGTTCACCGGGGACATTTCCCAGTGGAACGGTTCCCTGGCGACCGGAACCCAAAACACCGGCACCTTGACGGTGGAAATGGCCGGGGAGGCGGCCCAGACCGTGAACGCCGCCATCATGCAGGGCGGTGCCCGCCGTGCGCTCAACCTGAAGGTGAACAACGATGCCACCTTCAACAACACGGTGAAAGTCAACCAGGTGCAGATTGCCGGCGTTGACAGCTCCGCCACCTTCATGGGTGATACGGAAATCGGCACCCTGACGGGCACCGGCACACTTGTGGTGGATGGTGCGGGCACCACCACCACCATCGGCGCCGGCAACGGCTTTACCGGCGGTATCGACCTGCTGGGCGGCACGCTGAACCTCACGAATGCGCTCACAGGCGTGGGTGAGGTGAACCTGGGCACCGGCTCCACCGCCGCCACGCTCAAGCTGGCGGGCGGTGGAAATGCGCTCACTTCCACAAGCAGCATCACGCTGGGCAACAACCTCACGCTCGACCTTAGCAACTACAGTGCGCTCTCAACCGGTGGCAGCGTTACGCTGGCCACGGCCACCGGAGGCTACGGCAGCAGTGCCCTGGATTCCGTAAGCTTCACAGGCTTGAACATGGAGGAAGGCTACAAGGCCAGTCTCAGCGTGGTGAATGACACCAACCTGGTGCTCACCGTCGCAGACGAATCCGAGCAGCTCTACTGGCTGGATCCCTCCGGCACCTGGGGCGCGCGCCACGCTTGGTATCAGCAGGACAAGACAACGCAGGATACTTTCCAGAACGGCGACAGCGTGACTATCGTGGGCAACAACTACGATGGCGGCATCAGCACCACCATCAACATGACTGCCGATGCTTCCGCGCGCAACATGACCGTGACGAAGGACGAGAGTGTCACCGGCACGACCACCGTCACCATCAAGGATACGGTGAATGAGAACAGGCTCGCCGCCAAGACCCTAGTGGTGGATGACGATGTCACCCTGGTGGCCAATACCCAGCTGGAGGTGACAGATACCGCCCAGCTCGGCACAAACTCCAAGCTGGAGCTCAATTCTAAGAAGGATGCCGCCATCTCCGCCGCTATCTCTTCTGAGGATGCAACTGCGGCCATCACCAAACAGGGAGGGAACACCCTCACCCTCACCGGTGACAACAGCGGGTACACCGGCTCCATCAACGTGACTGCCGGCACACTGGCTGCCCAGAGCGCAAATGCCTTGGGCAGTGCTAGCGTGACCGTGAGTGAAGGCGCCACGCTCTCCCTGGAGAACAAGGCCGCCATGAGCGCCGGCTCCCTGACCCTGAACGATGGTTCCACCATCTCCTTCCTGGGTGATTCGGTACTGAACCTCACCGGCACCCTCACCCTGGGTGATGGCGTGACCTGGGATCTCTCCCGCTACGGTTTCGACCGCCCGGCTCAGGGCGAAACCGGAACCGCCACTCTTATCAACGTGACCGAATTTAGCGGTGATCTCGGTGCCAACCCCGTCATCACCGTGCCCGGCATTGTCCATGATGCCCGGTTGAAGTATGAAAACGGCAGCGTCATCCTTACCTACACCATGGATGCCCAGGGCAACCTCTACTGGAAGGGCGATGTCGGCACTTGGAACACCAATGCAGACAACACGTCCTGGTATCCCATGAAGGAAGGCGGTGAGCTTACCTCCTTCTATAATGGTGATAATGTCACCTTCGATGATCGCGCCGCCATCTCCTCTGTCTCCCTGTCAGAGGACATCACTGCCGGCACGGTTACCGTGGAGAGCGGCACCCGTGTTACCCTGCAGGACGGCACGGGCAATGCAACCCTCACCGCTGATATGATTGACATCACTGGCTCCCTGGGTACCAATGTCAACGTCAAAGCCGGCACCGTCAGCATTGCCGATAGCGGTACGTGGATTGTCTCCGGCGACAAGGACCGCACGTTCGCGGGCGAACTCACCGGCAACGGCACGCTGTCCAAGGCCGGAGACGGAGATTTGGTTCTCTCTGGCGACAACTCCGCCTTCACCGGCGAGATTCAGCTGAACTCCGGCTCCATCACCGCTGCCGATGAAAATGCCCTCGGTACGGGCACCACCATCGTCATGGGCAACGGCACGGAGGTCAAGGGATCCGGCACCATTGCCGCAGTCAATGTTAATGATACAACCTTCAATACACTCAAAGACGCGAATAGTGCTATTTCCGCCAATTTGAATATTGTTGATGGCTCTGTTCTCACGATAGCTGGAGACGGAGCCACAACCTTGAGCGGAAGTATCAGCGGGTCCGGTGATTTGTACAAGACTGGATTTGGTACTACCGTGATGAGTGGTGACATGACATATACGGGCAGTACAACCGTGGGGCAGGGCTCGCTCGTCTTAGGTAAAGCGTACGGATTGGCTGGCGACTTTACTGTCGGCATTGGCTCGTCTCTCACACTTTCCGGTGCATATACAGCAGGTTCTACTTCGCTTCAGCCAGAATCCGGTCTGTATGTTGGGGGAACGTTTGCTATGAATGACGGCTCTATCCTTGACATGTCCAATATCGTGTTCAAGAATGGTATTGCAGAACTCGTGAATGCTGCCGAGCTTGATGTGTTGAAGACTGATGTGAGTTCCGGTGGTGGATCAGTCTACCACATGGTGGAAGGTATTTCCCTCGTCAATCTGCAACTCCCGGAAACAACGTATGCCCGTTTGATGTACAAGAAAGAAGGGGACAGGGAGGTTTTGTATGCGACCACCCTGACGGATGATAATGGTTATTATTGGAATGGGGCCACGGAGGGCGATAACATAGGTGACGGCACCTGGTATCAAACTGGAGGTGGAACTGCCAACTGGCACAATTCCGCCGGGACCCCAGCCGAATACACGACGAGCTCCCAAAATCCCCATGCTGCTTATTTCCTCAAATTGGACGGGGTGGATGGCGCGGCTACTGTTACCATGCCAAATGATATTGAGAACGCTGGCAGTATCATCTTCGGTGAAGATGCGCGGTATGTTCTCAATGCCAAGGGTGAATATGGCTCGTTGGCGATGGATACTGGTTCGTTGACCGGCTTAATCCTTAGACAGGGTTCGGATGTTGTGTTTAACGCTTCCGTTAGTCAAGGTGACGGCTCCTATTTCTTGGTTGAGGAGGGTGCCCGTCTGGTGATTGACGCAAGTGGGGTGGGTTATCCTGATGCTTCCCTATACAATGGCGAAAACCATGGATTCATTGAGTTGCATGGAGTCATGTCTACTCTCAAGCACGTTGCCAATTTCAATAACTTGCATGTTAATGCGTATGTCGGTGGCGACTATGGATGGGGGACATTACAGATAGGTACCCTGTACAATGCAGTGGGCGCAACGACAACGTTGACATCGGCGAGCGTATCGGCACTTTTCGTCCCGCAAAGAAACGAGATTAACAACGATGGAACGCTTAACATAGTGACACCGGATGAGAGTGACATGCTAGTCGGTTTGCCCATTGTGGGAGCTGGTGATGTTTATACGGACGGTTCGTATGAATTGGCTTTCTCATATTCGTCTGTATCTGTCTGGTCTACTGGGTCTAAGGTGATTGTTCCCGTATATGGTACAGTTGAAGCTTCCAACCTTGATATGAATGCTGCTTCCACAGTGTATGAATTTGCAGTTGATATCAGCAACAAGACAACGCTCGAATCGGGCAAGCAGTCATACATGTATGGTGGCGCCCAGTTGGAGGAATTGGAGCTGAAGTCCGCCGATGGGGCTATTGAAACGGCTTTCCATGTTGGACCTGAACATGTTATCGAATCCTTTGATGAATTGGGCGATGCCATATACAACGGTTATGCCAATCAAGACTACGATGTAGGTGGCATGGTTTCTGAGGGTGGCTCTGTCCTGTATGTGGACAAGGGTGCAGACATGACAATTGCCAGTATAAACGCTGGGCAGACGTCGAGCGTTGGCAGCGTTACTGTTGGTGCTGGATACGAAGCAGGTGATGAACGGAATGCGCTTTCTGCATCCCTCGAGGTCGCAGGAGTAGCCAATGTTGATACCATGACGGTTCTTTCTGGCTCGGCAACCATCGACGGAACAGCCAGCATCAACCAAATCATGCAGGACGGGGGTACCCTTACACTGGGGGCCAACAGCGTGCTGAACGGTGTGCCGGGGTCCGAGGGTTCTGAGACGCTGACCGGCGGCACGGTGACGGGCGGCACGCTTGCGCTGGCAGCCGACACCACCCTGGACCAGAACGCAGTGATTAACGTGCGCAACGTGGGCGAGGCCGCTTCCGGCGGCAACTACACGGTGAGCGGCGGCGCGGGCAGCCGGATAGATGCCTCTGACCTGGAGCTGACCGTGAACCGTGAAAAGACTCTCTACCGAGAGGTGGGCAAAGAGCAAGGTTCCGTGATTATCAAAGAGGAGGCCACACAGACGCAGAGCGGCTTTATGGCTTCCGGTGAGGAGTTCGTGAAGCTGTTCGACATGGCGAGCGGGACAACCCTGACAGCGAACAATGAGGACATCTATCACGCCTCCGCCTCCGGCATGATGACACTCATCGGCACCGACAACTATGAGGAGCTTCAGGTTGAAGGTGGTTCGGAACTTGCCGGCTATATCGGCTACGGCTATCTGTTCACGAAGGACCTGGCGTTGAAGACGTACTATGTGCGCGATATCTACACAACGGATAACCGCGTGAAACTGCGCGATATCATCGATGCCACAACCGACCAGGAACACCCGGAGGGCCAGCTGGAGAACGTGGTGTTCGACAAGACGGAATACAACGAGGATGCCTCCCCGTACAACGGCACGCTGACGGTGGACGAGAATACGTCTGTGGACCTGTTCTCCGTGTCTGATGGCACCAAGGCAGCCATCAACATTGCAGCGGGTACCACGGTGACGGCGAATGCTGCTTCCCCGGGTATGGCCGGTAGCCTGGACCTGCAGGGCTCCGGCGTGTACGAGATTACGAACCGCAACGACCTGGGCGCCAACATCGGCCTGCGGGATGATGAAATCACCCCCGGAGCGGAATGGAACGGCACGGTGCGCGTGACCGGCACCTCCACGGACCTGACGCTTGAGGACAAGTCTGTGGGCGAGGGGACGGACGCCTCCACCATTGAGTTCAAGAACTGGAACGGCGCATTGAACAGCGACGAGCATACATCTGACGCCAAGATTGTGCTGACCGGCACCACGGAAGCCCCCACGGCCATGACGCTGACAGGTGAGGAAGATATCGGCCACACCTTCACCAACACGGTGTCTGGCCGCGGCAACATCTCCCACGCGGAGGGCGGCAATGTTGCCATGACCTTCACGGGCGATACGGCAGGCTGGACCGGCACCTACGAGCAGCAGACGGCCACCGAGGACAGCCTGACCTTCACGGGCGGCACTGAGGTGAACGCGGATGTGACCTCCGGCAACGGCAGCATGGACCTGACCTACGGCGGCTCGGTGGAAACGGTTGCCGGCGATGTGAACGTGTACTCCGGCGGTGCTACCCCCACCACCATGAACGTGGCCTACACGGGTGAACACGTGGAGGTGACGGGCGGCATCACCTCTGATGCGCAGAGCAAGCTGACCCTGACCGTAGGCGACGGCACTGGCGAGAGCGAGGCTGTGTTCTCCGGTTCGTTCACCGGCACGGAGAACGCCACCATGGAGGTGAAGGAGGGCTCCACAGCCGTTATCAACACAAATGCCGCGCTGCAGCGCGTGGTGGGTGAGGCCGGCTCCCTTGTGGCCGTGGCGGAAGACAGCACGCTGTCCCTGACCTCCATGGATCCGAATGACGGCTATTCCGAGTTCCACAACCTGAGCAACGAAGGCACCATTGAGATGAAGGCCTCCGGCGGCGACATCCGCCTGGTGGATGATACAACCGAGGGTACAATCTTCAACTTGGGCGACCTGAAGCTGACGGATCCTGTCGGCACGGCCACCATCGAGACATACGGAGTGGAGAACGGCACCACCGATGTGAACCTGAGCGGCTTGCAGGGACCGGCATCCGCCAGCCAGGTGTTGAAACTGACCAACGGCAATGCCACCGGTACGGTGAACTACAACCTGAGCAACTCTGACGATGACCATACCATTACCGGCACCATTGCCTACGGAGTGAACGGCGGCAACGGCGCGGTGACCAACCTGGTGATTCAGGAAAACGGCAACGGCGCAGCCAATGCCGTGCTGCAAACCAGCTTCGCCAATGCGAACGATCAGGCCACGGCCAACATTGTGGTGGATGCTGCCGCAGCCCAGGTGCTCGGCCTGAGCTCTGATGCGAACTCCTACACCGCCAACAAGACTATGGTGGTGAGCGGTTCCGAGGGCGACAACAAGACCCTGGAAATCACCGGCGACGGCGAGTACAACTACGCCGGCAAGCTGGGTGAGAACCTGGATGTTGCCTACACGGGCGAAGGTATGCAGATCATCGATGGCGGCGTGGTGACCGGAACAGACAAGTTCAACGGTGCGGTCACCGTGGACAACAACTCTGCTGCGGCAGGCGTGCTGGCCCTGCTGAACACCGCCAGCGTGGATATCACAGACCTCACCATCGGCGCCAACGACAGGTTGTCCGTTGCAGACAGCACGTCGGATCCGGGTACGGCCAACGTGAGCCGCAGCGTGGTGGCCCTGGGCGGCCCCACCGAGGCCGGCGAGGGCTCGGCCTCCGCACTGGAAGGCAACCTCACGCTGGGCAGCGGCTCCACGTATAACGTGTCCGCCGCCGGCGGCATCGGCGGTCTCAACCTCACCGGCGCGCTCACCATCAACGAAGGGGCCATGCTTTCCACAGGCGATATCAGCACCCTGTGGGGCCTTGAAATCGGTGACAGCTATGACTTGGCGTTCGGCGTGGTGGATGTAAACTTCGGTGATGACGTGGTGACAAAGGACGACCAGATTGATGCCAGCCAATACTTCACCAACCTGTATCCGGGTGAGTTCTACATCTGCTATACGGGTGTGAACGGCTCCGAAGGCAGCGCCGGCAGCAACGTGGGCACGGTATACCTGTACAAGGCCACTCCGGAACCCACCACCAGCACACTGTCCTTGCTGGCGCTCTGCGCGCTGGCCGCGCGCAGAAGACGCAAGTGATAATCTAATTTACAATTTACGATTGACGATTGACGATTTTGTAAGTTAGGCGGCTTCCGCCGGCGCCTGTAAGGGCTATGGCGTGACACGTCCGCCGGC
>JAZLFB010000272.1:0-4178 GCA_045615585.1 Akkermansia sp.
GTCAACATGCGTGGCAGCGGTGGTGTTCAGCTGCAGGGCTGCGGCATCGAAGCTGCCGCTCATGGTGAGCGTGCCGCCGTTGTTCACCACGCTCTGCAAAGCATAGTTCGTGCCATTGAGAGTATTGCTGCCGGTCAAAGCCGCATTCAGCGCACCGCTGGTGGCGTTGATGGCAGCTCCGCTCACCGTTCCGTTGAGCGTGCCACCCGCAAGGCTGATGGTGCCCGCCGTGGTGGCCACCGTCACGGTGTCGTCCACCGTCAGCGTGCCGCCTGTCTGGGTAACGGTCGCGCTAGCGCCCTTGCCATGAATGGCCGCCGTGCTGGCGGTGTCCGTGCCGGTCAACAGGTAGTTACTGTAGTCAACCACGCCGCCTGCGGTGGCATAGCCATCTGTTCCAAGCACCAGCGTTTCCGTTCCGGGAAGGTTGATGTGGGTAATCACGGCATCGTTGCCGCCCACCGTTCCGCCATTCACCACCTGCACGGAGTAGTATGCCGACTTCGCAAAGCCGCTTGCGCCGCTCTGGCCGTCCACATTGATATGCGTGGCGGCGGTGGTGTCCAGTGTCAGGGCGGAGGCATTAACCGTGCCGCTCACCGTCAGGATGCCGCTGTTGGCGAGCATCTGGGAAAGAGCGAGCGTGTAGCCGTCCTGCACTTGGAGGGCAGAGGTTCCCGATGCCGAAATACCGTTTGCAAAGCCGTTCGCAGCGATTTCCAGCGTGCCGTTGCTCAGCGTCACCACGCCCGTTCCCAGAGCTGTGGCGTGTGCCGCCACCACCTTGCCGCTGTTGATGGTCGTGCCGCCCGTGTAGGTGTTGGCGGTGCTGATGGTCAGGCTACCCGTGCCGCTCTTGGTGAGCGTCATGTCACCCGTCAGTTTGCCGTCTCCTTGCCAGATGTAATTGTTGGCGCTGTCCACCAGCACGCTCTTGGGGGCAAGATTGCCCGCCAGCGTGACGGTTCCCGCCCCGGTGTTGCCGAAGATGACATCCACGCCGTCCTTGTAGGCGTAAGCAATCCCATCCTGCGTCCAGTTCTTGGCGGTGGTGTTCCACACCATGCTTTCCGCAGCGCTCCAAGTGGCGGTCAAGAGTTCCGGCAACGGGGCCGTGAGATACAGCGTACCATTGCTCCAGCTGAGATCAGACACATCTGCGCCCAAACCATCCACAGTTACCTTGGAGGCATCCCATGTTGTAGGCGTTTTCGTGGAACCTGAAATCTTGAGCAGGGCGTACTGGCTGCCCAGTTCCATGGCACCGTCGCTCGCCAGGTTGATGGTGAGCGCGCCGCCCTGGTTGAACGTGCCGGTCAGCGTCACGGCCGCCGTGGTCAGGTTGGCTTCCCCCAGAGTGAACGTCAGCGCGGAACCATCCAGCATATCCAGGGAGGAAGCGGTGATGCTGTTCACCCCCCGCGCCTCCAGCGTGGTGCCGGCATTGAAGGTCAATGCATATCCCGCATGGTCCAGCGTGCCACTCTGCAACCGCACTGTAGCGGAGGAATCCGCCTCCGACGTGATGCCGTAACCCTTGTAGATAGCACCGTCCTCCACACGCAAGCGCCCGCCGTACAGATGGGTCATGGCGTATACCTCCGAGGTAAGGGAATTCGTCAACTCCTGCTGCGTGTAGTCTGTCTTAAGAGCCTTCAAGTCCTCTGCGGCATATTTGCCGCTGAACACAATGTCACCTGCTCCCTTCTGTGTTACGCCGTCCTTGTCCTCGTAGTCTCCGTTGAAAGACACCGTCATCGCATCATTGCTTGCCCTGGCATATAGCGTGTCATAAAAAGCAATATATTGCCCCCCACTTGCACTCAAAAGCAATGAGGTTCCTACGGAGTAGAGAGAGCGTAATGATGTCGTTCCGGCGCCAATTTCATAATTATTTCTAAAAATAACAACTTCGTTTCCAGATATATTTAATTTCGACGCGCTATCCAAATATAATGCCCCTCCATAATGGTTGCTGTTGTTTCCAATGAACTTAACGTCACCATTATTTGTTATATCAAGCATTCCGCTAGCATATATCGCACCACCACGCGCCCCAGTAGAGGATGCGTCATACTTCGTAAATCTGTATGAATGTGCATAGTTGTCAGTAAAATGCAATATGCTATTGTTGCTAATTTTAACAGCTGCCCGAGGATTGCTACTATATATTGCTCCACCTCTAGAATACGGAATGCGTGAGCTGTCTGTCGTCTCTATCTTTGAGTATGTATAATTTGCGTTAAATGTTACACTCTCATTATTCGTAATATAAAGTGGCTCCGTTGAGTAAATTGCACCACCATATGCATACGCATAGTCAGGAATATAAGCCTTTGCATAATTAGAGTCAAAATTTAGAATTGTATTACTATCAAAAGAGATTGGACACCCGCTGCTTCCCCCACTTATCGCGCCGCCATATGCACTGACGCTGGAGCTATATGCACCACTTCCATACGCGTACGAATGATTCGATTTAAAAATAACACTGTCGTTATTACTAAAATCAACTTTCACTTCATAAGAATAAGTAAAACTCGCGAGAATCGCGCCACCTTGTGCGCGGCCTCCAGTTGAGTGCGTACAATAATTCCCAGTGAATTGGATGTCCCCGTTGTAGCTTGCATTAACAGCATATCCATAAATCGCGCCACCTCCGCAGTACGCGCTACCACCATATCCATTTCCTCCATTAGCATGGTTCGCGCTGAACGTTACAGCATGTATGTTTTTTAAATTTGTGACACCGCCATATATTGCCCCTCCGTACGCACTAGTGCCTTGCGCATAATTTTTGTCGAACAACAATAGCGAAAAATTCTCCATCGTTAATGCGATAGATGCATAAATTGCCGCTCCACTTTCAGCTTGTTTTGTGGTTGAAAATGTGAGGCCTCTCAAAGCGCCTATATCATCGCTACACCAGTATTGATGGACCCCTGTAATTCTGTACGTAGAATTCGTAATGTCCGTACTGATGAGGAAGGCTATATAGTCCTCTGCTTTATATGTGTTGAGCTGGGTAACGTCAGTAATGATAACTGGTGTGTATTTTTCCGGCACCTCTGCGTATGCTAGCGTGGGAAATAAGGCGGCAGCGCAGCAAGCCAGCACGGCGCGGTAGAGCTTGGTGGGTAAGTGAAGTTTCATGGTGGGTGAGGGTATTGCTTGGGAATTATTTGGTGTTTTGATTGTCAGAATCTTGGGATTGATTTATGAGAAGATCGATGATGGCTTGGTTGTAGTCGATTCCTTTCAGATTATCGGTGTCAGTATGCGCCTTGATGTATTCTTTGAGCGCCTGCCATTGATTATCGTCAAATTCCAGGTTCACGCGCCAGACGGTCGGCTTGGTGTCGGAGTCCTTGCCGACCTCCTTAACGGCGAAAAGATTGCCGTTCGGCTCCATCTTTACGCAGGTAGTCTTGCCTTCCAGCATGGAGTCGAGCACACGCTGAACGTAGGACTGTGGCAATTTACACTTCCAGCCCAGCATCACCTTGGTGATGTGCTGTGTTAGCCCTTTCACAAAATAGCAGCCATCGTGGTAAGACAAGCAATGCTCCAGATCAACAAAGAGTCGCCACTCCTTCTCGTACGCCCACTCCTGCCCCTTGGCTGCGTACAGACGACTGAATCGGGCATCCTCTATCTTTGTGCCACTCACGGTACAGCGAACTTGAGAGTTTGCCGGATAGGCGCGGTGCGGGTGGTATTTCACCTTCATCAAAATGGGTGCAAAACGAGGTCCCTCTGTGATGGGCAGCTCCGTGTATTGCTCAAGATGGGCCAAGGCCAAAACAGCCGAGTCCGTGTATATTTCCTGGTCTTCACCTTCTCCCTCCTCCACGGTGACCACATCATCGCTTTCCTTAAAGGAAAACTCCAGGCACACTCCCTGATGCTTGTCTGCGTAATGGGCCCACATGGCGGAAGACACCCGCTCCTCCGAAAAGCTGATGAAACCCAACCCCGCAGTATCGGGAGGATTGCACCCCTCCTTTTTCGCTGAGAGGAATTCAAACGGGTCATTACAGTCCTTGGGAAGACAGACCTTGATTTCATCCTTCTCCAAGCAATCAAGAAGGTACTCAGCCTTCATGAAAAGGTAGAGTTTGGGAGGAAAGGCAGTCTTAGCGTTGGACGACGTGTGTGAAGCGTTCTGTTCCATACCC
>JAZLFB010000273.1:0-7375 GCA_045615585.1 Akkermansia sp.
CACCACCTTCCGCGCGGGCACGGAAACCATCACCACAGATCCCTCCTCCCGCACGGATGGAGACGTGACCACCTGGGCCTACCACGCCACCACGGGGCTGGAGGTCTCCAAGACCTACGCCGACGGCAAGGGCACGGTCAAAACCTACGATGCCTTCAACCGCCTGTCCACGGAGACTGACGCCCGCGAAAAGGTGAAGACCTGTTCCTATGAGCACGCGCGCGGCCTCCTGCTGGAGATTTCCTACAGCGATTCCACCACGGCGGAGAGCTTTGTGTACAATCACCTCGGCCAGATCACCCAGGTAACGGACGATGCGGGCGTGCGCTCCATCGGCTACAACACCTACGGCGAGCAGGAGACGGATTCACTGCTCGCGGAGGGTGTCACCCACTTGGTCACAGAAACGCGCGACAGCTTCGGCCGCTCCACCGGCTACACCTACGCCAAGAACGGCAATACAGAGCAGACCGTTTCCACCGCCTACGGCACCGATGGCCGCATCAGCGGCGCGGGCTTCATCCACGGAGGACAGGAAAAGCAGTTCACGTATGGGTATCTGCAAGGCACGCACCTGCTGCAGACGCTCACCAAGCCCAACGGCATGAGCCTTACGCAAAGCTACGAGTCACACCGAGACCTCCTCACGCAGATGGACTACCACCGCGGCGATACCCTCGTAGCACAACGCACCTACGCCTACGACCAACTCGGCCGTCCCACGGCACGCACCATCACCCGCCAAGGCAGCACAAGGAACGATGCCTACACCTACAACAACCGCAGCGAGCTGATAGGAGACGTAGTGGACGGCTCCGGCCTTAACGGCTGGGATTACGACAACATTGGCAACCGCCGCATGGAGCACCGGAGCGACGGCTACGAGATATACACGGCCAACCAGCTCAACCAGTACACCGCCATCGAAGAAGCGGAAGGCACCTTCACCCCAACCTACGATGCAGACGGCAACCAGACCCGCGTCAAGACAAGCACGGGCATCTGGAACGTGACCTATAACGCCAAGAACCGCCCCATCCTCTTTACCAAGGACGACAACAGCGTGAGCGTGGAATGTACCTATGACTACATGGGCCGCCGTGCCACCAAGAAAGTCACCATCAACGGCATCGTCACCCTCCACCAGCGCTACCTGTACCGCGGCTATCTCCAAATCGCGTGCTGCGACCTCCTGCGCAGCAACGAGCCCTGCCTGTGGCTCATCACCTGGGACCCCACCCAGCCCATAGCCACCCGCCCCCTGGCCGTCCAGAAAGACGGCACGTGGTACACCTACGGCTGGGATTTGACCAAGAACGTGTGGGAGGTTTTCGGTTCAGCAGGTTACATACGTACGACATACTCATATTCTCCCGTAGGCAAGATAAAAACGACGGGAGAGTTCGAGCAACCATTACAATGGCGTAGTGAACTCTATGATTCTTACATAGGTTTAAATTATTTTAATTATAGATATTACAATTCTTCAGATGCTTCTTGGCTTTCACGAGACCCTATTAGCATTTTTGCTTCTTTAAACTTGTACAGATATTGCATGAATGCGTTTTATGAGCTCGATGTTTTAGGGTTGGCCAAGGGATTAAAAGGATTTAAAGCCTTTATTATGGAGATCGTCGGTGACAAACTTGTTAAACGAGGCTTTATAAAATCAGAGGAAGTAGCCGCTTCGATGGTAAGGCGAGGTAAAGATATATATATTTGCAACGGAGAAGAGGCGGCTCGAAAATTTGCTCAAAAAGTTGCTAAAGGCAAGATAATACATGACCCTCCCCACAAACCTGGTTACTATTACCATTTTCATACCAAAAGAACACATGGTCATCCCCATATATTCTATAATATCATCGGTGGTACTATAATAACAAGAGCTGCAGGAATTGCAGAAGCAAAAGAAGAGTGTGAATTTGATGTTTCTCTTGATAAGTACGTTGCAATAAATCAGCCGTATTCACCTGCTTTGAATCAATATGTTTTGAGTAATATCATGGAAAATAAAGAGCTTGCAGCAATTCTCGATTTCTTTAATCCTTGGGAAATTTTGGCAATAGCAGAAGAAGTTATAGGTGAAATACTTAGAGACGAATCCATTGAAACGGTAGGTTATTCTGTTAAAATTACAACAAAATCAACTAACAAAGTTGTATATTCTATGTTCCTGGATATTAATGGCAATCCCTCATCTGACCCAATTATTAATTTACCATATTGGTTTCATAAATATGAGCAGACTAATGGTAAAATTTCTCCAGAAGCAGAATTTGGCACGGTTTACTATAATATTTTAAAATTTATAAATGAAAGTATTCAATAGTTTTATGAATAGTAATTACGCTGCATAGAAATAAAATTGAGAGGAGGAGGAGGAGGGGCGGGGCAAAAGCCCCCGCCTCTCACACTACTGTAAGAGCCATTTGTGGCGTAGGCTATTTCTCTGCGTATGATTGGCACCTCAAAACAATAGTTTCCCACATTAGTATGGCTCAGTTACCCTTGATTATTTGATTCTGCCTTATTAGTGGTTCATTGGGGGCTTTCACCTCAGTTGTGTATTAACGCGTTGGAAGAATTAGGCTCATGAGACTAATGTATACCTAACGCGACTCAAGGGTTCTTTCCTGGTGAAGTTCAAATACTGGAGCATGGTAAACAAGGTCATCTTGGAAACGACTCGCCCGAACAATCCTCTCTGGCGCTTGGCCAATAGCCTTCGCATCTGAAATTGGGCGACAAGCTGGGAAAAGACTACCTCCACCCGTTTCCTGGCTGGACCAAAGCCTGCGGGCAACACGGGTACATCCTTCATGTTCTTCCTGTACGGCACTACCAGTTCAATTTTGGCGTAGTCAAACAAGTCCATGGCCATGAATCGGTTGAGATAGCCTGTATCGCCCAGCAGGGTGCAATTGCCGAAACGCTCCCTTACCTCGGGAATCATGTCGATGTCAGCCACGTTTGCCGGGGTCAGGTCGTAGTATTCCACAACACCGTCAGGCGTACAGACAACGTGGAGCTTGTAGCCGAAGTAGTGCTGCTTGTGGGAGGCACAGTATCCGTACCACGGGGCATTGTCTGCATTTTCCCGGTAAATCCTGCTGTTTTTCGCCCTGGCGAAGCGGCATGATTCTATGGGCATTGAATCGATGACATAGATGCGCTCGGGGTTTTCTGCTTCCATTGACTTTGCAATGATAGCGCGTAGCTTCTCGGCGTAGGGATAGGATGCCTTGCGTCTTTCGTTGTAGTTGCGGCGCGTACCGACGCGCCTTGCCAAATCAGGCATCTCGCGCTCAATCCGATTGAAGAACACGCATTCGCTTTCAATTTCCATGGCTGTCTGGTATAGCGAAAGCGCGACGATTTCCATGTCGGAGGCCCTGGGCTTGGGGGCCCTCCGGGTAATGTTGCCCTCCGAGTTGAAGACTTGGGAGGAAAAGGATTGGCAAATGGAAAAGATCGTGGTATACTCCAGCGGAGGTTGCATAAGCTGGCTTTAGCGTTGTTTTAGCGAACTTATTATACTAAAAACCAATAGCTTATGCAACCTTTTTTTATTGAATTGCCGGCGATTTATTTAGATTAATTCTAATGGGTTTCTAATTCTTCCAACGCGTGTATTATGTATTACGTGCGTAAGCATTAGACGGAAACCCTTATTGCAGGGCGGGCGATAATGGAGGCCTATGTTTACATTATCGCATACGGCCATCATCAACATACACAAGGAGCCCGTGGACATGCGCCTTGGCGTGTACAGTCTCCAGGGATTGATAGCGGGCAGCGGGTGCAGCGTGCGGGAAGGCGCGCACTACGCGTTCACAAACCGGCCGCACACGCTGCTGCACACGGTGTGGTTCGACGGCACGGGGCTGTGCATGTTCAGCAAACGGCTGGAGCGCGGCGCGTTCAGTTGGCCGCGCGAGGCAAGCCCGGGGGAAGGCGCGTGGGAGGGCATCCAGCCCTCTGCGTTCGGCCTTTTGCTGGAGGGCATCGAGTCGCGGCAGGGGGTGCGCAAGGCGTGGTACGAGAGGTGATGCCTCCGGTTCGCGCCGCCGCTTGCTGCAGATTTGACGCGCAGGGCAGCCGCTTTTTTTGCAAAAAGTTGCGGAGTTTTCTTGACATTTGCGAAAGAAAGCGGCATAATGCAAGCGCGCGCGTGCTCGCGTGAAGGTCTACGGCTTTCCGATACATGTCAAAAACCACACCAGGACAGGCATCGCTTCCCTTTTCCCATGAGGAGGAGGTGGGGATGCCGCGCGACACCATCCGCCGCCAGGCCGAAGTGATAGACATGCTCAAGGAGCAAATCGCGCGCCTGACACATGACAAATACGGCAGCGGCAGCGAGCGCAGCTTGAACGGCACCCTGGACCTGGCGGAGGATGAGCCGCCCGCTCCCGAAGCCGGGGAAGACGCGGAGGAGAAGCCATCCGCCCCGCTCAAGCGCACCCGCCGCCTCCGGGCGGACATCACCCGCGTGGTGGAGCAATCGTTTTAGCTTATATGAAGAAATGAGGCTTTGATAACATATTTTAATTTATTTATACAAACGCTAAAAATGGATTTATTATTTTCTACAGAGCATGAAATAAACATAAGTCTGTCGCCGCCTGAATGTCAAAAATTGAACATTCATATACAGTTAAAACGCCAATATAACACACCTAGTAGCCCAGCTCCTAGACGAGTATCGTTTTCAACAAAAAAAAGAAGATATGAAGAATATCTTAGTGACTTCCAGAAATACATAAAAGCTCGCGGTCTCATGTATCGTCGAAACTTTCAAAAGATACATTTTTATGAAGGTATAACATTTTCTGCGGGGGAACAATATTCATGCGTAGAGAAAGGAGGAGTATTACATATTGTTTTTCCTGCCCATTTGTGGAGTTTTATACTTGATTCAATAGAGCGGTTTACTGAGGGATATTGGTGCTTCTATTTAGTTATTCCTGAGATTGACAAATACAAATCTATAACCTTTGCTTCGCATGGCGACAATAATAACTGCTTATCAAAATTAATAGATGACACCATTTATCCGATGTGAACTAATTGATATATATTATGTATTGGATAATTAGAAATTATATATCGAAATCTTATATTGTGTTAATTTAGATAATTTTGGCTGTGTCACACATAAGTGTTGTTTTTTTCTTATCTATTGATTATCAATACTTACTTTCACAATCACTCGGAAAAGCGGGTAGACAGAGCGGAACAGACACCTGTTTTTCATGCTCTATCTCCCAGTTTATCAAAACTCTGGTGTGACACAGCCATAATTTTTTTCGATGTCAAGTACACTCCGATATTTTTAATAGCAGACAATAAAAGAATTTATCTATTATTGACTGAACGACAAACATGAAAAAAATATCTTAATAAAATATAAGATAATTCACAGTAATCACATATGTATCTAGGGAAACGCTGAACAAAAGGCCTTGACTTTGCAACCACTGCCTTGACTTGCCGTTCGACGCGACATTTCCCCTGCGGTGCACATGGATATAGGCTTTACATGGCCACAGGCCCCCTTTTGTTCACCAAAATCCAGATATCGGGGCACTATTCCCCCGTGACAACGGCCAGGGAACGGTCGGCACGGGCACACACCAGGAGGTTTGCGCTTGCGAAAAGTACCATAAAGCGGTTCATGTTCTTGGCCAGGCCCAACATACCCGCACTCACAGCTATGTTTTTCTGCTTTTCTCAGGGGAAAGATAGCCTGGAACACCTTAACGGAGTTGAATATGACGAATATATTGTCTATAACGAAGAGCTTCTCGACAAAGAGGGCAATCGGGCTGCATCATTTTTTGTAGAGGATTTCTCCTTGGAAAAATTTGTGGAAGAGGGCCTGGGGGACAGGGACGATGTGGAGGAGGATTCAGAGCCTGTAATGATAATGTACAAGCAAGAAGGTGGCAATACCTTGCTTTGCTGGGATGATGTATGGTACGCGGGAACTCTGCACTACGGGGAAGATGGATACGTCTACGTCAAGCTGCCCAAGGATACCGAGAGGAAGGAATATACAGTACCTTCCGTGTATCACAAGGGCGCGAGGGTATATTATTGGTGTTTGGGCGACTCGGATACCCGCGAACTGGAATTTTCTGAACCTGAAGGCAAGGCCCCGTCAAATGAAGTATGCATAGGCTTTGCCAAGTTGCTGCTTAAGGCACATCATGGAGAAGATGTTTCCCTGACATACAATGTGCCGGAAATGGAGCGCAGGATAGAACTTTCTGAAAAACTGCAGGAAAAGGCCCGGTTCAGCAACCAAAACTGGCTGAACCATGAATGGCAATGGCACGGGTACCTCGGCAACCCGGATGAGACCATGAAAGCCATGGGAGTGGAACCCCTTGTGAAACCGGGGCGGGTGCCCAATGTAAACTACCGGGCCCAAGGATTCAAGGAGCTTCGCAAACAACTGGAAACCCTCATTGCCAAACAGTCCGGCGCAGTTGTCCACATGCACAAAGGCATTGACAACGGAGAGATTGTGGAGTGGGATTTCTGCCTCGCAAACAAGACCCGCGTCCATGTCAGCATGGCAAATGCATACAGCAGCACCCAGGCTATGAAAATGATGTACACATACCCGGAACGCTTCTTTGACGACAATTTCGGCGGCCTGTCCAGAGAAATCGGCCTGGATCACAAGTACAATTGCGAACAGCTGCCCGATATGCTGGAGTTTGCCGAAGGCGTGGCAGGAGAACACACCATCCGCATGAGGCAACTGATAGGCGAGGACGGCCTGCCCGTAAAGGGGAGCGAGAAGCGCAGCATCTACTTCACGCGAGGCAACACGGCGGTGGGCGTGTTCACGGACAATCCCGCGTTCAACGTTCTCCCAGCCGCCCGTGCCATCGACAAGCTGCTGGTGGAGGGCATGCGCAAGGCGGGCGAACCGCTCACGAAGGAGCAGGACTACCTGAAGGAGGACGCGGAGAAGAAGTAAAAATACACCCTCTCTTTGGAATTTGTCAGATGCCATCCACCCCGCAAGTTCAACCCCACGGCTCTGCCGTGGGGTAAAAAAATGTAGAGCCTCTTGGGAGGCTCGAAATTAGCGCGCCACCGGCGCGTTCCTACTACGTAATGCCCCGCCCTGCGGGGCAGGCGCCGGCGCGTGTTTGAAGCATCCTTTCATATGGCACGGCGCTGCAGTGGCGCGCAGTGCCACGCGGAGACGGAAGCGTCACCCTGCGGATGCAGGGTCGGCGATGAATCTGCGCGCAAAGCGCGCGCTGGCTTTGCACCCCGCCTGTCACAGCGTTTCATGCTCCGGCATGGCAATTCATGGCACCGGGCAAATGATTGGGTTACATGTGAAACT
>JAZLFB010000274.1:0-3800 GCA_045615585.1 Akkermansia sp.
GAGGGTGACTAAAAAGTGATTTTTTTATTCACCCTCTTTTTTTTATTACTAAAGTTCCGTGATGGATCTTCAAAGTGAGGGGCGGGATTATTGTCGGCGGATGGGTGTGACTTATGGGAGGGGGAACGAGATTTAACCCGCTCCACGCTTCCGAGGCGTGTTTTTTTGGCCCTTTTCATCCGTTTTTTGCCGTTTTGGGATTCTTGAGAGCGATGTATTTCCTTATATTGTGAGCCATGGCGACCAGACCGAACTCGATTTTCACCTTCTTGTTCGATTTCAGATGGAACCGCTTGAAGCCGTGGTTGTATTTGATGTCCCCGAAGACGGCCTCAGGCTCTATGGGCCTGTTGCTGCGGTGGTGGAGCCCGCGCTCGCTTGTGAGGAGCTCCTTGGCCTTGCGCCTGTAGGCGTTGTTCTTGTGGTTGACGTCTATGGTCCTGTAGTCGGCGCCCGACTTGTGGCACATCCCCCGCATCGGGCATGCACGGCAGCTGCGGGTGCGGTACCTGCTCACGGTGTATTTGTAGCCGAGGTCGGACACCAAGACCGCGTCTCCGACGTGCTCCATGTGCTGTCCCATGGGGCAGACGAAGTAATCGTCAGTGGCATTGTAATACAGGTTCTGGACAAGGAACGGGTTCTCGCGGCGTTTCTTCTTGTCCTCCGCATGGAACATGTTGTACTTGACGTATGGGAGGATGTCGTTGCCGAACATGTGCTCGTAGTTCTGCTCACTGCCGTAGCCGGAGTCCGCGCACACCTCTTTGGATTGCCTGCCGTATCTGGCCTCGAACGAATCGAGGAAGGGGATGAGCGTCCCTTGGTCGGCGGGCCTCCAGAAGATGCCGTAGTTGGTGATGAACTGGTTCTCGGTGGCTATCTGCACGTTGTATCCCGGCTTGGTCTGCCCGTTGTTCATCGCGTCCTCCTTCATGTGCATGAAGGTCGCGTCAGTATCGGTCTTGCTGTAGCTGTTCCTCTCGCCCAGGGTCTGCAGCTTGTCCTCATGCTCGCGCATCTTTGGGACGTTCTCGTCCTTCACCTTCTCCACGTCCTTGCGCATTTTTTTGTCGCTGATGCCCATCTTGTCCATCTTGTTGAGGATTTTGTCGGCGCGCCGCTCCACCTCCTCCGCGCTCATCTCGGTCTCCCCCTCCGACATCTCCAGCTCAAGGGCCTGCTCCGCCTTCTCCAGCACGGCCTTCACCTTCCCCTCCAGCTTCGCCTTGTTCTTCTCCACGCTGCCTTTCCACACGAAGGTGTACTTGTTGGCCGCGGACTCTATCTTCGTGCCGTCGATGTACTGCACGTCCAACGACACGAACCCCTCCTCGTTGAGCAGCACCACCACTTGGGTGAACAGGTCGTCGAAACAACCGGCGAGACGCTTGCTGCGGAAGAGGTTGATGGTGTTGTAGTCGGGGGTCTGCATGCCGCTCAGCCACATGTAGGCGATGTTCTCCACAAGCAGCTGCTCCATCTTGCGCCCCGAGTACACATTGTTGAGGTAGGAGTAGACCACCACCTTCAGGAGCATCCTCGGATGGTAGCCGCTGGTGCCTCCTCCCTTGTAGGTCCTCTCGATTTCGGTGATGTCAAGCCTGTCGATGATGGCGCTGACCACGCGGGCTTTGTGGTTCTCGGGAAGATAATCGCCCAAACACGGGGGAAGGAGAAGACTGTCGTTCTGATTGTAAGATTTAAATGTTATTTTTGCCATTGCCTTGATGTTTTGTTTGTTTTTGTGATTTGGCGATACAAAAATACAAAAAAATCATCAAATGGCAATGGTTATTTGTCTGAAAAACAGATAAATAACCATTTTTTTGTCAGAAAAACATTGAAATGGAATGTCGGAAGCAACTTTGCGAAAAATGCAAAAAGAAAGAGGATGACTACTTTTTAGTCACCCTCGGTTCGCCTCTTTAAAACATTCCGCCACGCTCCCATTTGCGTTTAATGAGCAAGGGGGATCTATGCTGTCGTGTGTTTTAAAAAGCGAGACAGCAATCAAGGTAAGTATCAATATCATACGCGCTTTCGTAGCTATGCGACAGTTCCTTTCCATCAACGCGCAACTGTATCAAAGAATGGCGACGTTGGAGGAAAAGCAAGAAGCTGTTCTGCTTTTCGCTGTTGGAAAGCAACGAGGTAATCCGGCTGATTGGTGAGATGTTGAATCGACGAACGAAGCGAGTGCAAAGCCAAACTTGTTGAGCTTTGCCGAGCAAGGAGGAAAAAATCGAGCGCAGCGAGATAATTGTTGAGGTCTTGAGTTGAGCGGGAAAAGTCTATAGTCCTTTTCACCATTAACTAAAATTAACCACTTAACCGACGTTAACCGTTTGACCGAATGCTAATCGCGGAGGCAGCGGACGGAGTAACCGTCGTCCGCACCGTTGTTGCCGCGGCTTACTCCGGCTTTAGTGCAGTACAGGAGGCGGGTGCGTGCATAGCCGATAGTGGCCTCGGTAGCACTCCAGAAGTAGGCGTAGTAGCCGAAACGACTGTAGCCGTCGTTGTCGCGGTAGCGGCCAGCGGGTAGCGCACTAAAGCCGGTAGAATTGCGGTCTGTGACAGCTGTGTTGCCTGCGGCATTGGCGGTGTTCGATAAATTCCAACCCGTGTTGCCGCTCAATTTGGCGGCGATATCGCCGCGGTATCCGATGGTATCGGCCTCGCTCTGGCTCATACCCACCGCCATCTCCATCTGCTTCCATTCGTTGTCGCTCGGCACGTGCCAGCCGGTGGGGCAGATGCCCTGAACGCCGCTGGGTGTGGCATAGCTGGCGAATTCTCCGTTCATCATGGTTGTCCAGGAATAGAGGAGGCCGTAGGTTCCCACCGAATTTGTGTCGGGTTCCCACATACCGTCCGTAATGGCTTCGCTGTTGGGCTTCTTGGTAGTGCGCAGGTTCTCCTTCATCCAGCACTGGTTGCCGATCTTCACCGTGTTGTATTCGTTGTTGTCAACGTCCTTCACTTTATCCGTGCCGCAGTTGAAGAAGGATAGGTTGATGGTGATGGTGATGTCGCAGCCGCCCGCATTGGTGCTGTGCAGCGTGTAGGTACCCGCAGTGGTTCCAGCCAGAAAAGTGGTGTCACCAAAGGTGTAGGGCAAATCAGAAGTGCTGATTTCAATATCGTGGGTGGAAGATGTCGGCTCGCAGGGGGTCGGCTCGTCGCCACCGGGGGTGTCACCGGGGACATTTCCACCGTTATTGATAACGTTGGAAAGGGAGTCAACCAAGTGGGCGAGAGAGTCGATGGCGTTGCCTTGTGCAGTAATAGTTTGGCCCTGCGCCGAAATCAGGTCGGAAAGACTTTGCAGCATGTTCTGGATAGAGGCATTGTCTGAGAAGTCGCAGTTCTTCACGCTGTCACACACATTCGTATTAAAAGTGTTCACACGGTTGGCGAGTGCCGTAATGTCGGCTGCGTTCGTCGCAATGTTGCCCTGCATGGTGGTAATCACCGCGCTGTCGGAGGTAAGGAAGTTGCCGCCGGTGGCGAAGGCCGTCTGTAAAGCGTAGGGAACGGGACTTACCGCATTTTCAGAAACGATGTCGCCTTCGCTGAGGTGGTAGGTTATTTTGAACTTCGCCGCGCTCCAATCGGTTACGTCGTTCATTGCACCACTCACTACGGTGCCGCCGCCGATGTTCATCGTGAACTGTCCGTTGGCGTTGGTGGTCACGCTCTGCGTTTCGCTGAATTTCAAATCAACGCCCTGATAGACCTCCACGCCAATGGCGAACGTGCTGTCTTTAATGAGCTGGTTTTGCGAATTTCTCACC
>JAZLFB010000275.1:0-2472 GCA_045615585.1 Akkermansia sp.
TGCCGGCGGCGCGGCAGCCAAGCCCTTTGAATCCTACTACAACGCGCTCAAGAAGCCGGTGACGCTGCGCATTGCGCCGGAGCTGTACCTGAAGCGCCTGATGGTGGGCGGCTTCCCGAAGGTTTTCGAGCTGAACCGCAACTTCCGCAACGAGGGTGTGGACCGCCGCCACAACCCGGAATTCACCGTGCTGGAGGTGTACGAAGCCGGCGGCGACTACGAGACCATGGCCGAGCTTATCGAGGAGATGGTGACCACCGTGGCAGAGAAGGTTTTCGGCACGCTGAAGTTCGACCAGTACGACGACGAGGGCAAGCTGCGCTGGACCATCGACCTCACCCGCCCGTGGCGCCGCGCGGACTACGCGGACCTGGTGAAGGAAGTGGCCGGGGCGGATTGGTTCAGCCTCACGCCGGAGCAGCGCCGCGCCAAGGCGGAGGGTGAGCTGGGCGTGCAGATTGGCGAGGATTTGGACGACGTGGGCGTGACCCAGCAGGTGTATGAGAAGCTGGTGGAGGAAAAGCAGGCCAACCCGCTCTTCGTGTGCCATGTGGCGCGCGATTTGGTGCCGCTGGCCAAGGCCAACCCGGAGAATCCGGAGGTGGTGGATGTGTTTGAGCTGGTGATGAACGGCCAGGAGCTCTGCCCCGGATACTCCGAGCAGAACGACCCCATCGAGCAGCTGGAGCGTCTCAAGCACCAGGCAGGCGAGGAAACCCAGAAAATCGACTACGACTTTGTGGAGTCCCTGGAGTCCGGCATGCCCAGCGCGGGCGGCATCGGTATCGGCATAGACCGCCTGTGCATGCTCATGACCGGGGCCTGCTCCATCCGCGATATCATCCTCTTCCCGCAGCTCAAGAACCGCAACTGACCTGCCATGAAAAACGCCGCTATCCTTCTGGCCGCCCTGGCATGCGGCCTTTGCGCCGCGCAGGAGCAGCAGACCCCCGCGCCCGCGCAGCCCGCACCCCAGGCCCGGCCGGAAATCAAGGCCGGCGCCATGTTCCGTGACGCCAAGTGCCACCAGGTGCTCACCTATGTGACCATCAACGGTGTGAAGGCGCTCATGATGCTGGATACCGGGGCTTCCCACACCGTGCTCAGCAAGAAGTTCGTGGATGCCAAGCCCCCCAACGCGCAGAAGATGGACACCAGCGGCATGCAGTTCAGCAGCGCCAGCTCCCGCCAGCGCCCGGACCTTTATGTCGTCAAGCTGGACACCGCCGCCACGGCCGGTGAGAAGACCGTCTTTGAGCAGCCCGTGCTCTGCCTGCCGCTGGATGGCGTGCAGCAGTCCATGGCCTCGCCTATCGATGGCATCCTGGGCATGGATATCCTGGGCTGGCTGCCTTTCACCTTCGACCTGCGCAACGGAGACAACTGCCACTGGGGCCTGCCGGATGACGTGGACACCATGGTGCCCATGGAACCCCTGCAGGTGGACCAGATGCAGCGCCCGCACATGCAGGTGGACACCGGAACCGCGGAGAAGCCGCATTCCACGGTGCTGCTGCTGGATACCGGCAGCTCTGTGACCTACATGCCGGCAGAGGCGTGGGGCGTGGGCGCATCGGATGCCAAGGCCACCGTCGGCGTTTCCGATGTGAACGGTGGCCGTTACATGAGCATAGGGCTGGGCAAGCCCAGGGCTCTCGCCCTCGGCAAGGGGGTGGAGACGCGCCCGCTCACGCCGCAGCTCCAGCCGGGGCAGGGCGGTGTCATCGGTATCGATGCCTTCACCGGGCTGCGCTTCGTGCACAACCCGCAGCGCAAGGACCCCGCCCGCTTCTTCCTCATCTCCAAGTGATTTCCCTGCGGATGCCATGAAGCTCGGGCTTTCCATCATCCTGCTCATTGCGAGCAACACCTTCATGACCTTCGCCTGGTACGGCTTCCTGCGCAATCCCGGCGAAACCCCGGACGCCCCTTGGTGGAAGCTCGTGCTCATGAGCTGGGGGCTTGCCTTCCTGGAGTACTGCTTCATGGTGCCCGCCAACCACATAGGCCGCGAGTACGGCCTCTCCCTGGCGCAGCTCAAAATCATGCAGGAGGCCATCACCCTCGCCGTTTTCGTGCCCTTCATGATTTTCTTCATGGGCGAGCACTGGAAATGGGATTACCTCTGGGCTTTCCTTTGCGTGATGGCCGCCGTTTTCTTTGTCAACCGCCAGGCCCTCATGGCCTCGTAGCGCCCCTGGCGTGCGGGCGCGATATTGTCTTGATATGGCGTGCGGGGCAGGGTAGAATGTGGCGCGTATGAAGAGGACACACCGGAATTGGCTTGTGGCGGCCGCCGCCCTTGCGGCGCTGGCTGCGCCGGCGGCGCACGCCCAGAGCGCAGACATGACGCGCGACCGCGGCGATGTGGTGCGCGTAACGCGGCAGCCGGACGGCACGCGCTCCGTCTACCAGCGGCAGGTGGGGTGGCACGGCATGCGCTGCTCCACGTATTCGCCGAGCGGCAAGCTG
>JAZLFB010000276.1:0-2836 GCA_045615585.1 Akkermansia sp.
GGCTATGTGGGTGCCATCCGCGCCGCGCAGCTGGGTAAGCGCGTGGTGTGTGTGGAGCGCGAGCGCGTGGGCGGCACCTGCCTGAACTGGGGCTGCATCCCCACCAAGGCGCTGCTGAAAAACGGTGAGGTTTACCACACCGTGACCGCGCGTGCCGCCGAATTCGGCATCGGCACGGGTGACATTACGCTGGATTGGGATGCGGTGATTGCCCGCTCCCGCAGCATCAGCGACCGCCTTTCCAACGGCATCGGCTTCCTGTTCAAAAAGAACAAGGTGGAGAGCGTGACGGGCGAAGCCACCATCCCCGCGCCCGGCAAGGTGCAGGTGACGGCAGCGGACGGCACGGTGACGATGCTGGAAGGCACACACATTCTCATTGCCACGGGCGCGCGCACCCGCGAAATCCCCGCTTTCCCCTTCAACGGCAAGACCATCATCGGCAGCAAGGAAGCCCTGACGCTCACCCCGCGCCCGCAGAGCATGATTGTCATCGGCAGCGGCGCCATCGGCACCGAGCTGTCCTACGTCTACCACACCTTCGGTACCAAGGTAACGCTGGTGGAAGCCCTGCCCCGCCTGCTGCCTGTGGAGGACGATGATGTCTCCCGCGAAATCGAGAAATCCTTTACCCGCCAAGGCATCACCTGTCTGCCCGGAGCCAAGGTGGAGAGCCTGCGCAACAACGGCGACAGCGTAACGGCGGTTATTACCGATGCCAAGGGTGCCGCCCGCGAGGTGACGGCCGATGTGTGCCTTGTGGCGGCGGGCGTGGTGCCTGTGGTACCCGAAGCCCCCGGCATGGAGCTGACGGAGCGCGGCTTCATCAAGGTGGGCGACCGCTACCAGACCAATCTCAAAGGCGTGTATGCCGCGGGCGACTGCATCGGCGGCATCATGCTGGCGCACACCGCCAGCTACGAGGCCGTGCAAGCGGTGGAAGGCATGTTCAACGATGCCTACACCCCCAAGAAGCCGACCGTGGTGCCCGGCTGCACCTACTGCCACCCGCAGGTGGGCAGCGTGGGCAAGCGCGAGCGCGAGCTGAAAGAAGCGGGCGTGGAGTACAAGGTGGGGCGCTTCCCCTTCCAAGCCATCGGTCGCGCCGTCGCATCGGGTGAGACGGAGGGTTTTGTGAAGCTGCTCTTCGGTAAGGAGAACGGTGAGTTGCTGGGCGCCCATATTGTCGGAGACACGGCGACCGAGCTTATCACCATCCCCCAACTGGGTATCAACAGCGAGCTGACGGATGCCGACATGGATGCCGTTATCTACGCCCACCCCACGCTGTCGGAAGCGGTGCACGAAGCCGTGCTGGCAGCGGACGGTCACGCCATTCACGCCTGATAACAACGCCCCATGGCTAAGAAATTTTACTACGACAACGGCACTGAAAAGGTCGGTCCCATTTCAGGGGAAGACCTGCTGCACCTGCGCGAACAGGGAGAGCTTGCCGCCGATACATGGGTACGCCGCGCGGATTCGGAGACGTGGCGTCCGCTCTCTTCCGTTGATTTGACGGAGGAGGAGGAAGAGGAACGCAATCCGAGCATGCTGCGCGTGCTGATGCGCAGCGGGATGCTGACCCCGCTGCTCATCATGTTGGCGGCGTTTGTGGGGATGGTGCTGTTGCTGGCGGGGGTGGTGGCCTACCTGTGGCCCGTGCTGCTGGTGGTGTTTATTGTGTGGTTACTGGCTAAAGCATTGAAATGACAACGTGTCCTCTTCTACTGGCCTCGGCACAGACCTACGACCAGCATATTCTTTTCTACCTCTCCTCTGTCTTTGCCACGGTGGTGGGTGCCATTGCCGGTGCCACGGCCTCCAGCCGCGTGCGCATGGATATCTTCGGCATCCTGATGTGCGGCACCATTACCTCGCTGGGCGGCGGTACTGTTCGTGACATGCTCTTAATGGGCATGGAGCGCGCCAACGGCACACAAATGACAGTGTACTGGGTCATCGGGCCGGATGTAGAATTCCTGTACGAAGCGCTGCTCACCTCGGTAGCGGTGTTCTACATCACCCGCTTTGTTACCCTGCCCGCAGGTACCATCCGTATTTCAGATGCTTTTTCCATGGCGTTCTTCTCGCTGCTGGGTGCGGCAAAGTCCTACTTTCTGGGCTGTCCGTGGATTGTGTGCGTGTGCATGGGCGTGTGCACGGGTGTGGTAGGCGGCGTGCTGCGCGATGTGCTGACAGGCAATGTTCCCTATGTCTTCCGTTCGCAGGAGGTGTACGCCTCCGCATCGGGCGCGGGCTGTCTGGTCTTTGTCGCGTTGATGGCGTTGGATATACCCGTGGAATGGTCGTTCTGCATCGGCACGGCGGTGGTATTCATCACCCGCATGGCCGCCGTGTACCTGAACTGGAAGGTGCCGTCCTACCGCCCGCTGTTCGACCCCCACTCTCACGAAACACCCCCCACCCCGCCTGAACGTTTGGAAATTAACGACTCCGAGGACGGCGAACCATAAGCCGCGAAAGCCTGCTTCTTATTCCTCCTCCAGCAACAGCACGCAGGATTGGTGCGGTCGGGTCCAACGGAGGGGAAGCCCGCGGGTGAGAAGATAATCCGCGGTGAGGGGTGCTTCCGTCGGCAACAGGCAATGCGTGCCTGTGGTGTCGGGCGCAAGTTCCGTCAGCCGATAGCGGGCAGCGGGGTTCAGCCCGCGCAGGGGTACCGTCTCCTGTTGGTCGGTGTAGGGGCGTTCGGTGGTGTAGGCCAGCACCAGCACTTGCTGACCGTAACGGTAGAGCACGGCGCAGCTCTTGCCGTGGGTGGCGTAGGGGGAGACAAGGCGGTACAGCTCGCCCTGCTGCACGATGGATCGCA
>JAZLFB010000277.1:0-4365 GCA_045615585.1 Akkermansia sp.
CGCTGCTGCCAGACAGAGCAGGAAGCAGAGCGCGGTGCAGAGATGGATGAGGGGGATCAGCATGGCGGGTTCAGCATTCGGGGGTACGGCGTTTCCAAGACCACACCCCGATACAGGCAATGATGCCCACAATACCCGCCAGCGCGGGGATGCGACCGGGGGCGCGGCGCACCAGCAGTTGCACATGCGTGCCGCGGGCGCTCTGCGTGTAGTTGGTCAGGTAGAGCAGCCAACCCTTGCATTCCAGCGGCTCGTTCACGCGCAGGGTTTCATGGCGGGTTTCGGGGCGACCCTTGTGGTCGGTGTGAATGGTGCAGTCGGCGGTGTAATCTTTCACCACGGGGGCATCCTGCAAAATGATGCGCGGCTCCTCCCCCTCAATCAAGAGGAAGGGTGCTTTCATGCCGGGGGCGGTTTTCAGGGCGGCAATCGGCCAATGTTCCTCACCCAGCCACAGCTCGCCGTCCTTCACCGTCAGCTCGCGGCGGTCGGCGGGGTGCCCGTCCGTCATCGTGTAGAGAGAGTAGGAAGTCGCCTCGTAGTGCGTGACCTGAAAACCGTTGATGACCACCTTGAAGCCCAACGGCGTTGTCGTGCCGTCCTCGGTCGTCACCTGTTCCAAGGCGGTACTGCCGTCTGCGGGCAGCACGGCGGGGTGGCGCTGCTCCCACAGAAAATCGGCAAAAGCCCCCGCCAGCAACAGGGCAAGGCTGACATGCGCCCCCGCCAGCCACAGGTTGGCCGTGTGCAGTATTTTCCAACACAGATAGCCGAATACACCTGTGAAGACCACTCCCACCAACGAGGTGCAGAACATGGCTATCGCGCCCATCCACATAGGGCCACCCGTCTGTGCCATGCGGATACCCATGGCGGTGTACTGCCACAGCACCGCCACACCCGCCCCCGCAAAGAACAGGGCAATCATGCCGCACACCAAGCGGGCACGTGCCCCTGCGGCGAGCCGCCATGCCCCCCACAGAGAAAGGCTCAATACCGCCAAGGCCAGCAGCAGCATGGCCCCGCCGCGGTACACGGCTTCTGCCCCCAACAGGGGGAAGGCACCCGCCAGCAGCAGCAGACAAACGGCGGCAAGGGCGGCAACAGTCAGTTTGAGGGAGCGGGACATGGTGAAAAAATCATTCGTTCAGACAGAGATGCCGCACAGGCGGGTGTGCGGCATCGGTTCTTTTAAGCAGAAAGACGGCGCACAATCACCAGTTCCACATGATGGAGAAGGTGCCGTACATATCGTTCGTATCCTGAGAGCGGTAGGTGCGGCTGTTGTAGACGATGCCGGCAAAATAATCGATACCCTTGTGCGCCACACCCAAGCCCAGCGTGGCCTGTGCCTGCCACGGGCGGCGGCTGCAGGGCTGGTCGAAGTGGTGGAACATACCGCCGTCAATGGAGAAATCGCGCGCCACATAATCCACCGAACCCTGCGCCAACAGGTAATAGGAGGCGGAGGTGGGGTCGTACTGGTTTTCGCGTTGCAGACCCACACCGTAGCGACCGGGGGCGTTGCCGATAACGTAGTTGTTGGAGGGCAGATTGATACCGCAGCGGAACGCGGCACCCACACCGCCCGCAATGCGCACATTGCCGCCGTCCTCACGGGTGAAGAACATGCCGTCGGACTGCAAGCCGCCCAAGCCGCTGTCCGTATCGAACAGGTTAAAATCCTGATGGGCGGAAAGCTGCAACAGCAGCTCAGAGGGCACTTGGTGATCCCAGCCGTCCCACGTCTCCATGCCGCAGGCGCTGTGCAGGTTGTTCTGGCATTCCTTGGCGAGAGAGGGGCGCCCGCTGGCACCCAGTTGCAATTCAATAGTGTTGCTGAAATCCGCCGTGCTGTAGATAGCACCCACACCCGCCAGCAGGCAGCCTGCGTAGGGGTGTTCCTTAGGGTTGTTCCAGCGCGTGTGACGTTCGGGGGTGTAAATGTTCTGCATCAGGCTCACGCCGTAGCTCCATTCGCTGCACGCCGTACCCTTCACATAGTCAATGCGTGTGCCGTGCGTGTAGTTTTTATCTTCGCCGCAGGCAGAGTCGTTTTCAAACTGGATGCGGAAGTGATGCTGCGGTGCCGTAGCGGCACACAGCGGTTGGGGGTTGATGGGGCTTGTATAATCAGCGACCACCGCACCGGCGGCCATCACCATCCAAGGAAGCATGCTCATACCGCAAGTATACGCCTGTCTGGCGGGGGAGTCAAACATAAAGGAAGTTGGAAGTTTGAAGTTGGAGGTTGGAAGTGAAAAATTTAGGCGCCCTGCGGGCGCGAAATTGTCGTACGCGAAGCTAAACACCACCCTCCGTTTCGGAGATAACACCCCATTGCTCCCGAAACGGCGGATTAAAACCGTAGCAAAAATAAGCACCCGAACTCGTCAGAACCCGCTGCAAACGCTTTGCGTTTATGATTCTTCCCTGCGCCGTATGGCGCACGAACTTAATACTTCCAACTTCAAACTTCCAACCTCCAACTTTTCTTCACTCCTTATCCGTTCCCCAGCGGCGGTGGAGCCACGATTCAATGGGGGAGAAGAGGATTTTATCGGCCAGCAAGCCCACCAGAATGATGATGAACATGATGCCGATAACCTGATACATGCGTTGCAGCTCACGCCCGTAGTGCAGGTGCTGACCGATGCCGAAGCCCGACACCACGGAGACATAGATTTCCGCCGCCATCAGCGAACGCCATGCAAACGCCCAGCCCTGTTTCATGCCGCTCACCACAAAGGGGGCAGAGGCGGGCAGGGTGACAAACACCAGCGTATGCAGCGGGCTGCTGCCCATGGTGCGGGCGGCGCGGGCGTAGATGGGCGGCACGTTCTTCATGCCGTTTTCGGTAGAGAGCAGCACGCTCCACAGCGTACCCATAATCACCACGAAGAGCAGGGCGGCTTCCGTCTGCCCGAACCAGATGCACGCCAGCGGCACCCAGCACACGCTGGGCAGGGCCTGTAAGCCCAGCGCCATCATCCCCAAGGTGTCGTGCAGGAACTTGAAGCGCGCGGCCAGCATACCCAGCGGCACACCGAAGAGCAGCCCGATGAGGTAGCCGATGAGCAGACGGCGCAGCGTGACGAGCATGGAGAGCGGAATCTTGCCGTTCACCGTGTTATCCCACAGGTAATGCCCCACGGTAGAGGGCGGGGGCACCACGAAAGGCGACCACAGGCTTTCAGACAGACCGAGACAGGCTAAATCGCCCGTGGCGGCAGCCCACAGCAACAGCAGCAAAGCAAAGAAAAGAAGGGAAAAAAGAAAGCGTTTCACGGCGTTGAACGGCAGGGGTTAATCGGATTCGGCGGCCACATACCCCTTGAGGGCAGAGGTGATGGTGGTGGACATATCCGCCAAATCGTGGTTGTTGATATTGCGCGGGCGGGGCAGGGTGATGTCAAACTGCTCGCGCACGCGCCCGGGATGGGGAGAGAACAGCACGACGCGGCTGCCGAGACACACGGATTCGCGCACGTTGTGCGTCACAAAGATGATGGTCTTGCGGCGTTTCGCCCAAATGTCCTGAATATCGCCGTACAGCTGCTCGCGCGTCATGGCATCCAGCGCAGAGAACGGCTCATCCATCAAGAGAATCTTGGGGTTGGGTGCCAGCGAACGCGCCAAGGCGACGCGCTGGCGCATGCCGCCCGACAGCTCGTGAATGTTGGCGTGGGCAAAGCGGTCCATTTTCACCAGATACAGGTAGTATTTGGCCACCTCCAGACGCTCCTTATCGTTCAGATTGGGCTTCTGTTTCAGCCCGAACATCACATTGCCGATGACATCCAGCCAAGGGAAAAGCGCGTGTTCCTGAAACATCACCATGCGGTCGCGACCGGGTCCCGTGATGGGCGTGCCGTCAATGAGCGCCATGCCGCTGTCGGGCTTATCCAGCCCCGCAATGATGTTGAGCAGCGTCGATTTGCCGCAGCCGCTGGGACCGACAAAGCACACGAACTCGCCCTCATTGATGGTCAGCGACACGTCATCCAACGCGCGCACCGTGCCGTTGCGGGTCTTGAAATCTTTGCACACATGCTCCACACTCAGCTTGGCGGCGGGGTAATGGTGAATCTCTTGGTGTAAGTTTTCCATGGTTAAAGGGTTTTCTCTCGGTCGGTCGGCTCCTGTTCGGGGTTCGGGCGGTACAGCATGTCCTCCAGCGGAGGTACGCGGTCCAGCAGGTCGGCGGCGCGGGCGTCCTGCACAAACTGGTGCAGCCCCAGCAGGTCAATCTCATCCGTCAGCTTTAAGCGCGGCCATGCCGCCGCCACCGTGGCGGGGTCTACGGGGGTGTGGGTCAGCTCGGAAAGCTCTTCTGCGATACGCTGCTGCGCTTCTTCGGGGTGG
>JAZLFB010000278.1:0-3293 GCA_045615585.1 Akkermansia sp.
GTATTGCCGCTCATATTGATGCCGGAGCTGTATGGCGGCGGTGCCAGGGTGGAGATGTATACCTCCTGCGCTTTGGCGTTCCTTCTTTGGCAAACTTGCCGTTTTTATGATTGTACGGCTTACGGGCGCAGGCCTGTAGCATGGTATGGAGCGGTAACAGGGATATCCCTTGGGATATGCCTGCTGCTTAAGTACAATGCGTGTGCGCCTGCTGTCACGGCACTCGCGTGTGCATGTGCGCACCTGCTGCACAAGAAGGCAACAACGGCGGCTTTGGTGATGGTTGGATGCTCCGCCTTGGCGGCCGCAGCCACTTGTCTTCCCTTTGTAATCTACCTGGTCGCAACAGGGACTTGGGATGATTGCCTTAATGTATACTTCACGCTTAATGCAGAAACCTTGTGCAACAGCTCCATGTTTTCTCTGGAGAAAGTGATACATTTCTGTTTTAAGGCCATGCAGGACAAGGCAACCCTGGCGGGGCTTGCCACGCTGCCTTTTTTGGCCTTGCACCCGTGGCGTGCTCGTGGTTATGCCAAGCCTTGCACCCTTTTTCTCATTGGCGTGAGTGCGTTCGCATCCGCCTTTGCAGGAAATTTTTCATATTATCTGCTCTATTGTGCCCCCTTGGCCGCATTCCCGGCTATCTTTGCATGTTCGCATTTCCGGAGTGAACTCAAACCTGTGGTTCTGGTGGGTGCATGCATTTTCCTTGCACTGCTCGCAGGCCGCCTGAACGGGAGTTGGAACAAGCACTGCCATCTCAAGTTCACCCAAAAACTTTCTCCCGACATGCAAGCCATGGAGTCTGCGGCAGCGGCTTGTCCCAATGGCACCATCATGTTTTTGGGGACTCTGGATTGGGGTACGGGGCTCTTATCCGCCAAGCTCCTGCCAGCCTGTCCGGAATGGTTTACCCTCAACGGTGCCCCTCTGGATTTTGTGCAGCGCCAATACCAAGCCATACGCAATCGCAAGCCGGATTTCGTGGTCTTGGGCCACCTTAATTTGGCCGTGCCGGAGGCAGAGCTGGTGGCCCTGCTGGAGAGTTCCGGTTATACTCGCTTCCCAGTACCGGGTGGCGGCGGAAGGGGGGGGAGAGAAGACCTTGTGTTCTATATCAAAAGCCGCTGAGCCAGAGTTAGCGAGCAACATCCTTGCTCTTTGTTCCAAACAAGCGGCGCGCTGCTTTCGTGATTTTACCCAGCACGCAGGCGGTTACGCTGCCACCGGGAATGGGGCATTTCTTTGCGTAGCGGTTGCCTTGCGGCAAATGGCAGAAACACTGGCAGAGGCGGAGGTGTAGGTTCATGCTGCGCGGCAGGGGGCGTTTGGCGGCAATATGCGGAACTAGGTGGCGGGCAAGCCAGCGCAGAGCCCATTTGGCCCGCAGGTCGCAGGTGATGTTCGCCGTGTCCGAGCACATTTCTTGCATAGCATCCAGCTGGCGGGGGATATCCTTTCCATAGTGTTCCTGCCAGCCGGGAAGTTTCATGCAGTGGTTGCACAGCGTAGCTATGATGAGGCGCAGATACTGCCTGTCTCTGCGGCAGCGCTCCTTTGCTGCCGACCAATTGCGCCACAGCAGTTCAATGAACTCGTCCAGGAATTTATCATAGCAGTTGGCGGAAAAACCGCCCGCTTGGAAATCCACCGCAATCATTCCCGGCATATGCGGCAACCCCGTCTCTTCATAGGCTCGGTACATCAAATCCGTGTCAGCGGCGCAGCGCAGGGTTTGGGCATCATACCCGCCCAGTGCGCGATACAAGGCTGCGGCGGCAAAATACGCCTGGTGGCAGCACGGGGTCAACACATACATCAGCTCGTATTGCGGGCTGAACGGGGGCTTTTCCGTGGCTGCTCCCGCCACATGGGCGCTCACGGCCACGCTTTGCACTTCCCTTCGGCATATAGGCTGCACGCAAGCCGCCAAGTCTGCATCATTACGATACGCGTCTCCTGCATTCAGGAAAGCCAAAACCTGCCCCCGCGCCAGGTTGATACCCTTGTTCATGGCATCGTAGATGCCGCGGTCCGGTTCAGACACATACTGCTCAATGTGGCCCGCCGCCAGCTGCTCTGCCAGCCACTCCGGCGTGCCGTCTGTGGAGGCCCCGTCCACCACCAGGTGCTCTATGGATATACTGCCTTTCGCCTTTTGTGTTAGCACGCTTTCCACCGTGGGTTTTAAATCTGCCAAGGCATTGTGGCACACGGTGATGACGGTGAGCTGGAATTCCGGTACCGGTGCATCCTTGGCAACAGTTGTGTATGGGATTGACATTAGATTTCCGGGCATTGTTCCAAGCGCACAAAGTGTGATTGGCGGTGAAGGTGCCACTTATGCAGGCTGGTGTAATAGTGGTATTTGCTCAGGAAACGCTCTTTCCTGCCGTATGCGGGTTGTTCCTCACGGTATTTGCCCAGGGCGGCGCTTTTCTGGCCTTTATGGATGCGGAATCCGCCCAACACCACATTGGTGCTGTACAGGGGAGCATGCTGTGCAAAGCGGCACCAGAGATTGTAATCCCCTGCATAGCGGAAGCGGGTGTCCAAGCCGCCCGTTCGCTCGTACAGCGCGCGCGTCCAGAAGCATGATTCCTGTTGAATCCACTCCAGCCTCTGCCCGTCGTACCATCCTTTTTTCAGCAGTGGCCAAGCGTACAGGGGAATGGAGAAGAATTTCACATTTTGCATGCCTGCAGCATTGTAGTGCGTGGGTATGCCGGTGCACCATTGCACTTTGCTGCCCTTGCATATGCGCTCCATGGAGTACGTGGCCCACGGCAGGTACATGTCATCTGAATTGAGCCATGCAAAGATATCTCCCTCTGCCATGCGGAAGCCCTTGGAGATTGCCTCGTACATGCCGCCGTCCCTCTCGGAAATCCAGCGCATGGGGTACGTGCCCTCGTGTTTGTGGATGATTTCCAGCGTGGCATCTGTGGAGCAGCCGTCTACGATAATGTGTTCATAGTTCCGCCGCCGTTGTCCCTTGATGGAGAGAATGCACTCTTCCAGGTATTCGGCGGAGTTGTATGTAGGGGTTACTATGCTTATCATGGCGGTTCGGGCTTCATGCAGAACGGTTTGGAATATAGCATGAGAGTTGCATCGGTGTCAACCGTTTGATGCATGAGAAACAGGGTAAACGCATTAGGGTTGTGTCATGAGAAAACGTGTCTTAACACCTGAACGGAAAAGTCCTGCTGGAGCGCGGCGCGAGTCATCATGAGGTTGTAGGAATCGCGGGTGCCGGCGGTCTGCTTGTAACGCTTCAGGATGTTCCT
>JAZLFB010000279.1:0-8197 GCA_045615585.1 Akkermansia sp.
CGTCGGTTATGTACTGCCACCACCTTTTATCTTCTTTCTCCGCCGGGGCGGGTGTTTCTTGCTCCACCGGGGCGGGGGCTTCTTTCTTTACCGTGCGTCCCATGACTTTTTCTACGCCATCGGTGGCTTTATCGGCAATGAATTCAGGCAGATGGGTAATGACGTAGGAAACGGGGGAGAAGAGGGGAATTTCCATCAAATCACCGTCCATGACACGGACGGCACCGTAGCCTTCCAGCGAGGTCAGCGAGGCGTTCTTGGCGCGGAAACGGAACTCCGCTTCGCAGACGGCAGGCTTGAAATCGGAGTTAAAGGCTTTGGCAATGCGGCGTAAATCCATGGCGCGTGCCACAAACTCGCCGTCAAAGGCAGGCAGTGTGTCGTTGAAGCCGATGCTCAGCTGACCGTTGAGTACGCCGCCCCAAGTGGCGGCATTCAGACGGTCAAGATAGACATGGTCATCGAACAGGGTGACAAAGCCCGAAAACTGCTCTACAGGGATGATGGTGCCTTGTAAATCGTATCGCCCGCCGGTGGGAATTTTAACGCGGATGGTGCCGCTCATCGGTACATCGCAATGCGTGGCAATGGGAACGACAAGTTTTGGGGTCTCGAGCTGCGCGGGGGCGGTCAGCAAAATGCCCGACAGATAATCGCGCAGGGGCAGATAGAAGGTGCCGATGGTGTAGGCGGGGTAACTGTCGCCTTTCAGCCCGCTTAAGGTCAGCGTGTTGTTTTCGATATTGAAGAGGATGCTCTTACCCTTGATGGTGGTGGCGGTTTTTAGCCCCGTGCCGCTCATGTTGTTCTGCTTGAACCATCGGCTGTTGTCGCTGGTCAGAGCTACATCGGTCAGGTTGATAGTCTGCTCGTCGGCAATGGGGTTGCCGTTTTTGTCCTTGCGGTCAAGCAGCACCTTTACCTTAACCCCGCAGTGGGCGTGTTGGAAGAGGGTGAACGAATCTGCGGTGATGCCCTCTTGGTAGACCTCGCGCACGATACCGTTTTCTTCCTGTTCCGTGTAGGCATCCAGCAGGTATTCCGTGTCGATGATGTCGGCCTTGCACGACACCTCGACACCAATGCCGTTCTTGTAGCTAACCTTCGTGTCGATGTCGTCGGCCAGAATTTTGCTCTTACCGGGGGTGAAGCGGAAATCGCGGATGATGGTGTGGGCATCTTCATCGTCAATGAGCAGGTCAATCGCATCCGCATAAATGGTGTTGCGACCTTCCGAAACATGCACATAAGAGGCGATATCGCCGTCTACTTTGGCATCCAATTGACCGCTCTCGTGCCTCACATGCAGATTGCCGCTGTAGAGCAACTTTCCCTTATCGTTATAGAAAAATTTCAAATCGCTATCGACACCCACCGTAACTTTTTTACCACGCAACGCAGGTACGGCATTGGGGGTGCGAACCAGCTCCGGTACAGAAATGCTTACGTTGGCCTCTGTTAAACGCCCTTCCGCCGTGTTATAGGTGACTTCCGGTAGACGGAGGGTGATTGTTTTGGGCAGTTCTATGTTTTGGGTAATCGTTTCGCAGAGTTCGGGGTCGAAATGCTTCAGCAGCGGTTGCAGTTCTGCTATGGGGCAGGTGATTTCGGCATCGTGGAGTGAGAGGGTATTACCCTCTGTTCTGAGGGGAAGTTTTACCCCTAACTCTTGCCCATTGAGGGGGACGGAAAGGTTGAATACCGATTCTTCTTTGCCGGCTGGGTCCATGTGCAGCGACATGACCTGGTTGCCGGAGTTGAAAGCATTGCCGAGGGAGAACTCTTTGTTGTCGAACTGCATGTGCAGCGCGTCAAACAGGGGCAGAGCTATGTTCTTAGCCACATGGGAGACGATGTTGTTCGCGGCGCCTTTCTGATTTTTCTCGGCATTTGCAAGTAAGCCCTCAATGAAATTTAAATTCGGATTTTCAACGGAGGTGCGGCATTGCATGCCGCCCAGAAGCAGCTCTTTGAATTGAAGCGAGTCAAGGGCCGCAGTTAAATTAATGCAATAGCGGGGGGAATCTGCTTCATCATTAGACACCACTGCCACATCGACCGTTGGCTGTTCGAGATGCAGCTGTGCCTCGGTATCGACCAACTCTTTGCAGGTAAGGCTCAGATTGGCGCCTTTTAATTGCGAAAGAGGGGCTGTATTTGTTGTCGCTCCGTAGGGTAAATCTGCGGTAAAGGCACATTCGCCAACAGTCACTGCGTCATGCCCTGCTTGGCTGATTTTGGCATGGGCACGGGCACTCGCAACGCTGAAAACCGGGGTGCCATCCATTTGTGAAAACTCGAGGTTGCGCCCGTCTGTCTGCAGTGTGAGATTGCGGAGGAATGATACAGTCTCTTTCGTTGCCGGCTCGTTCGTTTTACCAACCCGCGGCAGAATCTCTGTGTGGCTGTAACGGAAAGCCGCCAACTCCGCTGCGCATTTCAGGTTTTCTGTGCTGACGTGCGTTAAAAGTTCCTTGTCTATCCGAATGAGGTCTGCTGACAGCGAGATTTGAGGTGCCGTCAACAGAAAATCATCATAGCCGATGACAGTGCCTTCCCCCTGTTGGTCTTGCTCCTCCTGCTTCAGTGTAAGTCGATGCTTCACTTGGTCGATGCCGACCGTCAGATGGATGTCTGCGATGTCGGGCAGCATGTCGGGTAGCTCAGCTTGCCCCCAAACAAGGTCGGGCATTGTCAGGTTGATTCGAGAACTCACACGACCGGTCCCCTTCAGTTCCAATCCGTTGGGTAGTTTGACTTCGGTAAAGTGGTTGGCAAAATGCAGCAGATAGTCGATATCTCCGTTCAGTTGAAAGTCAACCTGCCCATTGCCGTCTTTAAGGCTTGCAACAAGTGCAAGATTGCCGCCGTCAGGCAATTCAATGTTCAGCTTGTCGATATTGAAATTGCCGTCCTCGAAATAAAATCCTGTTACAATTGAGTTTACCGCCGAATCATTAATTGAGAACCCTCTTTGTTCGATATCTCCCTCGATACGCAGGTGCTTAACGATTTGGAGCAGTTGGGCGAGCGGTGCTGTGCCGGACGTTGCATCTGTTGAGACCGTTCCCTCTGCTTCGGCGGGTTCGTTAGCGGATTCGTTCGGCTTTAAATAGGCCGTGTAACGATTTAACAACTTGTTATCTTCTGCCAGCCGAAAATCACCTTTAAGCCGAATGTGCGGGGTGACGCCGTCTGCATGGCTGATCATGTTCAGCCACGCGGGTGTGTTCTCCTGCAGGTGCTTTTTGGCAATATCCACCGGAGAGGCGGAGCTGTCCAAATCAAAGGCTCCCTCCATCGTGATAGGATTGAATTCAGCCTTGGCAATAAAGGTGGTGTCGGGGGCGGAGGTCTTGAATTCCAGTCGGTTCAGTTTGAGTTGCCCCCCGTTATTTTCCGCCACAAGACCGGCATGATGAATGTGGATGTCGCGCCAGTCAAAGTTTGGCAGATTGGCGGTGATATTGATAACCGGTTGTGTGCTCTCCGCAGAATATACCAGTAGCAGGGTGGGCGGTGTTGTCCACTGCTGCCGTGCCGTTTCGGCTTGAATCTGCTGCAGCAGGGGCATCTGTTTGCGGATATCTTGCTTGAGGTCGGCGAGAGTCGCTTTGATATCGACATCGGAAGATTCAATGTCGACATCGGAAGATTCATTCGCGGACTTTTGCTTTTCCTGCAGAGGGAAAATAGCGGTAAGTTTCAGATTGACGCCCTGCAAATCGCACGCACCATTCAGGTGAAGTTGGTCGGAGCTTTGCGGGGAGCGCACTTCAACGTCTAAATCCAGATTTTTGAGCGAGAGAAGCTCATCCGTCGTTTCTCCCACAGCGAGTGCTACGACCCCCTTGCGAACACGGATGTGCGGCAGGTTGAAGCGCCCCGTGGCCACATCATCCCAATCGAAAGAAACTTTCAGTTTCTGAATGTATACCGCCGGAAGCCCCGGTTCGAAGAGGGAGACTTTTTCTGCCTTGATACCTAAGCCGCTGAGGGGAGCGAGACGGATTTTCTCCACTTTCAGGGTTAAGCCCGTCTCTTCTTTTACCTTGGCGGTCAGGTAGTCGGTGGCTGCTTGCGGCAGCCCGACGGTGCTCAGCCACAGCAGGGCGGAGACTAACAAAAAAATCACCACCAGCGCGAAGGTGGGCAGAAAGCATCCGCTGCGTCTGATGGTGATTTGGTTTTTCATGGTATCGGAAAAATCAGATTTCGGGGTCATGCTCGCCCTCAGGCAGGGGCGGGGCTTTGGGCAGATTCTGCTCAATGTCGTCCAACAGGTTCACCATGGCCACGCCGCGGCGGGCGGAATCATCGTGGCGGAAGGTGAGCTTGGGGGTGTTGCGCAGAATCACGCGGCGGGCAACGGCTTTCTGAATCTCGCCGCGGTGCTTGGAGAGTTTCTCCAGCACCTGAGCGGGATTCATGCGGCCGACCACGCCGACCCATACGCGACCTTCCTTGAGGTCTTCCGTAATCTCGACATCAAGGATGGAGACAATGGTGCCCGGCCAATCGAACTCCTTCTGTACGAAGGTGCCGATTTCGCGCTTCATCAGCTCGTTTACCTTGTCGAGTCGTCTGGATGCCATAGGGATTACAGGGTCTGCTTAATCTTTTCAAGAGAGTAACATTCGATGACGTCGCCCTCTTCGTAGTCGTTGTAGTCGGCAAGGCGGATACCGCATTCGAGACCGGCCTTGACTTCCTCCACCTCGTCCTGGAAGCGGCGGAGGGTCGACATCTTGCCGTCGAACACCACCTGACCGTCACGCAGCACGCGGGCTTCCGCCGTACGCAGCATCTTGCCGTCTGATACATAAGACCCCGCAGCTTTGCCTTTGTTCAATTTAAACACCTGCTTGATTTCGGCATGACCCAGAATCGTCTCGCGGGTTTCGGGTTCCAGCAAGCCGAGCATGGCGTCCTTCACCTGATCAATCAGCTCGTAGACGATGGAGTAAATCTTCACCTGCACGCCTTCGCGCTTCACGGCCTTCACGGCGTTGCTTTCCACCTTCACGTTGAAGCCGAGGATAACGGCATCGGAGGAAGAGGCAAGCAGCACATCGCTCTCGGAAATGGGGCCTGCGGCGGCACCGATGAACTGACATTCCACCTTCTCGCTCTCAATGTCGAGAATGGCTTTCTTGATGGCTTCCACAGAGCCTTGCACGTCGCCCTTCAGGTAGAGCTTCAACACGGCTTTCTGGTTGCCGTCACCCATCATGGCGAGAATGTCCTCCATGCGGGAGCGCTTGGGCTGTTGCAGACGCTGCTGGCGCAGTTCCTCCACACGCTCGTCGGAGAGCTTGCGGGCGGCGCGTTCGTTCTCCATCTCCACCAGCTCGTCACCCACGTTGGGGGTCTCAAGGAAACCGGAGACTTCCGCGGGCATACCGGGCGTCACCTTCTTGATGCGGTTGCCGCGGTCGTCCATCAGGGTCTTGACCTTGCCGGAGTAGGGACCGCAGATGAAGGGCATACCCACTTTCAACGTGCCGCTCTGCACAATGACCGTGGCGGAGCTGCCCTTACCCTGTTCCATGCGGGCCTCAATGATAGAGGCGCGGCAGTTACCGCGGGGGTTGGCTTTCAGTTCCAGCACTTCGGCCTGCAGATTCAGCAGTTCGAGAAGGTCGTCAATGCCCTCACCCGTGTGGGCGGACACGTTCACACATTCGATATCGCCGCCGAAGTCGGTGGGCATCAGCCCCTCTTCCATCAGCTGCGTACGCACGCGCACGGGGTCGGCGGCGGGCAGGTCGCACTTGTTGACCGCCACAATGATGGTCTTACCCGCAGCCTTGGTGTGCATGATGGCCTCCTTGGTCTGGGGCATGATACCGTCGTTGGCGGCCACCACCAGCACCACGATATCCGTCACGTCGGCACCGCGGGCGCGCATCTCGGTAAAGATGGCGTGACCGGGCGTATCGATGAAGGTGAGGGTCTTGCCCTCGTGCTCCACGGTGTAGGCACCAATGTGCTGGGTAATGCCGCCGGCTTCACCCGCCACCACCTTGGTGCGGCGAATGTAGTCCAGCAGAGAGGTCTTGCCGTGGTCCACATGACCCATCACGGTGATGATGGGGGTGCGGAGCTTCAGCGCATCTTCGGGTTCTTCCTCAATGGCAACGGCTTCAGGCTCCTTGATTTCTTCCACGGGGGCTTTCACGCCCGCGCCCTTTTCACGCTTCACGCGCTCGTAGGCAAAGCCGTGCTTCTCGCACAGGGCTGCCACTTGGTCGCTTTCCAGAATGGTGGCAGGGTTGGCAAACACGCCCATGGGCAGCAGGTCGGCAATCAACTTAAAGGGTTTCAGCCCCATGTGGGTCGCCAAATCCGCCACCGAGATGGGGGCCTTGATGTTCAGTTGCTTGTCACCTGCGGGGGCGGCAGCGGGGGCTGCGGCGGGTGCAGGGGCAGGGGCGGGTGCCGCAGGCTTGGGCGCAGGAGCCTCGGCCTTGGGGGCAGCCTTTTTCTCTGCCTTGGGCTTAGAGAGCAGGTCGAGAGCCGCGGCCTTCTTGGGCGCAGCTGCTTTCTTGGGCGCGGCTGCGGGCTTTTCAGCGGCGGGCGCGGCCTTTTTCTTTTTGGTGCCGCCCAACAGGTCGAGCACCTTCTTATCGTCTTGATTAGGCATGTGTCAGAAAAAATGGTTTTGTTGAAACGGCCGTTAGCAGGCGGCCTTGGCTTTGGCGATGATGTCGGCGGCGTCCTCCTCAGAGACGGAGAGGGCCCCCACCAAATCTTCCTCAGAAGCGTATTCGGCAATCACCTGTACGGTGGTGAAACCGGCGGCCACCATGGCAGAGGCCAGTTCGGGGGTCACGTCCAGCACGGCGGCCAGTTCATCGGCACCCTCGCGGGCGGCGGTGCGGGCGGCGGCCTTTTCATCGTGAGCCACCACGCGGACATCCCAGCGGGCATCGGGGGTGGAGATGAGTCGGGCGGTCAGACGCACGTTCTGCCCCTTGCGACCCTTGGCCTTGGCGGCGGCCTTGTCGTCCTCCACCGTCACGGTCACCACGCGGGCTTCGTCATCCACCGTCACGCTGATAGGCTCGATGGGGGCAAGGGATTCCGTCACCATAGCGGCCTTGTCGTCGGTGTATTCCAGAATGTCCACCTTCTCGTGGTTCAGCTCGTTCACCACGTTCTTGACGCGGGCACCGCGCATACCGACACAGGCACCGATGGGGTCAATGTTTTCATCCTCGCTGCGCACAACCATCTTGGTGCGGTAACCGGCCTCGCGCACAATGTTCACGATTTCCACCGTGTGCTCGGAGATTTCCATCACCTCGTTCTCAAACAGGCGACGCACCAGATTGGGGTGGCTGCGGGAGAGAATCAGCTCGTTGCCGCGCACGCCGTCGCGCACCTCCACAATGTAGAAGCGCATGCGGTCACCGCTGGTGTATTCCTCACCGGGGATGCGTTGGCGCAGGGGCACGATGCCCTCAAACTTCTCCACCTCCACAATCACGTCACCCTTGTCGTAACGCTTCACGGTGCCGGTCACCAGTTCGCCCACGCGGTCGTGGAAGGCTTCGGCCAGCATTTCCTGCTCGGCCTTGCGGATGCGCTGCTGCATGGTTTGGCGGGCGGTCTGCACGGCGATGCGACCGAAATCCTTGGGCGTGATGTTCACGGTGATGCTGTCGCCGGGTTGGTATTCCTTGCCGGACTTGGCACCCAGTGCCTGAGCCGTGCTAAGCTTCACTTCGTTGAACGCATCGCGCAGTTCTTCATCCTCTACCACCGTCATGGTAGCCTTAATCTTCACCGTACCCTTCTGGGGATTGATGGCGGCGCGCAGGTCGCGGATGCGGTCGGCACCGGGCACCATCTTGGAGTAGGCTGTCAGGTAAGATGCTTCAAGAGCCTGAATCACGCGTTCGGGCGTCAACTCTTTTTCGCGGACGTAGTAATCGATGAGTGCGGAGATATCTGTGGTTGCCATGATTGTTCTTGATGGTTGAGGGTGAACGGTCTACAAAAAAAGAGCGGGTCACCGACCCGCTCCGTTCTTCATAATGACCGGAACTCGTACGCGCGAATATTAGCGCGTAACGCCCGCCGTGTCAAGCGTTTTTCGCGTATTCACACCCGAAAAATGGGGGTTTGGCGGGATGTTTGAAGTTTGATGTTTGATGTTTCCCGTCTCCGCGTCTCGCTGCGCTCGCTTGCT
>JAZLFB010000280.1:0-70430 GCA_045615585.1 Akkermansia sp.
GAATGATATGGGACAGCACATGGCCATTTGAGTCTGTTTTCGCAAAAAAGTTCTAAACCCTATTTTTCAAAATAGTACCTCACAAACCCCTGTATATACAGATAGAGCCGACTCATCGTCGGCTCTATGGGATGGTAATGAATCAATTATAATAAAAAGGCTTTCTCGCCTCATAATTTCTTGCATAGCAATTACTTTTTTCATTATACTTAAAGTGCTGATTGTAAGCAAATATAACATACTATTGGTTATTTTACACTTGACTCAGCATTACCAATGCACACTATGAATCAGAATACAACTCACGAACTCATCCGTCATCTTCCTCTAGGTATGAGCGATATCGCACGACTCATTTTGGAGCTGGCAGAAAACCTGGGGATTTCGGAGAAAAAACTGACGCGAGATGAAATGATTGTCTGCCTTCGCCGCGCTATTCTGGCGGGGACAGAAGCCATCAGACAGGCAGAGAAAAGCGTTCCGTTTGCAGAAGCTGCTGCTGCCAGTCTGCAGGCAAGACAAAACAGACGCCCGACTACGCTTAGAGATTTGCGACATTTTATAGGGCGTATGTTGCGTGATTCCCAAGCAGCACGGCGCCCCCTGCGCACTTGGACAGTTCAAGACTGCCGCACCTTGTTGCAGAATTGTTTTAGTAACAGCGTCAATAGCTACCGCAAAGGGCGAGCGATACTCAGCAGCATTTTCAGTTACGGACTCAGGCAGGGGTGGTGCAGTTTCAATCCTGTTCAAGGGGTAGAAAATCCTCCCGTAGAGGAAAAAATCATAGAACCCTTAAATATGGAGGAAGTTAGGCGATTGGAAGGAGCAGCCGCAAAACCACGCCATAGGTGTATGCAGTTATCTTTAAAGCTCATGCTTTACTGCGGTGTCAGGCCAACGGAGATAACCCGTATCAACCCGGAAAGAGACATCATAGACGACATGCTGATTATCAGACCACAATGCAGCAAGACAGGCGGCGGGCGCATCATTCCGCTACGAAAAGTGGCCGATTTTCTGAAACGCCACAGCGAACGGAAAATGATACCCGCTAATTGGCAACAAAAGTGGAAAGCCCTAAGGCAAGCGGCTGATTTCCGCCAATGGAAACCGGATATTTGCCGCCACACCTTTGCCACCTATCACGCACGGCATTTCAAAAACCTATCCATTCTACAAATGGAGATGGGGCACAGAAGTCCTGCGTTGCTACAAACCAGATACATTTCTGCCGTTCCCCTGCCCCATGCGGCAGACTTTTGGCGGTAGCCCCACCTCAATTCAGCTCGTGACCGAAAACTTCGGAGGCGCGGCCGCTGGCTTCAAGGGCGGCTAAGCGCTCGGCGGGCAGCGCCGTGCGCGGCAGCGGGGCGTAGTGCAGACGGTCGCGGAAGTAAGCGACCGCACTCTGCGAAATGGCAAAGATGCGGTGAAACCCCTGCTCACGCGCCTTGTCCTCCACAAAGTGGCACATGGCGCGACCATAGCCGTGCCCCTCATAGCTCTTCTTAATGAAGAGGCAGCCGAGTTCCGCACAGGAATCCGCCGCGTAGGGGTAGAGCGCCACGCAGCCCACGATGGTGTCATCCAACGTATAGACGTAGTAGCTTTGCAGGTGGTCGCGGATGCTCTCGTAGGTGCGGTTCACCAGCTTGGCATCCACAATGCTGCGGCCAATCATGGAAAGGAGTTCGGGGATGTCGTCCTCGCGCAGGGGGCGGATTTCGCGGTAGGAGTCGGCGTGTACCATGGTGCCGACACCTTCTTCGGAAAAAATCTCATCCAGCAGCACCCCGCGGTGGAAACCGTCCAGCAGATGCACGCGGGGAATGCCGCGGCGGCAGACGGCGGCGGCGGATGCCAGCATGTCGGGGTTGGAACATTCGGGGAAACTCGCCGCCACCTGACGTTCCGAAATGGCGAAAAGGGGCTTGCCGTCCTTTTGCGGCACCTGCCCCGCTTGCAGAGAGATGTATTTGGCAGCCCCCAGCTGCACGGCGAGGGCCACGCTGCCCTCATCAAAACGCCCCTTGCTGCCCGATGCGGCAATGGCAATTTGGCGGCGCGAGACGATTTCGCGCACGCGGTCGTAGGCAGAGACGCCCGCGGTGAGCGGCAGTTCCGCCACGGCGGCGTGCAGCTCACATTCCGCCGCATGGTTCTCCAGCACCGAGGCGTCATCACCCTCCGTCACCAGCACCAGACGCACGCCTACCTCATGCAGGGCATCGATGTCCAGCAGGGCATCCACCAGCTCCTCTGCGGTAGAGAGAGCGGCATCCAGATGCACCAAAAAGAGTCTGCCGCTGAAATACGGCACATACTCCAAGGCGGAACGGACATTCATGGCAATTGTAGCGCGGGCGGTGCCACAGGTAACTGTTTATCAGCCCTGCGGCATCATGTTGCCGGAATCCACGGAGCCGATAGTTTCCCCTTCGGGGGCATCGGCGGGGGCGTTCGGCGCTTCCATCACCAAGTCACCCGAGCCTTCGGGGCGCTTGATGCTCTTGACGGAAATCTTTTTCTTGGGCAGCACCATCTTCTTTTCGCTGCGGGGCACGGCGTTCACCATGCCGCCGCTCACGGATTCCCCTGCCACGGGCGGCGTGGGCATACCCATGTCGGGCGCGGGCAGCGTTTCCGCCATTTCATCCATCTCGGGCAGCGGTGCCTCGGGCATTTCGGGGACGGGGGCGGCGGCGCGCTGCTGCTCCTGTCGGGCGTGGATGAGTTCCATCTGCTCGCGCAGGGCGGAGAGCAAGTCGCCGTTGCCCAGAATGTCCGTCACGTCGGAGTCCTCATCCTCTGCATTACTGGTGGGCAGCGAGGCAAGGAAGTCTTCGAACGCGGAAAGGTTGGTCGTGCTGCGGAACAGACCGTTCAGGATTTCGAAGTCGATGTTGTGCATCAGGTCCTCGAAAATCTCGTAGGCTTCGCGCTTGTATTCCACCAAGGGGTCACGCTGCCCCTGAGCACGCAGACGCACGCCTTCGCGCAGGGCATCCATGTCGGTGATGTGCTTCTGCCACAGTTTATCAATGGCTTGCAGGATGATGGAGCGTTCCATCTGATCCACGCGGTCAGGGCGCTCGCCCTCAATCTTCTTGAGGTACATCTCCTTCACCTTGGCAATGATGATTTCAGCGGCATCTTCGGGGGTCTTGCCGTGCAAATCGGCATCCTTTTCACCCCAACCCATCGGGAAGGTGGCGTTAATCCACTGCAGCAGGTCGGTGTAGCGCACGGAACCCGTGTCGTCCTCGTTGAGCAGGGTTTCGCACTTGTAGGTCGTCCCCTCCTTGAGGGCATCGTACAGCATTTCGCGCGGGTCTTCGCACAGCAGGGCATCGTTGCGCAGGGCGTACACGATGGTGCGCTGCTGGTTCATGACATCATCGTAGTCCAGCACGTGCTTGCGCCACATGTAGTTGCGCTGTTCCACACGCTTCTGGGCACCTTCGATAATCTTGTTCATGAGGCTGTTTTCCACGGCCTCGCCGTCCTGCATGCCGAAGCGGTCCATCATCTTGGTCATGCGCTCGCTGCCGCCGAAGTTACGCATCAGGTCATCCTCGAACGAGAGGAAGAACTGGGAGGCACCGGGGTCACCCTGACGGGAGCAACGACCGCGCAGCTGGCGGTCGATACGGCGGGATTCATAACGCTCCGTACCCAGCACGAACAGACCGCCCAGCTCTGCCACGCCCTCGCCCAGCTTAATGTCGGTACCGCGACCGGCCATGTTGGTGGAAACGGTGACGGCGCCGCGCTGCCCCGCGCGGGAGACGATTTCGGCTTCGCGCTGGTGGTTCTTGGCGTTCAGCACCTCATGCGGAATCTTGGCGTATTTCAGCATGCGGGAAAGCGTTTCGGAGGCTTCTACGCTGGCGGTACCGATGAGGATGGGCTGCCCCTTCTTGTGCAGCTCGACAATCTTGCCCACCACGGCGTTGTACTTCTCGCGGCGGGAGCGGAAGATGAGGTCGTTAAAGTCCTCGCGGATGCAGGGACGGTTGGTGGGGATAGGCAGCACGTCCAGCTTGTAAATGTCATGGAACTCCGCCGCCTCGGTTTCAGCCGTACCCGTCATACCCGCCAAGCGGCTGTACAGACGGAAGTAGTTCTGAATGGTGATGGTGGCGTAGGTCATGTTCTCCGGTTCCACCTCCACGCCTTCCTTGGCTTCTACGGCCTGGTGCAGACCTTCGCTCCAACGGCGACCGGGCATTTCACGACCCGTGTTCTGGTCAATGATAATCACCTTGTCGTCCTTCACCACGTATTCCACATCCTTTTCGTAGATGGTGTAAGCCTTGAGCAGCTGGCTGGTGGTGTGCAGACGGGCGCCCGTGTCATCCAAACGCTTGAGCAGCGCCGTCTTGCGGGCTTCCTTTTCGCGTTCCGTAAGAGTTTCATCTTCGTCAATGTTGACGAATTCGGTGCCGATGTCGGGCAGCGTAAAGTCTTCGGGGTGTCCGGGGCTGATGATTTCGCGCCCCTTCTCCATCAGGTCGGCATCGTGTGTCTTTTCATCCACGCAGAAGTACAGTTCCTCTTTCAGCTTAAAGAGTTCGAGCTTGCGGGGGTCTTGGTACAGGAACAGCTCGTACTTCTCTACCATGCGGCGGAATTCGGGGTCCTGCTGAGAGCGCATGAAAGCGCGGTTGCGGGGCTGACCCAGCTTCACCTTGAACAGACAACGACCCGCCAAATCGGTGTTGCCCGCCTTGGCGGCTTCCATCGCCTTGGTCATGAGGCTGCTGCACAGCTCCTGCTGCTCTTTCACCACGCGCTCGATGAGGGGTTTCAGGGCATCGTACTGCTGCTCGCGCTCAATGACGGCGGGGCCGGAAATGATGAGGGGCGTGCGGGCTTCGTCGATGAGGATGGAGTCCACCTCGTCGATAATGGCGAAGTAGTGACCGCGCTGCACCTGAGCCTCGCGGCTGGAGGCCATGCCGTTGTCGCGCAGGTAGTCGAAACCGAACTCGGCGTTGGTGCCGTAGGTGATATCGCAGCCGTACTGGCGGCGGCGGATTTCGCTGGGCATCATGCTCTGAATGCAGCCGATGGTAAGACCGAGGAAGGAGAACAGCGAGCCCATCCACATGGAGTCACGGCGGGCAAGGTAGTCGTTCACCGTCACCACATGGACACCCAGACCCGTGAGGGCGTTCAGGTACACCGGCAGGGTGGCCACGAGCGTCTTACCTTCACCCGTTGCCATTTCTGCAATGAAACCGCGATGCAGGGCAATACCGCCCAACAGCTGCACATCGAAGTGTACCATATCCCAGCGGATAGGCGTGCCGCACACGTCCACATCCGTACCGCACATGAGCTTGGCGCCGCTCTTCACCACGGCAAAGGCTTCGGGCAGAATCTGCTCCAGATAGCGGGCGCGCATCTTGTCGAACTTGGGTTCAATCTCCGCCAACGCCTTCTTGGCTTCTTCAATGGATTCGGGCGTGGGCTCCACATGCGGCAGCTTGGGGAACTCGGGCTTCAGGCTTTCGAAACGCTCGTTGATGCGGGCGGCAATGCCCTGCAACACCTCAGCGGGGGCAGCCAGAATCATGCCGCGCGTGGGCAAATCCATAGGGGTGAAGCGGTGCAGGTGCTTCTGCCATTCACGCGTCTTGGCAACAAGAAAATCGCGGTCCTTTCCTTCCCAGCTCTTCTCCAAATCGAGAATCTTCTTCACGACGGGTCTCAGCTTGCGCACCTCGCGCTGGTTCTTGGAACCTACGATTTTATTCAGAATCCACTTAATCATAATGCTTGGTAAGAAAAGGATGTACGGCGGTTCACCGCCTCGAATGTTCGGGACATTTTAACACAACAAACCGCTATAAGCAAGGCAAAGCAGCCTATCAATTACAAATATGACAGGCAAGACCTTTTCACAGCAGAGAAAACAGAGCGCCCGCCGACAGATAAACTGAAGGCGGGCGGTCATCGAAAAGGCAGCGGCACCTCAAATCCATTGCAGACCGACAGCCTTGCGGATGCGGGTCAACACCTTGGCGGCTTCCTCTCGGGCGCGTGCGGCACCCTTGGTCAGCACGTCATCCACATATTCGGGGTGGGCGAGAATCCACTCGCGCTTCTCACGGGGGGCGCGGAAGTATTCCCAGTACGCCTCAAACAAATCTTTCTTGAACTGACCATAGCCCACACCGCCCGACAGGTGGGCATCCACCATCGCCTGATACTGCTCTGCCGTGGCAAAGAGTTTGTACAGAGCAAGAATGATGGAACCCTCCGTGGGTTTCGGGTCCTCCAGCGGGGTGGCATCGGTCACCACTTTCTTGTTGATGAGCTTGCGCAGGGGTTTTTCTTCCCCGAAAATCGGCAGGGTGTTGCCGTAACTCTTGCTCATCTTCTGACCGTCCAAACCGGGCACAACAGCCGTCACTTCGCTGATGATGGGTTCAGGCAGCTTAAACAGCTGCTCACCAAAGGTTTCATTGATTTTGCCCGCCAAGTCGCGCGTCACCTCCAAATGCTGCTTCTGGTCCTTGCCCACGGGCACGGCATCGGAATCGTACAGCAGAATGTCCGCCGCCATCAGCGCGGGGTAGGCAAACAGGGCGTGAGAGGCGGCAAAGCCCTTGGCCATCTTTTCCTTGTAGGAGTGGCAGCGCTCCAGCAGCCCCATCGGGCACACGGTAGAGAGAATCCACGCCAGCTCGTTCACCTCCGGCACGGCAGACTGGGCAAAGAAGACCGCTTTTTCGGGATTCAGACCGCATGCCAGAAAATCCACCGCCAAGCCGCGCGTGTTCTCGCGCAGTTTTTCCGCGCTCTCCATGGTGGTCATGGCGTGGTAGTTGGCAATAAAGTAAAAGGCCTCGCCCTGCTCCTGCAAACGCACGGCGGGTTCAATGGCGCCGAAATAGTTACCGATGTGGAGTTGTCCGCTGGGTTGAAGTCCGGTAAGGAATCGCATGTCTTATGGTGGTTGTTGTTAAAATGTCAAAGATTATCCGTTTCGGTCTGCGCCACAAGGGAACGCAGGAAATTAGCCAAGCCCTCCGTGGTATGGAAGCCCTCAAGGCTGCGCAGTTTCACCCCCTCGGTATACACATAGGTGGTGGGAACTTTCGTGATACCGAACTCCTGCGCCAACAGGGGGTAGGCATCGGCATTCACCTCTACTACCTGCACTCGCCCCTGCTCCGACTTCACCAGAGCTTGCAGCGACTCGCGCATTCTCGTGCAATAATTGCACCACGGCGCGGTAAAGCACAACAAAAGGCAGCGACCGGAAACCCCGGTAACCATGCGGATATCCTCTCCCTTATACACAACGTAAGGCTCAAAGCGAGCATCGCTGCGCAGTGAAACGGGAGTCGGTGTACTATCCTCTTTTACAAGCGTTTCCAATGCTTCTTTCTGAGGATTGGGTGCCGCCTTCGTGCCGGTCGTGAAACGCGCGGCGTGTTCACGGCGTTCCTTCTCTGACTCTCCGCAACCTGTTACCAAGGGGAAAGCCAGCAATGCAGCCAGAATGATACCGAAATTTCGCACGGGGCGGATTATACTACGATTAGGGGAAAGAGGGAAGACTAAAAAAGTTGAAGGTTGAAATTACAAAGTGCGGCACGCTGACGCGTGCAGGAGGACGATGAACGCAAGGCGTTGGCGGCAGATATAAAAAGGATTAGCGCTTAAGTATATAGGTGGAGCTTATTTGGAAGTCTTGAAAACGCTTTGCGTTTTATTTTCATCTCTGCGGCGTCAGCCGCACGAATGTTACAATTTCAACTTTCAACCTACAACTTTCAACTTCTTCTTTACCGCGCTATCAGCGCGGTAAGGTGTTCCCTAACGGGTTTGGTGAGGCGGGCTATGCCGAAACAGGTGGCGGTGCCTTTGAGGTGGTCGTCACAGCCGGGCAGACAGCCCAGATGCTCGCGCACGGCGGCGGCCCCCGCCAACCATTCGCTGTTGGGGATGTCCGACCAATCGCGCGTGCCTTTCGTGCGGAGACGCACGGTCGGCTGCCCCGACAGGGTCAGCACGCGGCGGAAAGTACCGTCAGCCAAAGGTTCGGGCGTGTTCACCAGCGTTCCCTGTGCCAGCAGTTGCGTGATGAGTTCCGCCATGTGTCGGCGAACAGTCGGGCGCATGCCACCGGGGCAGATGTCACCTAAACGGCTCAGCAGATACGGCTCCGTCACAGGACCCTCCACCCCTACAAACGCTTGCAGCAAGCGGCGAAGTGAGGCGTCGTTCATCTCGAAAAGCGGGGGCAACAGGGTTTCGGGGCGGTATTCGCGGTACTCCTCCGCCACCAAGGGGGCGGCGGGGGCGGTACGTTCCGGCACGGGCGCGGCGGGTACAGGCGTTGCCGTTTCCGCCGCAGCACCCACCAGCTCGGGCAGTTCAGGCGGTGTGGGCGGTCCCATCTCCATGAAGGCACGCAACTGTTTATCCAGCCGTTCGAGCACCGCATTCGGGCGGCGCCACCAGTCAATCGCCCACAGGTGAATGAGCCGCCAACCCAGACCCGACAACACGGAGGGGCGCAGCACGTCGCGATCACGCGCGGTGTTGGAAGCGGCATAAGCGGCACCGTCCAGCATGATACCCGCCAGCGTCTCACCCTCGTGTTCAGGGTGTTCCACCGCCAAATCCAAGCGATAGCCCGACACACCCACCGCCGTGCGGCAGTTCCACCCGCGTTCCTTGAGCCGCACCGCCACGGCTGCCGCCAAAGCATCGCGTTCCGCGGTTTCGGTGTGGGTCGACAGATAGGCAGCCGCCCCGCGGCGGGCGTAGTCCAAAAAGTCGTGCAAATCCGCCGCGCCGCGCGCATTCGTGCGGTTCAGGTTGATGTCCTCCGGCACCATGGAGGTGAACACGTGCATGGCACAGCGGGCACGCGTGACCGCCACGTTGAGTCGGCGCTCACCGCCGCTCATGTTCAGCGGACCGAAGTTCATGGATATCTTGCCCTTGGCATCGCGCCCGTAGGTGGTGGAGAAGTAGATGACACCGCGTTCATCACCCTGCACGTTCTCCAGATTCTTCACGAACACGGCTTCGGGGTTATCCTCGGCAAAGTAGGGTTCCAGCGCATCATCCTTGGCGCGTTCCGCTTCCAACATGTCCTCAATCAACGCCTGTTGCTGCACGTTAAAGGTGACAATGCCGATGCTGGTCGCCTCGGTGTAGCGGAAATCCTTGGCTTTGAGTGTCGCCACAACATGAGCCACCAGCTGCCGCGCTTCCTCTCTGTTCACGCGCTTGGTTGCCCCGCTTTCGTAGACACCGCCCGTGTGGTGGTAGGTGAGTGCCGCATCCCGCATCATCGGCGCGGGGAAGGTGACGAGCCTGTCCTCATAATATTTTCTATTGGAGAAGGCAATCAGGCTTTCGGACTTGCTGCGGTAGTGCCATGCGAGATTCATTTCGGGGATGCCGCAGGCGCGGCATTCATCGAGAATGCTTTCCATGTCGGCCTCTACGGTGCTGTACTCATCCTCCGCCCCCTTGCTGCGGGCAAAGAAATTGGTGGGCGGCATCTGGCGGGGGTCGCCCACAATGACGGCACTCTTGCCGCGACCAATGACGCCGATGGCATCCCACACGGGAATCTGCGACGCCTCATCGAAAATCACCACGTCGAAAGGAGCCGTCTCCGTAGTCAGGTATTGGGCAACGGAGAGCGGGCTCATCAACAGACAGGGTTTCAGCAGCGGGGTCACGTTGGGCAGCTCGCGCAGCAGGCGGCGCAACGGCATGTGGGCGCGCTGCTTGGACAGCTCGCGTTGCAGGAGAGACGTTTCCTGCCCGAACTCCGCAATCTTGGCGGCGCGGGTCGTGAGCAGGGTGCGGATATGCTCGCTCGTCTTGCGCAACAGCGCGCCGTCCTTCTCCGCAAACTCCGCCATGCGCGATTCATGCACCTGCGGCGAGAAGTTTTTGAGCACGTCCGATGCATCCGCCACCGCCGCCACGCGCTTTTGTGCCAGTTGCAAGGCTACGGCGATTTCCAAATCCGCCGCCGCAATGCTGCCGTCGGAAAGAGCCGCTGCCATAGCACCGCAGCCCTTGGCGCGGGCGGTTTCCGCCATCCGATTCCACAGAGCCAGTTCATGCCATTGCTCGCGCTGCGCCAGCAGAGCTTCCGCCCATGCACTCCCCTGCCCGTCGGCAGCAGCGGCAAAATCAGCCACAGGAGCAGCCAACAGGCGGGTCAGCGTCTCCTGCAACGCGGCAACGGCCGACTCATGCTGTGCCATCGTCTGCACGGCCTGTCCCACGCTGTCGGTCGGGCGGGGGATGCGTGCTTTATCCGCAGACAGTTCCGCTAACACCTTTTCATCAGCAGGAGTCAGACGGTGCAGCAACGCCGAGTCTGCGGCGGCACGCTCGACATCGGCAGCGGTAGCCGCTTCACCCTTGCGGAAATCGGGCGGCAGCGGGCTGACATCCATAGCGTGCAGCTCCTGCAAGGCATCACGCAGGGCGACAAGGGTCGTCAAATCGTTCAGACAGTCAGGCTTGCGGGTGGTCAGAGCCTGACCTTTCAGCACGCGGGCAAGGCGGCGCATGCCGAACCAACGGACGATGAAGTTCGAGACGGACAGCTCGCGACAATCGCGCAGCCATGCATCCAGCAGCGGCTCGGCTAACGTGCTGTCAGGGTACGGCAGGGTGAGCTTACCCCGCAACGCACGGATATGGTCGGCGCGGGAAACAAGCTCCTGCAAAACAGCCATGCTTCGCCCTGCCTGTTGCGGAGCAAAGGCAAGGGTTGCCTTGTCGGGCTGCTGCATCCACGCATGAAGCACAGGGCACAGGCGACCCATCTGTTCGCGGTCGGCGGGCAACTCGCGGTGCAGCGCATCCCCCGCAGCGGCAAGGCGGCGATTTTCCTCCGCAAAGCACTGTAACGTCTCGGCAAGCTCCGCTTCATCGGCGACCCCGCATGCCGTTCGACCGAAAGAAGCCCGCACGGCGGGCGGCACCTGCTCCGTCACACGGAAGTGGCGCACCAGCTCCCGCGCCGTCTCCGTCAACTCCGCTCGGCGTTCGCGGGTGAGCGTCACAGGGTCATCCGGCAGAGGTTGCGGCAAAGGCGTTTTGGGGGTTGAAGCCAACAGCTCCACCTCTCCGTACAGCGTGCCGCCGTCGAGGAACGGCTTGTGCATCTCACGCGGCAGCTGATTCAGGCGTTCCCGCAGGTTGGTCATGGCATCAACCGACTCGCCCCAGCGGTCGGGTGTTTCCCCCTTGGTCACCGCCGCCACCGCAGCACGGAACTGCGCCAAGGCCTCTTTCTTGTTGGCCTTGTGGGAGTGCAGCTCCAGACAGAAATCATCCAGTCCGATGCGTTTCAGACGATGGTGTACCACCTCCAAAGCAGCGGACTTTTCCGCGACAAAGAGCACCGTCTTGCCGTGTCCGAGACAATGGGCAATCATGTTGGTGATGGTCTGGCTCTTACCTGTTCCGGGCGGGCCAATCAGCACAAAGCTCTTGCCGCGCGCAGCAGCCAACACCGCCGAAAGCTGCGAAGAATCCGCAGAGAGCGGCGTGAAAACCTTTTCTGCCTCCACCTCGTTATCCAGCGTCGCGGGGTCGGGGAAACCGCCCTGTGCGGGGAAGGTGCTGCGTTTTTCCGCCGCAATCTGCGCCACAATGGGATTTTTCAGCAAATCGGCGCGGCGGTCTGTCAAGTCCTTCCACATCAAATGCTTGGTGAACGAGAAAGTACCCAGCGTGCAGCGTTCATCCACCTCCCAACCGGGCTGTCCGCTCACCGCCTTACGCACCATGTTGAAAATCTGCGGCACATCCACCCCTGCTTCATCCGTGGGCAGCTCACCCTCTAATTCGGGTATCTGCAACTCGTATTCCATGCGCAGATACTCCAGCAGCGTCAGGTTGAAGCGCGATTCCTCATCCGCCCCGCGCAGGGTAAAGCCCGCCTTGACACTCGGGCGGGTCAGCGTCACGGGAATCAGCAACAACGGCGCGTAGTAGGGCTTGTTATCCACACCTTTGCGGTACCATTTCAGGAACCCGCATGCCAGATACAGGGTATTGGCACCGCTCTCCTCCATCTCGCGGCGGGTGGAAAGATACAGCCCCTGCAAACAGCGTTGCAGCTCCTCCTCATTCAGCGCAGCGGTCAGCTCGCGCTTGGCGAACATGGCTTCCACACAGTCCGCAATACGTTGGTGCTCGTAATCGGACTGCCCGCCCTTGTAGTAGGTCGTCAACGCCGTCCAAAAGGTCTGCGGCAGCGGTTTCACACGGAACGCCGTGCCCTTGGACAGCACATCCTCCAGCTCGCCCACATCGGACAGCAGCAGACCGAGCTGTCGTTTACCGTCGGGATTGCAGTTGAGCAGGTTGTTGCGCAGCGATAAATCCAACAGCTTGAGCTGCCAGTTTTCCATGCGTCCGTGCGGGGCGGCGGTCACCAGAGCCTCTGCCCCCGCCGCCGCTGCCACATACTGACTGCCTGTGCCGCCCAAAATGGGGTGAATGCTACATTCATGCCACAACAGGCGCAAATCCAAGGCGACAAAGAAATCGTCATCCGTGAGTTGCTCCAGTTCGGACAGCCCCAACTCGGCAGCATGCGCAAACGGAGCGGGGGTACAGCCCGCTTCGCCGTTCACGGCGGTGGTTTCCAGCAACAGGATTTCCCCCTGTTTCACCAAGTTTCGCACGGTAGCCACCTGTGCCACCTTGGGTTTCGGCAGGGCGGCGGGTTTCAACCAGATACCCAAAAAGGCGTGCCCCTCTATCAGCATCACAAGGGGGTTCAAGCCCATGCGCGACACCGCCGCCGCCAGCATCAGGGTCGAATCCAAACAGGTAGAGCACCCGCCTTTCAGGATTTGAGAGGGCGTGCGCACGCGTTGTCCTACGCCGACTTCCATCCAGCTCTTGGGCGGCAGACTGTACAGGATGTGGTAGGCCGCCATCGTATTCCACAGGGTCTGCAACTGCCCCGACAGCTGTTCTGCCGTGCCGTTGTACCCGCACCACGCCGACGGCTCACCCGCCGCGCCCAACGCCGTCTGCGTGTCGCGCAACAGGGTTTCCACGCCCTCATCTTCGGGCAGCGTGAGGGCTGCCAACAATTCAGGGAACTCATCCCCGCCCGCCCATGCGTTGTGAGCCAGCCAAACAAACGAGCTTTCCGCCCGCGCCAACAAACTGCCGTCAGCGGCTAACAGGCTCACCGTCACCTTGCCCTGCTCTTCTTCCTCCAACGCCAACAGGCGGCCTTCATCAAAACGGGGGGTAGCGGGCAAACGGAACGTGACAGGCTTGCCGCCTTCAACGGTAATCCCCTCCTGCACCGTTTTCTCCACATAATCGGGGCTGTATTCTATGCAAAGGCTCACGTTCTCCAAGGTTTGAGAGGCGGTGATGCCGATATCCCACAGCACGGAACGACCGTTCCGCAGATAGACCAGCGAGGAAAATTTGAGCGCGGTCAGGCGAAGTTCTACATTCGACAGGGCATCGGCAGGGGGCGTGCGGGGCAGCGGCTCTTGCATGGGGGTAAAAGATATGGTTATTATACCGCACCTGCGGGGTCTGTCAATGAAGAAACAAAGGGCAGAGGTGCCGCAACACCCCTGCCCTGAAAAGAATGGGTTATCGGGAAACGCGCTTTATTCGGGTTCCACCTCAAGACCCTGAGACTGCAACTGCTGAATCATCTCAGGCGTCAGCTGCATGGGCATGGAGGGAGCGGGACGGTCGTTCTTCTTGATGTCCGTCAGCTTGATGGTGAACACCAGCGTAGCGTTGGAGCCGATGGGACCGGGACCCTGAGGGCCGTAAGCGAGGTCGGAGGGGATGCAAACTTCCCACTCGGAGCCGATGGGCATGAGCTTCAGGGCTTCGGAGAAACCGGGCACCACCTGATTCACAGGCATTTCGATGGGCGTTTCGGCCTTGTCGAACGTGGTGCCGTCAATGCGCTTGCCTTCGTAGGTCACCACGCAGATGGCATCCTTGCCGTCCTTCTCCTCATCGTACTTGCGACCGTCACCGGCGGTCAGCACGCGGTACTGCAGACCGGATTCCGTCTTGGTCACGCCTTCCTGCTTGCCGAATTCGGCTTGGAAAGCCTTGCCCTTTTCCAGAGCGGCAGCGGCGGCGGCTTCCTCACGCAGACGGATGGTGTCGGCAAAGGCAGACATACCGGCTTCCAGTTCTTCCTGAGACATGGTGGGGCGCTCGCCCTTCATGCTGTCAGCCATAGCGGCAAAGAAGGTGTCCTTGTCGAAGTCGTCAATCGTGATGGTGGACACACCGGTGGAAATGTCCTGACCCATCTTGTAACCGGCAAAGTAGGAGAAAGCTTTCTTGGCCTGCTCGGCAGAGACGGGAGCGGCAGCGGGTGCAGCGGCGGGAGCAGCCTGAGCGGCGTTGCTCTCCTGAGCCTGAGAATAGCAGTAGGGAACCGCAGCGGCGGCGGCCACAAGGCCGGCAGCCATAATGATGTAGGATTTCTTCATAATAATGTAATGGGGTTCAGCGCAAAAGGGGCACAACGCCCCGCGCTGCCCCTGTTCTACAGCGAAACGACGGGGAAGTCAAGGAGATAGAAAGGCACAGGGCGGGAAATGGATGTCATAAAGAAGTTTGAAGTTTGAGGTTGGAGGTTGGAAGTTTTGAGTTAGGCGCGGCTTCGCCGCGCGGAATTTTCGCCCGCGGTGCTAACAGCGACATGCCGTTTCGGTTGCCTTAGCCTGTAACACCCGAAACGCGGGTGATATGCCGTTAAATAATGTTGCCGTCTGAACTCATCGAAAGATGCAGCAAACGCTCTGCGTTTCAGAATACTCGCACGCGCAGCGTGCCTAATTTTATACTTCCAACTTCCAACTTCCAACTTCCAACTTCCCCATGTACTCCTCCACGGCGGGGTGGAGCCAGCCTTGCGGCACAGGGGTACCCGCCTGTAGGGCAGCACGGATGGCAGAGGCCGAGGCGGGGTGGTCGCCGCAAAGGAAGGTACTTTGCACTCCCTCCCTCGGTTGGGGGGCGGTGCCACGGTGGTAGACAATGAAATGCAGATGCTGCACCAGATACTCATAACGCCCCCAGCGGTGCAGCTCCTCCCACTGGTCGGTACCCAGCAGCCAGTACAGGCGGGCGTGAGGGTAGAGCTGTGAAAAATGCTCAACCAAACGCCAGCTCCAGCTGGGCGGCGGCAGTTTCAAATCCACATCCGAAACCTCCGCCCACGGCAGCTCCGCCGTGGCAAGGTGCAGCATCTCCAAGCGTTCCGCATCGGAGAAGCGACAGGTTTTACCCTGTTTGAAAGGGGAACAAGCGGCAGGCAGAAACAGCACCTTATCCAAGCCACAGGCGGCTTGGGCGGCGGCGGCAATGGCGGTATGCCCCGTGTGAACAGGGTCAAACGAGCCGCCGAACAGGCAGATATGGGCCGCAGGCACCATGCCGTTACAGACCTTCGGTATCCTTGTAGGGCAGGAAACCGCCGATGGGCAGCTTGACAAACTTCTGCTCGGGCTTCAGCTTGCGATAGTGGTTGATAAAGTCGGTCAGGTGACCGTAATTGCCGGGCTTCTTGGGAATCCCCTGCTGCCCGCAGTTCACCAGCACGTTGAAGTGCAGTTCCGCATGCAAATGGGCGGGGAACATACCGTGATTGGTGCCGATGGTCCCCACCTGCTGCCCGCGCCCGACAATCTGACCGAGTTTCACATCAATGCGGTCAAGGTGACCGTAAAGCGACTGACAGCACAGCACTTTACCCGTGCGGGGTTCTCGAAAGGCATGGCGCACAATCACCACGTTACCCCAGCGACCGCGGGCATCGGCTGCGTATGTCACCAAGCCCATACCGATGGAGTACACGGGGTCGCCCAAATCGGAATTGCCGCCGCCGTTGCCGTTCCAGTCCTCGCCCAAGTGGCGGGGTGTCGCCAAACGCAGACCGCGCGCCTTGTAATAACCTTCGGCATTAGGCTTACCGACAGGGAAATCAAAACCATCGGCCAAAGGTACAAATGCCCATTTGCCGTCGGGCGTTTTCTTGGCCATCAGGGGTGCAGCATCTGCATTGGCGGTCAACAAGGTCACCGCCCATACCAACAACAGCGTCAGGTGTTGCAACACGCACTTCATGGGGGTATGATAACACACACACACCGCAGGCGGCAAGCATAAAGTCGTACATCTAACAAAAATGACTGATAGAGGCAGGGCGGTTTTCTTCACTTGCCAAGCGGTGCGTTTCGCTGTACAGTAGGGGCAGTTCATTCAACGGTGCATGACAGCATGAACATCGTACGCAACCTTTGTAGCTGCATAGAGCAATCCATGGCATGGCTGATTTTAGGCTTTGCCCTGTCAGCTCTTTGGCAACCCGCCTGCGGGCTGTGGATTGAGACAGCGTGGATTACACCCTTGCTCATGGCGGTGATGTTCGGCATGGGGCTAACGCTGCGGGCGGCGGATTTCCGCCACATTCTGCTGCACCCGCGCAACGTGCTCATCGGCTGCGCCGCGCAATTCACCATCATGCCCCTGACGGCATGGGTGCTGTGCCGTTTCTTCGCTCCCGAACCCGCCATTGCCGCAGGCATTATTCTGGTGGGCACCTGCCCCGGCGGCACCGCCAGCAATGTCATCACCTTTCTGGCAAAGGGCGATGTGCCCCTCTCTGTCTCCATGACTACGGTCAACACGCTTCTTGCACCGCTGCTCACGCCGTTCATCACATGGCTGATTCTGCGCACCACGGTCGAGGTCGATGCATGGGGCATGCTCCTTTCCATCCTACAGGTCATCATGCTGCCGCTGTCAGTCGGCTTTCTGCTGCAACATTTCTGCGGCGGCTTCGTGAAACGGCTGCTGCCTTATCTGCCTGCGTTCTCCATTCTCGCCATCTGCACCATCATCGTCTGCGTCATTGCCCACAATGCAGAGGCGATTCGGACGGCAGGTCTCATCATTCTGCTGCCTGTTATCGCACACAATCTGCTGGGCTTTGCCTGCGGCTACAGCGTGGGTAAGGCACTGCATCTGCCCGCAGCCCAATGCAAAACCATGGCCATCGAAATCGGCATGCAGAACAGCGGGCTGGCCGTGGCACTGGCGCACAGCGCATTCCCCGGCATACCTATGGCAGCCGTACCCGGCGCCCTGTTCAGTGTGTGGCATAACATTTCCGGCGGCACACTGGCTGCCCTCTTCAAGAGAAAATAAGTTCGTTTCATGACAATCCCCCTTTCAGATAATGCTGTCCCCCCTGTCCCCACATGGCAGGAGGCGCTGGTGCAATGGTTTCTGCAGGAGGGGCGGGATTACCCTTGGCGGCGCACTACCGACCCTTGGGCGATTCTGGTGAGCGAAATCATGCTGCAACAGACCACCATCCCCACCGTGCTGGCGCGGTATGAGGCGTGGCTGGCGCAGTTCCCCACCCCTGCCGCCCTTGCCGCCGCTACGGAGGAAGCCGCCCTGCGCTCTTGGGAGGGGCTCGGCTACTACCGCCGCGTGCGCGCCCTACAGGCGGCAGCGCGCGCCGTTGTCGGGCTGCACGGCGGGGTTTTCCCCCGCACGGAAGCCGAGATTCGCGCCCTGCCCGGCATCGGCGATTACACGGTGGGCGCGGTGTTGAGCTTTGCCTACAACCACCCCGCCCCGCTGGTGGATGCCAACGTGTCGCGCGTGTTCGCCCGCCTGTTCAACGATGCCACCGCCATCGACACCCCCGCAGGGCGCAAGCTTCATTGGGCATGGGCGGCGGAGCATGTCCACAGGGAAAACCCGCGGGCGTACAATTCCGCCCTCATGGAGCTGGGGCAACGCCTCTGCACCACGGGTACGCCCGACTGTCTGCTGTGTCCGATTCGCCTTTGGTGCCAAGCCAAGGCACCCGAAACGCTGCCTGTCAAGCTGCCGAAAAAGGAAACGACGGCGTTGGAGCACCACGACATCCTGCTCATCACCGACAAGGGGATTCTGCTGGAAAAACAGGCGGACGGCAACCGCCACGCGGGCATGTACCGCCTGCCCCGCCGCTCGGCGGAAGAGGTGGCTGCCATGCCGCACCTCTGCGACCAAAAATACAGCGTGACGCGCTACAAGGTGACGCGCCACCTGCACCGCGCCCCCGCCGATACCGCCCCCCAAGCGGGTGAAGAGTGGATTCCCCTGAAAAAACTGCCGGCGATGCCGATGGCATCGCCGGACAGAAAGCTCATGGAGCGCTTCGTAACGGCTGCAAAGCCGTAATCATTATCAGAACACGTAGGTAGCGGTCACGGAACCCACCACGGCAAAGTTGCGGAAGGGAACCATGGTGCCGTTCTGCGTGTATGTGCGCATTTCGGACTCGGTGTTGGCCTTCATACCGCCCTTACCCAGCCAGTGGAAGCCCACGCCGGGGGTCAGAATGAAGTGCTCGTTGACGAACCAAGGCGTCTTGAGGCGCAGGAAGAAAGCCTGAGAACCGTTGCTGCAAGCGTTGTAGGCACTGTTGAAGTAATCGGCGGTGGCGGTCATACCCAGCTCGGCGGTGGCAGCCAGTTTCACGTTATCGGGGGTACCGATGATGGGAGCCTTGGCGCGGATGTAGGGCTCGAACCACCAACCCGTCACACCTTGGAAACTGTAGCTGGTCGTGACACCCATGTCCAGCCACTTGTAGGGGGTGAACTCGGGGTTGATGTACACTTCGTTGATGGTGGAGGCACCCTGCTTGCGGAAGTGCTTGGCAACGGCACCGAAGGGACCGCCGTGCAGGAAGAAATGACCGAAGCCAACGTTCCACTTATCCTGCTTGTAGCGGAAACCGTTCTTGATACCCAGCTCGTTTTCCAGATTGGCAACCTTAACGGGGCCCACATAACCCATGGCGCGGAAGGTGGGACCGAACTGGGCGCGGCCGTACATGTCGTGACCGGAGGAGGGAATCACGTAGGAAACGTGACCTTCAAAGCCCCACTTACCGGGAACACCCATGTCGTAGGCGTACTTGGCAGCGGCAAACTCCACACTGTCACCCTCGGCAACGGAGTGAGTAGCCACGATACCGCGGCGTTCAATGTTGGTCATGTAGCCCAGCGTAATCGAACCGGAGAAAGGATTGGCGGCGGGCGCAGGCTGCGGGGCGGGGGCGGGAGTCTCACCGGCGCTGCAAAGGCCGGCACCCATCAGGAGGAGGGAGAACAGGGTCTTCTTCATTTTGTTTCTTGTGTTTCGGTTGTGGTTTCCGGCTCTCTCCCCAACTCGGCGCGGGCAGCGGCTACCACTGCCTCCGCAGCGAACTCCTCAATGCGCTTGCCGGAGCTGATAACGGCGGACAGCACCTCTGCATATTCTGCATCGGTCAGCGGCACGCCGATAGCACGGCCGCGTGAAGCACGCGGAGCATCGGGGGCTTCGGGGGTGTACGGCTTCAGGTCCTTAATCAGCGCCAACTTTCGGGCGGGGATGGGACGGGTGCCGCAGAGCCAGTTGTTGACTGTGCCCTTGCTGATGGCAAAACGATCGGCAATCATCTGCCGGGTAATGCCCGTGGCCTTCAGCCACTCTTTCAGTTCAGAGTAAGTCATCGTCGGAAACTATAACGAAACACGCCGCGTCGGACAAGCCCGTATGTTGGGTTGTCTCGCAGCAACGACACTGTGAAGAATGAAAAAGCATATCAAAACTTCACGTATGATGAACCCTCTTGACCAAAGTTAGAGCATACTCTAGCTTTGCCGTACATCATAACGCGGCTATTTTCTAAGAAAAACGCGTTTTCGGCAATACCAAAGCCACTTTCAAGGGCGTGAAGTGGCAATTTCCTGTGTCATAATTGAATGTTTCAATTTAATTTTCCGCCACCAATAGGTAAAATTCCTCCGTCCGCGGGTTCACGAAAAGCGTACAGGCGGGGTTGACGGCGGCAAAGAGGGGAGCGGCAGATGCCTGCCACCACGGCAGGGCGGACAGCTCGGCGGGCACGGCGGCAAGGGCGGTATGCTCCTGTTCCGAAAGCGGGTGAAAGGTGTAGCGTTGCAAGAGTGCCGCCGTGTCGCCCACCTCGAAGCGGGTAACGGAGCAGTAGTGACGCCCCTGCATCCGCCATGCGTGGCGAATCGCCCCTGCATCATCGGGCAACACGGCACGTTCCGCACGCCCCAAGGAAGAAAACATCACCGCAGCGGGGTGGATGGTGCAGACAGGGCGTTGCCAAACAGTAGCCACATAGCCCGCCAACGCCACGGCGGCGGCAACACCCAACAGACAAAGGCGGCGCAGCGACATCTTACTGAATCAATTTGACGCGGGTCACGCTGCCGCTTCCCAGCGTCTCGTTCAATACGCGCACAATCTGGGGTTTCAGGCGGGTCAACTCATAGCGGGCGGCGGCGTGGCTCACGCGAATCACCGCCGTTTGGCGGGAGAGCGACACCAGCTCGGACATGCCGCTGAGCATATCGCCCACGGCCTTGTGCCATGCCTCCGCCAAGATTTCGGGTCCCAGCGTCTCTTCCTGTAGGTTCAGCTCCTGCAAGAGTTCGCCCAGCAGCGAATCCATGGTGCGGATATTGGCTTTCACATCCAGCGCGGGGCCGATGCCGAAGAAATCCGCCAGCGCCTGATCACGCTCGTCCTCCGCGCGGGTGCGGGAGCGTTCCGCGCGCTCGCTGCCATCTGCCCCGCGAATCATGGAGAAACGCGGGCGCGGCTTCTTGCGCCCCACCGACACGGAGACGGCGGTCACTTCGGGCGTTTTGCTGCGGCGGCGCGGGGGCATGAGAAAAAAGCAACCCGGCAGCAGAGAGCTGCTACCGGGTTGAAAGGGGAATGAAACGTGGGTTTATTCGCCGTCGTCACCGATAGCCTGAACGGGGCAGCCCTCCATAGCTTCGGTCACCAGAGCGATTTCCTCATCAGTCTCAGGCTGCTTGACAACGATGGAAAGACCCTCGTCATCGTCGCGACCAAAGAAAGCGGGAGCGGATTCGCGGCAAAGGTCGCAGTCGATGCAGTTGCTGTCGACATAGAACTTACCGGGAACATTCTTTTCGTTTTTTTCGTCGATATCGGCCATTTTCGTGTATGGGGTGTTAACGCCCACCGCTATTTTTCACTTATTTTTTCCAAAATGCAACCCTTTTTTATTGCAACCCTGCATTTTTCGGGCAAAATAGGGGCATGCAAGAGTCCGAAACCGCCCCCGAAACAGCAACAGCCGCCGCACCGAGTTGGAAAGACGCCTTCCGCAACAAGGCGACCGCCGTGCTGGTTGCGCTGATTGCCTTCCTTGGCCTTGTTATTGTTTTCCGCAACGCCATGCCCGGTGCCGATGGGCGCGATGCCCACACCGCTCTGCCTTGGGCGGGGGAGAACATGAGCCTCACCAAAGCCGCTGCGGTGTGGAAATCCTCCGCAGGGGATGAGCGCATGGAACTGCGCGTGGCCTACTACCCGCAGGTCACGTTGGAACTGGGCGACTGCAAGGGCGACGGCATGCTGTACCTCAACTTCTTCAGCGTCACAGGCTCTCAAATCGGTGACACGGTGAGTCTGCGCTACACCGCGCAGGGCTTTGCCCCCGCGAACAATGATTCCGTACAGGCGGGCGGCAAGACCGCCGTTGCCCGCATGGCCAAGGGTTTTGAGACAGAGGGCGACTACACCCTGCACACCATCAAGCAGGACGAGCAGCTGTGGCGCGTGGTCGTTCGCAGCCGCGCCGCGGGCGGCGAGATGCGTACGCTCGGCTACATCAGCGTTCTTCCCGAATAATTTTTCTGATTCACCGACATGGATACCGCTGCGCCCCGCGTTCCGCTGTTACTCCGTTGGTCTTGGCTCACCGCCCTTTTGGGCGGTGTTTTCATGGCCATGGCTTTCCCGCCCTACGACCTCGGCAATCTGGTGTGGCTGGGGCTGATGCCCCTGCTCTGCGTGCTGTGGTGCGGCAAACGCGGCTGGTGGCACAGCTTCCGCATGGGTTGGCTGTACGGCATGGGCTGGTACTGCGTGAGCTTTTGGTGGATTCACGAGGTCGGCAACGTCTTTTATATCCCCGGCTGGCTGTTCACAATAGTGGCCTTTCTGCCGCTGATGGCGGTTTACGCCGTCCTGCCCGCACTGTGGGCGGGCATCATGAACACGCTGCTGCGCCCCTCGTTGCTCCCCCTGCCCGCTGCGGGTGACAAAAAGCCCGCTGCTGCCAAAGAGGCACGCAAGGCATGGGCCTTTGCCGACATGCGCTCCACCCTGCGCAGCGCCGTGGGCGGCGGTGCCCTGTGGGTGGTGGTGGAATGGTTACGTGCCCACGGCACGCTGGGTTTCAGCTGGAACAGCATGGGCATGGCCCTATACGACGGTCTTTCCATGGTGCAATGGGCGGAGTTTGTAGGCACCGCCGCGCTCGCGTTCATCCCTGTGTGTACCTCCGTCATTCTGTGGTGCGCCGTGCGCCGCAGCTGGGTGCAGTTCCGCGCCGTGGGGCACGGCGTCTCGCCGTGGGATTTCTACGGCTGTGCCATCGTCCTTTTCGGTCTTTTTCTCGGCGGGCTTGCCCTCTCCAAAGCCTACGCCCCCGGTGTCATGATGCGCCGCGACAGCGTGATGCAGCTGCCCGTGCTGGCCATCCAGCAGAATGAGCCGCAGCAGGAGCGCATGGAGGAAGGACCCTTCCGCCCCCACCAATACGGCGTGTATCTGCGCGCCACATGGGCTGCTTTTAACGAGATTCAGCAAGACACCGTGCGCCGCGCCATGCAGAACACCGAGGTGGGGCTGACCCAACAGCTGCCCGTGTGGGTCGTGTGGCCGGAGAGTGCTTTGGGTGCCCCCCTGCACCGCAACACCGCAACGGGCAAACTGCGTGAAGATGATGCCCAAACCACAGAGGTTTTCTTAGGAAACGAAGGTCTTCCCCTTCTCCGCCAACGTGTACAGGAAATCGGCGGGCAGCCTTTCGTGCTCTTCACGGGTGCCGATGAATGGCTGTGGACACCCGATGCCGCCGCGGAGACAGGCTACCGCTACGGCGGGCTGTTCAACTCGCTGGCCGTTATTCCCGACGGCTTCGACAGCATCACCACCGTTTCCAAGCAGCACCTCATGCCCTTCGGCGAGTATGTGCCGCTGGCCAATGATGTGAAAGTGGTGGCCGACATCTACAGCCAAATGACAGGCACGCAGGTGGGCGAGGGCATCCACGCGGGTACAGGCGATGAGCCGATTGCCGTTCCTGTCCCCGGTACGGATGAAACCGTGGGCGTGATTCCCGCCATCTGCTATGAGGACACCGTGGGCGACCTGCTCACCAAGTTTGTCCGTAAAGGTCCGCAGGTGATTGTGAACGACACGAACGACGCGTGGTTTTGCGACTCCTGCTGCGGCGAGCAACAAGCCCGCAACGCCGCTTTCCGCTGCATCGAGCTGCGCCGCCCGATGATACGCGCCGCCAACAAGGGCGTGACCTGTGCCATTGCGCCCAACGGCGCGTTCATCCACGCCCTCCGCAAAGCGGACGGCGACCCGCACACGGCAGGCTACAGCTACGCCGTGCTGCCTGTAGACCGCAACGCGGGCTTCACCCTCTACGCCCTCTTCGGCGACTGGGCGGTCATCCTCTGCGCCCTGCTCGCCGCAGGGCTGAGCATACCCGCCCTGTGCAGGAAAAAGGCTTGAAGAGAAGTTGAAAGTTGAAGGTTGAAATTGTAGAATTCGCGTGGCTGTCGCCACGTAGATGATAAAGAAAAGCAAAGCGTTTGCAAAGGCTTTTGTCGAATCCTGAAAACTGCTATTTATATCAGGCTGTCGGGTGCAATAGCACAAGATTCCTAAACGGCGTGTTGCATTTAGCCTTGCGTTCGATAATTCCGCGCACGCAGTGCGCCTAAATTCTCACTTCCAACTTCCAACTTCCAACTTCCAACTTCCAACCTCCAACTTCCCCTTGCTTCCCCCTCCCTTTTCCGCTATAATGAGGGCATGAAGATTGCTATTCTGGGTGCAGGGGCTTTGGGCTGTTACTACGGTGCCAAGCTGGCGGCGGCGGGCAATGATGTTACATTCATCGTCCGTTCGGCGTATGATGCCATCAAAGCCAAAGGCTTACAGGTCAACAGCGTGTACGGCAACGTGCATCTGCCCGCGCCCTCCGTCTGCCGCACCCCGCAGGAATGCGGTCCTGTCGATTTGGTCATCGTCAGTTGGAAAACCTGTAGCAACGAACATTTCTCTACTGCCCTGCCCCCGCTGCTGAAAGAGGGGACGGAGGTTATCACCTTCCAAAACGGCATGGGCAATGCCGAAGAAATCGCCCGCTTTGTGCCTCAGCAGAACGTCTACATCGGGCTGTGCTTTGTGTGCTGCATGATGGATGAGCCGGGCATCATCACGCATCTGGAGGGCGGCAACATCCAAGTCGCCCCGCTCAGCGGCACGGAGGAAGGCGAGCAACGCGCCGCCGTCTTTGCCGAGATTCTGGAAAAAGCAGGCATCCCCGCCCGCGCCTTCCGCCATACGGAGCAGATTCTGTGGACGAAGCTCACGTGGAATATCCCCTTCAACGGTCTGTGCCTTGCTTTGGGCGGCATCAGCGTGAGACAGCTCTTCACCATGCCCGAACAGGTAAAACGCAGCCGCGCCATCATGGAGGAAGTCTGCAAAACCGCCGAGCTGCGCGGCTTTCCCCTGCCGATGGACATCGTGGAATGGCAGATGGACCGCACCTCGAAAATGGGCGATTTCATCCCCAGCAGCGCGGTGGACTACAACCGCCGCCGCCCTGTGGAATACGAAGCCATTTGGGGCGAGCCCCTGCGCCGCGCCCACGCCGTCAACGCCCCTGTGCCGCATTGGGAGCAACTGGCCGCCGATATCCGCAGCCGCCTGAACATGAACTGAACCATGCCCGCCCGCCCCATCCGCCGCCGTCTGCAACGCGCCCTCACCTGCGTGGGGGCTGCGGCGGTGTTGGCGCTGTTCGGAGCGGCGGTGCAGCCATGGACAACAACCCTGCACCAACGCGAGCTGGCGGACGGTTTGAGCTACCCCTCCCCCAAGGTAGACAAAAAAGACGCACTCTCGCAACAGCTCTCCTTCTTCACACTGGGCGGTCTGCGCACGCTAGCGGCGGAAGTTCTGGCCATGGATGCCACCGCCGCGTGGCTGGATAACGACTGGCCGCGCGCCCGCAAGCGTTGGGAGAGCATCACCACCCTCTGCCCGCGCCGTATCAATTATTGGGCGCGCGCCGCCCGCGATATGTCTAAGAATGCGGTGGCAGCCACCAACGCCCGCCGCGATTTGGATGCCCACGAACGCGCCGTAATGAGCCGCGATTATCTCGACACCGCCGAGAGCTTTCTGCAACGCGGCATTGCCAACAACCCGCAAAGCGCCCTGCTGCGGCTGGAGCTGGCCGCCTACTACGAGGATTTGGCGCGCCGCCCGCAGTTCGCCAAGGCGGCGGAAGCCTACCGCGATGCCGTGGCACACGGTGCCTCGCCCATGTACCTGCGCTGGGAGTTCTACAACCTGTGCCGCATCCGAGGGCGCGAGAAAGAGGCATGGGAACTCGGTCGCCGCCTGTTCAACGAGGAACGCCACCGCAGCCCCTCCCTGCGCTGTCTGCTCTTTGTGTTGCAGGCCTCCCTGCCCGACATTCCCGCCGCCGAGCGTCTGACACCCACGCAGCTGTTCAAGGACGAAGCCTCCGCCCGCCGACAATTAAACATGTTCCGCCGCAACGACCTACGATTCCCCACGCGCGGAATCGATGCGTACCTTGCCACACCCCCCGACACCCTGTAACCATGCCCGCTTCTCAACGATTTTTGGCCTATCTGGAGGCCGAGCGCAACGCCTCGCCCCGCACGCTGGAGGCCTACACGCGCTCGCTCGCGCAGTTCCGCGACTGGATGGGCGAGCGCTTTGCCGCGTGGGAGAGCTGCGAGACCGATGATTTCCGCGACTGGCTGTACGAAGCGATGGAGCAAGAGCTGAAGCCCGCCACCATCCGCCTGCGTTTTGCCGCGCTGCGCTCATTCTACGTCTACCTCATGCGCCACGAGGGGCTGCCCGCCAACCCGCTTGCCGAGGTCACGCTGCCCAAGGCGCGGCACGGTCTGCCCGTGCATCTCAGCCTCAACCAAATGGAGCATCTGCTCAACCTCCCCCTGCAAATCGAGCAAGATAAGCGCAACCCCGAATGGATGCCCTACCGCGACGCGGCGATTCTGGAGCTGTTTTACTCCTGCGGCTTCCGACTCAGCGAACTGGTGAGCCTGAATGCCGACGCGCTGGAGGGCGGCGACGGCTGCGTGCGCGTGCTGGGTAAGGGGCGCAAGGTGCGCCTGGTGCCCGTGGGCGAATACGCGCGGGCGGCCATCCTCCGTTACCGCGAAATGGCGGCGTTGGAAGCAGACGGGCCCCTCTTCGTCAGCCGCTTGGGGCGGCGCATGACAGGGCGCACCATCCAAAAGATGCTGGATAAATACCTGCAAAGCTCCGACATCCCCTTCCACATCTCGCCGCACAAACTGCGCCACACCTTTGCCACACACCTGTTGGAAGCGGGTGCCGACCTCCGCGCCGTGCAAGAGCTGCTGGGGCATGCCTCACTCTCCACCACGCAAATCTACACCCACGTCACCAAGACGCGCATGAAAGAGGTCTACACCCAAGCCCACCCCCGCGCCCATTGGGAGGAAGAAGAGTAAAAAACGCCAGTTTTGAATCATTGTCCTCCCATACGGCTGCATGAGAAATAGGGATTTGGCAAGATGATATAATCCGAAAAAGTTCTAAGCCCGAGCTTCCGCAATTCCGCGCAACGAGTCCTTGTGTTAGCAGATGGTGCTATTGTCTCTGCTGCTCTATGGGATTTTTCCGCCTCGCTTTCGCCACCCCGCCGCCTTTCGGGTTGCATGCAACCTTGTTTGATTGTTTGTTTGATAAAATCTTGCACGGGCGAAAAAGGGTATTGACTCATGCAGGGGAAGGCGGCAGCCCTGCGTTTTCTGCTACAGGCAGGGGCAGACAGACACGCTCGTGACCGCCGCGGGCGCACGCCGCTGCAACGCGCCCTTGCGGCGGGGCGGGTAGATTTAGTCCGTCAAATGCAAGGATAGCGCCCCCTCCCTGCACCGTCTCTTCCCGCCCGAACAAAAAGAACGGCCTGACCGACAAGTCAGACCGTTCTTTTTTATCAGCGCGGGCATTGCCCGCGCCATTACTAAAACTTTATAAATTCTTTTAGCTGTAGGCGGATTCCACCTTCTGAGCCACGTCGCGGTAGCCGTAGTCCACCTCGTAAATAGCCTTGAGGTTTTCAAGGGATTTCTCCTTGTTGCCCTGCTCTTCGTACATCGTACCAATCATGTACAGAATTTCCTTCTTGGTCTCATCCATGGCAAGCAGCTCGCCGTTGGCTTCCTCCAACTGGCGGATGGCCATATCGACCATCTTCTTGGCGTGGTAGCACTTGCCGAGCATGAGCATGGCCTTGATGCGCAGGTTGGGGTTGGTGCGGGCGCGCTGCAAGGCGGGGATGGCCTCGGAGAACTGGTCGGCGTTGAACAGGGCTTCGCCGTACTTGAACTGCAGCTGGGCATCGGTGGGGTTGGCTTCCACGCGAGCCTTGGCATCGGCCACCACCTGAGCGGCGATTTCGGCCTTGCGGGCTGCAAGGGCGGCGGCGGCTTCCTCGTTGCCGGGGTCGGCGGCCAGCACCTGCTCGTAGTAGGCAAGCTCTGCCTGCATGGCCTTTTCGTGCATGGCCATGGCCTTGTCGTTGATGGAAACGTCGGCATTGCCGCCCAGCTGGAAGGCGTAGGCGTAGAAAGAGTAGGCGTTGGCGTAGTCTTCCATCTGCTCGTAGACGGAGGCGATATCCTTCACCACCTGCAGGTTGGCCTGATCGGCGGCGTACTGCTCGGAGAGCTGACCGAGACGGGCTTCCAACTCCGCCTTGGTAAGACCCATCTTATCCTGGCTTTCAAGGTCGGCGGTGGCGTTGGCGTTCTTCATCTTGGTGCGGAAGTCGCCCTTGCCCTCCCAGTTGCCCTGCTTCATGGAGGCGCGGGCGGCGCAATCCTTCTCACCGCGCATGGCGATGGAGTCCGTGCGGTCAATCTGAAGCACGCGGCGGTAAGTCTCGGCGGCTTCGGCAAAGTTTTCGTTCTTGATGTAGTGGTTGGCCAGCATGTGCAGGTGCTTCAGCGGGTTGGGCTGACCCTGGCAGATAGTCTCCAACGCAAAGGCGGCCAGCTGGGGCAGGTTCAGGTCGTTAGCCGCAGCAAAAAGCGCCTCGTTGGCGGTCACGGAATAGGGGTCTTTCTCCAAATCGTCCTCGATATCCACGATGGTGGCTTCGGGATTCTTGCGGGTGGTAATGCGGATACCGCCGAAGAGAGAGGAGCGGCGACCCGCATCGGGCGTGGACTTTACCTCGCAGGCGCGCAGCACCTTGCGGCCCTCAAGGAAACCGGGGGCTTTCTTAATGAGCGCCTTCAGAATGCTGACGGCATACTTGTAGTTCTTGGTCTGAACGGCCTGCTGGGCCTTCATCCAGAGCCCCTGCTGGTCGGGGGCAAGCTGGCGATCGGTGATGATGGTAATCATGGTATGTAAGCGGGGAAAAGTGTAACGCAGAAGAGCAACGACGAAAATCGCCGATGCTTCACCAACTTTCTACCATAAAAGGAATTGCATTTCAACCACCTTTTTTAAAATTGTTGCAAAATAGGGAAGAAAAACAGGATGAATAGCTGAAGATTGAAATTGACGGCTCGCTATAAGGAAAATTATTCAGAGTATGCGACTAAGAAGAAGTTTCGTACATTTTTGGCAAAGAGCACGTCTATCTTACCGGAACAGGTTTCGGTCAATCGTACCATTTTCGGTGCTTTCCCGCGCTCGGGACGCGCGCGCTCCGGCGCAGCGCAAAAATCACAGAAAATGGATTGACATCCTCGAGGCTGAAATGATATAAGAAACAAGAACTCCCGGTCAAAGGTGGCTTATGTTTGCCCACCTCCAATCAAACGAAGGGAACAACCATGGTCGTTCCTCTATGGGGTAGCAATGCAACCACACCATTCCATCATGAACACACACACTACCACAACTCTCACCTTGACAGGGGCGGCGCTAGCCATGGTGGCCTGCACTTCCCTGCCCGGCAACATAAACAAGGGCATAGCCGAAGGCTCCCCCTACGCATATTACGAGGCCGGCCAGCATATCGACGCCAGCAAGGTTTCCAAAGACTGTCCGGGGCTAGTGGCGTTCCTTCTCTTCCCCGTCAACATATGCACGGGGGTTGCCGGACTCTTCCTTGGTTATGAGGGAGAGGACACCGTACGCGTACAAAATTGTTTCTATTACCGCAGCATAGCAAGCAAGAACAAGGAGGCCGCCAAGTACTACCTCAAGGGCGCCGAGCTGGGTGATGCCGACTGCATGTATGAAATGGGACGCAACTACGAGAATGGGTGGGGAGTGGCAAAGGACCAAGCGAAAGCCTATGCCTATTACACCCAAGCCGCACAGAAGGGACATGCCCAAGCGCAGGCAAAAGTTACGGTAAAATCTCCCGACAGCATCATAGGCAAGAGACTCTGCGTCAGAACCAATACCGAATGGAACGGTCTGAACACGGTGGTGAAGGACGACCTGATAACAACCGGCGATTTTTGTGTTTACATATCATACGAGAAAACGGGTCCGGACACGGCAGAACTGAACTTGTGTATGCCCGGTCCTGATAAGGCCCAAGACAACTACTACCTGCGCTTTACTGACAACCGACACGCGGTCATCACCAAGGGATGGGCTGGTGCCGTTCAGAATATTTACAAAGGCGGACGCCTGATAGACCGCCAGTTCCAAAAACATCCGATTAAGAACATCTCAGGAACGGTTACCATCGAATAAGCCCTGCCTGCCGCCCCGGTCAAAGCCTGAATAGTCCTATGAGCATTCACAGAGGATTACCGGACATAAATAGGCAGCAGGACGATAAAAAACACCCATCTGACGAGAACGTCAGATGGGTGTCCGAAATTCCACACGGTTTTACCCGCACTTAAATTCACACTTCAAACAGCAAACATTTTCCATCCTGTTTCAGCGGATGAAATTGGTGGCTACCCACGGCTCACGCTTGGGGAAGGTGATACCGTTTTCCTTGCCCAGCTCAATGCATTTGAGCAGCCATGCCATGTTGCGACCGAGGGCGCGCATGGTCTGCATGCCTTCTTCGTCCTTGCGAACATCATCGGGCGTGTAGCCATGTACCATGTTCCAGTATTGGGAGGAGACGATGGGCATGTGGTTAATCGTAAAATACTTATTCAACTGGTCAAACGCGCCGACGGCACCGCCGCGGCGGCAACTGACGATGGCGGCACCGGGCTTACCCTTGAAGATATTGCCCTTGCCGAAGAACAGGCGGTCGCACACCGTGGTGATTTGCCCGCTCGCAGCAGCGTAATGAACAGGGGAACCGAGGATGATGCCGTCCGCCGCCTCCGCTTTCTCCAGCAGCTCGTTCACGATGTCATCCTTGCGAATGCAGCGCCCTGTTTTCACACAGTTCATACATGCCACACAGGGGGCGACAGGCTGAATACCCAGCCACACGATTTCCGCCCCCACGCCGCAGGATTCCAGCGTGTCGGCAATTTCTTTCAGCGCAGTATAAGTGCAGCCCTCGCGGTGCGGGCTGCCGTTGAGAAGAAGAACTTTTAACGGTCTCATAACAAAAGATGATTTTTCGCAAGTATTATACACCGCGCCGCCACCGTTCGGCAAGCGATAATTGCCGCCAAGGGTGCCTTTTTCTCTTGCTGCGCGGGCGGTTGGGGGCTATACTGGCACCATGAATTTTACCAAGACAATGTTGCTTCTTCCCGCCGTGCTGCTTTTTGCCCCTCTGGGTGCTACGGAATGGATGACCGATTTTGACGCGGCCAAGGCGCGAGCCAAGGCGGAGAAGAAAGCGATTCTGGTTGATTTCACGGGCTCCGACTGGTGCTCTGCCTGCAAGCAGTTGCACGCCAAGGTGCTGAGCACACCTGATTTTGAAGCCTTTGCAGACAAGAATTTCGTGCTGCTGGAGGTGGATGTTCCCATGCACCCCACCTTCGGTGAGGAGCAGTTGAAGAAGAACAAGGCGCTGGTCAAGCAGTTCCATGTGCAGGGATTCCCGACGCTGCTGGTGCTGTCACCCGAAGGCAGGGTGGCGGGCGGCTTTGTGGGGGCGCGTTCTTCCTTTGTCTCTACCCAGGGGATTCTGGAGGCAGGGCTGGCGAATGTGAAGGTATTATCTAAGGCGGACAAGACGAAGGATGCCGCCAAAAAGGCCGAGCGACTGTCGCGCGTGTACCGCAGCTTGGGAGAGGATATCCGCCCCTGTGCCGCCGAGTTGCGAGAGGAGATGATGGCAGCCGCCCCCGATAACGCCGCTGCGCTTGCCCATGAAAAAGAGGTAGAGCGCCAACGGCAGGAGATGGGTGCCGACACGGTGACGCTCTACAACAAAACGCCGCAGCAGATGCAGGAGCTGGTGCAGAAGTACGAAGGCAGCGTCTACCCTGAAAACCGCTTGGCGTTCCTGCAAATCAAGATGACCGCCCTACTCTTCAATGCCGAGTCAGTGGCGGATTTGGAACAGGCTAAGGCAACGCTCTTGCAGGATGCCGCCCCCCTGCCCGACAAGGAGCCTGTGCTCGAACAAATCAACCGCCAGTTTGCCGACCCCGCCACCCTGCTGCAACGCATGCAGGAGTTCAAAAAGGAGCTGCAACAGCAACAATAGCGCGCCGTCTGCCACGGTGGAAACCGCATCGGTTTTGACGAAGGTTTTAAATCGGACCGGGAAGCGAAGTTCTGCAAGCACAGTATCTCAGCAGAAGCTGTGGAACGCGTGCCGCAAGAGTACATGGCAGCGGGGTACCCTGTCTACCGCACCGACAGATAAAACAGAGGCTTTCACGCGAGGCTGTTCAGGCTCCACCCCTCATCGCCGTGGTAAATCATGCGGCGGGTCATGCCGCCGTCTATGCAAATGTTTTCACCCGTGATGAAGCCCGCCTTGTCGGAGCAGAGGAAGAGCACCATCTCGGCAATATCCGCAGGGGTGCCGACGCGCCCTGCGGGCTGCTGGGCGGCATCTGCCCCGCCGTGGGAAACGCCCAGTGTTTCAATCCACCCCGGTGAAACGGAATTCACGCGCACCCGCCCGCCCAGCGACACTGCCAAAGCATGAGTGAGCGCGCCAATGCCGCCCTTGGCTGCCGTATAACTCTCCGTCTGCGCTTGGCTCATGCGGTCGCGGGAGGAGGCGATATTGACTATGGAACTGCCCGCCGCCATGTGCGGGGCAAAGAGTTTCGCCAGATAAAAAGGAGCTGTCACCCCCACGGCAAGAGCGTAAGAAAATTCTTCGTAGCTGCATGCGTCAAGCCCTTTCATCAAAGGCAGCGCATTGTTAATCAGGCAATCCACGCGACCGTACTCCGCCAACACGGCGGCGGCAAATTGTTCCAGCACGCTTTTCTCCGCCAAATCGCCCACAAACGTGACACCGTCGCCCGCTTGCTTATCAATCACGCAGACACGCGCGCCTTCCTGCGCGAATCGTTGCGCCATCGCCCGCCCGATACCCTGTGCACCGCCTGTAATCACCACTACTTTATCCTGAAACATGCCCTCAGTTTACGGAAAAACGCCGCACGCGTCAATGTTAATGAAAGATTACCCTTCCTTAGGAGGGGGTAGAAATGCCCCGGCAAATGGGGATTTGTCGCTCAGATGCACTCTATCATCAAAAGTCTCGCCCCCAAGTTTCCCGGCGTGCCGCCGTCAACAAAGCCTCATTTTTATATTCCTCCGACAAACCTACCTCGGCAGGCACGGCGCCAAAGCCCAGCAACAGGCGGGCTATGCGGTCCTGTGCGGGGCGTTTGCCCTGCACCGCCGCCAAGGGGGAGGGTTCAACATTGGGGTTGGCGCCGTAACGCAACAGAGTGTAGACCATCTGCTCATCTTCCCGCTCACAGGCGATACGCAGGGCGGATTTACCCGCAAGGTTGCACGCATCGGGCGAAACGCCGCGCGACAGAGCGTTGGAAACCTCCGCATCCAAGCCGTATGCCACGGCATTCAGGAACAGGCAGGGCAGCATCTCGCGGTTGCCGATGGGGTCCGCCAAGGGAAACGTCTCCCGCAGCAAGCGCCACACTACAGCTGGCGGCGTTTCGTCAGACTCGGCATCCTTGGCTTCGTTTTCCGCATACTCCCAATCAGATTCAAAGATTTCATCGATGATGCAGAAGGGATGCGCCCCTTTCGCCAACAGAATCCGCACCGTCTCCGCATCATTGTTCCAAATAGCCTCAGACAGGGGACCGTTACCCGAATAGCCATCGTACGCCGTCGCATCCACCCCCAGTTCCAACAAGCGGTCAAAGACGTTGCGCGAGCAACTGTCGTAGGCATAATACAAGACGTTTCTGCCGTCAACATCACAGACATGCGGATTGGCCCCCGCCGCCAACAGCAGCGAGACAAGCTCATCATCTCCGCCCGCCGCAGCTTCTATCAAAGGGGTGCAACCATACGCATCACCCACCGAGGGGTCAGCGCCGTATTGCAACAGCAACTTGGCCAACGTGAGCCTTAAAGCTTTATCCCCGCACAGGCTGCATACCGAAAACAGCGCAGAGTCGGCACCATGTTCCGCAGGCTTATTCGGGTCTACGCCCGCCCGAAGCAATTTTTCCGTCAGCGCAACATCGGCCTTATCGACGGCGGCGGAAAGAGCAGTCTCCGGGGTCGCAGCCGTTATGCCCGCCGCCGACAACTCAGGTTGCAGGCGTGCGTAAGCGTCGGCATCCCAAATCGGCGCGCGGCGCAGCAGCACGCGCTCGCAATCGCGCAGCCAAGCCTTTTCCTCTGCCTCCTGCGTCTCCGCTGTCAGGCGGCGGCAGAAAACAAGCGGCGTTTCGCCCGCGGCATTCACGGCGGCAGGGTTCGCCCCGTGCTTCAACAGCCAGTCAATCGTTTCCGGTTTGCGAGCTTTCACCGCCAAATGCAGCGGCGCTTCACCCTGCGGCGTGGGGGTCAGCACATCGGGCTGCGACCAAAATTTCTCCAAGCACCATACAGAAAAGCAAAGCACCGCCGTCTGAAAAGCCGTTTCACCGTTTCGGGCTTTCACAGCCACATCAGCCCCCTGCTCTATCAGCGTTCGGGCAATGTAGGTATTATGCCGCAGAGCCTCAATCAACAAAAACTCGCCGCTTGCCGCGCGGCTGTTCGGCGAAAGGCCCCGCGACAACAAATGCTGCAACAATTCGGCATCGTCGTAACGGAGAGCATCCTCAAACGTAAGGTCATAGGTAGGGTAATGTGTCTTGGTGTTCATAGGGAGCAAGCGAATTGTAGTCTGATGAGGAGAAAAAGGCAAGCGGAAAACCTGAGTCACGCGCGTGTATCATCCGTTTTCGCCCTCTTTAGTCTTGAAATCGGGTGTCTATATGTTACCATAGGGGCACACCACCTCATCCCTAACCAACACCCGAAAGCGATGATTTCTCCCCACATTCTCGCCGCTATCCGCACCGACATGGACACCTGTGCCGATGTGCTCTGCGAATGTCTGTGTGCCGCCGATATCTACACCGAGGGCGGCTACCACACCCCGCTCATGCTGGATACGATGAATTTTCTGCTCTGCATTGCCGCAGCAGACGGCGAAATCTCCGTGCAGGAGAGGGAGCAGATAGCCGCGCTGTTCGATTATGATTTCTCGGCAGATGAATGGACGGCTTACATGGATGAGCGAGGTATTTCCGACCGCAGTTTTCTGAAAAACGTTCCCTATTCCTACAATCTGCTCCTCTTGGCGGAGAAGAAGTGCAACTTCGGCAGCCATCCCACCCGCCTCTACACCGACCTCATGAACAGCGTGAGCCGCCACATGCTGCTGGCAGACGGCAAAGCCGACCGCTGCGAACGCGAGGTGCGCGACAGCTACCTCCTCACCCTGACGGATGCCGCCTACCAACAACTGCCTGTGCCGTGGGAAGATGCCGCCCTACCCTCCCGCACAGCAGAGGATGCACAGGACACCAAGGGACGAATCGAGGAAACGCCTGATTTAAACGAAATCAACAGCAGTTTGCAGGAGTTGGCGAAAGCCATGGAGGAATTGGAAGGAATCGGTCTGTTGAAAAACAACGAACAATCGCCGAAAGAAATTCTGCTGGGCGGGGTGCGCGATTTTCTCTGCCGTCTGGCCGCCGCCGATGGAGAGATTGAAGCATGGGAAGCAGTGCTCATCAACCGCTTAATCGGGGTGAAAGAGAACTCTTTCTCTCTGACATGGCGAGCGAAGAAATTGTATCGCAACGGCAGGGTAACGAACCCCGTGCCGGAGCTTCTCAAAGTTCTGACACGGCTCGACAAGATGTTCATGGCATCCAACCCATCGATAGGTAAAGGCTTATTGACGGCTTTCGCCGAACTCGGTCACTCATTTCTAAGCGCGAAAGGTTATGTTACGGATGAGGAAGCGGAATGTTATCTGAACAGCATCAGGCGCATGGAGCATTTTTACTACGAAGAAAACTTCCCTGATATTGAATACACCCCCAGCGTCACCAAGCCGATTGAAACAAAACCCGCTCCGAACAAAGCGGATGACCGCCGCACCATCGGCAAGGCAACAGGCGGGCACAGCGGCAATCTTGACTCTCTGTTGAAAGAGCTGGACGAACTGACGGGGCTGGAGTCCGTGAAAGCGGAGGTACGCACCCTTGTACACTTACAGGAGATGCAGCGCCAGCGCCGCCGCGAGGGCTTGCAACCACTCACGCTCTCTAACCACCTTGTGTTCAGCGGCAATCCCGGCACAGGCAAAACCACCGTGGCGCGTCTGCTGGCATCGATTTACTACCATCTCGGTATTCTGAAAGATGACAAGCTTACGGAGGTTGACCGCTCCGGGCTGGTGGGCGGCTATGTGGGGCAGACCGCCATCAAGGTGCAGGAGGTGATAGACAAAGCCCGCGGCGGCATTCTCTTTATTGACGAAGCCTACACCCTTGCCCCGAAAGGCAGCGGCAATGACTACGGACAGGAGGCTATCGACACGCTCCTAAAGGCCATGGAAGACCACCGCGACGAGCTCATTGTCATTGTGGCGGGGTACACCAAGCCGATGGAGCGTTTTATCGCGTCGAACCCCGGGTTGAAATCGCGCTTCAGCAAATACCTGCATTTCTCCGACTACAATGCCGAGGAGCTGCTGGACATTTTCCGCCGCTTCTGCCGCAAAAACGACTATACCCTCACCCCCGAAGCCGAACAGGCGGCAGCCGCACAAATGCAGCAACTTTACAACGAGCGCGGGGAGGACTTTGCCAACGCGCGTGATGTACGCAACATCTTTGAGCGCGTCATCAGCCGCCAAGCGGGTCGTCTGTTCAACATGCCGCAGGCAGACAAAGCCGCGCTCACCCTCATCACCGCCGCCGATTTTGAGTAAAGCGAGAGCGAGAAGCGAGTTCTACCCCGACAAAGCGTCGTTTTGGGGCGAAATTGTCAACTTTGCGCTTCACAAACGGCGAAAAAACGTGTAGTATGAGCGCGTACACTATGGCTATCATCATGCAAAAAACTCTGGCGAAGTGCGCTTCTATCGCCGGCACTTCCTTGCACACGGGCAAACCCGTCAACATGACCATCAAGCCTGCGGATGTGAACACGGGTCTGATGTTCCGCCGCGTTGATTTGCCTGACAAACCTTTCATTCCCGCCTCTGCCGCCAAGGTGCAGACGGTGGAACGCGCTACCTCCCTTGCCGAAGGTTCGGTGAAGGTACACACGGTGGAGCACATCCTGTCCGCCCTCACGGGTATGGGTGTCGATAACGCCATCATCGAGATGGATGCCAGCGAGCCCCCCATCGGTGACGGTTCCGCCCGCCCCTTTGTCAAGATGATTAAGCAGGCCGGGATTGTGGAGCAGGATACCCCCTGCGATATCTGGGGTATCAGCGAGCCCATTGAGGTGGTGAACAAAAACGGCTCCCGCATCGTGATTATGCCCGGCAAGGGCTTTTCCGTATCCGTCACCGCCGTGGGTCCGCAGGGTCGCGTAACGCAGTTCTTCCACTCCGAAATCACCCCCGAAACCTACGAAAAGGAACTGGCGGATGCCCGCACCTTCTGTTTCTACGAGGATATCCAGCCGCTGCTGGAGAAAGGTCTTATTCAGGGCGGCACGCTGGACAACGCCATTGTGATTAAGGGGGATGAATACCTTTGCGCGGGCGGTCTGCGCCACCACAACGAATGTGCCCGCCACAAGGCGATGGACATGATCGGCGACCTGATTCTGAACGGCCGCCGCATCAACGGCCACGTGATTGCCATCATGCCCGGCCACGGCATCAACACCGCCATGGCGGCCAAGCTGCAACAGAAGTTCGAGAGCATGGAGGCCATGCGACCCAAGCCCTTCATCTTCCCCGAGGGCAACTCCATGCTCGACACCACCGAGGTGCTCAAGCTGCTGCCCCACCGTTACCCCTTCCTGCTGGTTGACCGCATCCTCGGTTTCGAGGGCGAGAACAAGTGCATCGGTCAAAAGAACCTGACGATGAACGAGCTGTTCTTCCAAGGTCACTTCCCCGGTCACCCTGTGATGCCCGGTGTGTTGCAGCTGGAAGCCATGGCACAGGTTGGCTCTATCCTCATGCTCCGCATGCCCGAAAACCAGGGCAAAATCGGTTATTTCATGAGTGCCGACAAGGTGAAGTGGCGCAAGCCTGTCACCCCCGGCGATGTGCTGATTATCGAGACCGAACTCACGAAGCTCCGCGGCGCCATCGGCGTGGCGCAGGCTCGCTGCCTTGTCAACGGCGAGATTACCTGTGAGGCCGAGCTCAAATTTATGGTGCAGGACCGCTGAGTTTTTCACCAAAACAAAAAAAAATGCAGAACGGTGCTTGACATACGCCGTTTTTCAGGTATCATATCCGTCCCGACCGTTATCTGCGGGAAGGACGAAACCATTTCACAAAACACAATAACAGATTATGAGCAAGAGAACATACCAGCCTTCCAAGCGCTGCCGTAAGCGCCAGTTCGGTTTCCGCGCCCGCATGGCTTCCAAGTCCGGTCGCGCCATCCTCGCCCGTCGTCGTGCCAAGGGTCGCAAGCGTCTGCTGCCCAAGGGTGCAGAGGTGCACTACAAGCGCCACACCATCCAGCACGGCTAAAGAACGGCCTGTCACACGGGGGTCGGTGCTCTTTTTGAGGTTACGCCGCCCCCTGTGCGAAGGAATAAACGCCCTGTCTACGATGCAGCTGACACGGTGCCAAACCATGAAGCGAGCTTATGAGTTCGCCATGGTACGCGCCCAAGGCTCATCCCAAGCAGGGCGTTTTCTTGTGCTCAGTCTCTGCCCGCAACCGCGCGGCAAGATGACAGGCACAGGGGGCGTTGAGGCGGCAGAAGAGGCCGTGCGGGAATCCCGCTTCGGCATCATTACCACCAAGCGGCTGGGACATGCGGTGACCCGCGTGTTGCTGCGCCGCCGCGTGCGCGAGATTCTGCGGCAGCACGGTGAGCCCCTTGCCAAGGGGTTTTACGTGGTCGTCATCCCCCGCTACACCGCCGCCAAGGCCACCTACGCCGAACTGGAGAAAGATTTTCAAAAACTGCTGCGCCGCGCCCTGCCCAAGCAGAAAGCGGCGGCACAACCCGCACAGGTATCATGATGAAATGGCTGGTCATTGCCCCTGTGCGCTTTTACAAACGTTTTATCAGCCGCCCGCTGCATGTGTTAGCGGGTCCTATGGGCGGGTGTCGCTACACCCCCACCTGCTCTACCTACTTCATTCAGGCCGTGGAGATTCACGGTGCTCTTAAAGGCTCTCTCATGGGCATTTGGCGCATTCTGCGCTGCAACCCTTGGGGCGGCTGCGGGTACGACCCCGTTCCGCCCCGCAAAGACAAGAACGAACCATCTTCCGATAACCCCGACAACCCCTAACCGATAACCCCCATCCCAAGTTAAATCATGGATAAAAAAGCATGGATTGTGGTGACCATCTGCACGCTGCTGTTGGCAGGGCAATGGTACATGATGAATGAACAGCGCAAGGAGGAGGCCGCCAAGGCTGCTACCGAACAGGCAGCTGCCCCCGAAGCCGCCGCCACGGAGACACAGGCCGCAACGGAAACGCCCGCCGCGCCCGCTGCCGAAACGGCTGCCGCCCCCACCACGGAAGCCCCCGCCGCCGAGGAAATTTCTGCCGAAAAGCCCGAAATCATTGCCACCCTCACGGGTAAGCTGCCTGACGGCACGGCAGTGGCACGCTACGACTTCCGCGACATCGGCGGCAGCGTTTCCGGCGTCACCATGCTGGGCAAGGCCATCAACAGCACCAAGCCGGAGCTGCATCAGGACGTGGTGCTGAACAGCGCCGCGCAGCAGGGTATCGGCACGCTGATGTTCAACCTGAACGGCACGCCCAAGTTCGACACCGCCAAGTACAGCGTCCTTGCCGAGCAGACGAACGACAAGCAGGTCACGCTGGTGGGGCGCGCGGGCAACCTCATCATCCGCAAGATTTACACCCTGAAGCCCCTGCAACAGGGTGAGGACACCATCGAGGGCAATGCCTATGTGCTTGACCTGAAGATTGATGTACAGAACACCGCCGCCACCGCACAGGAAGCCGCTAACTGGGGGCTTTACGCAGGTGCCATGGGTCCGCTGTCCACCTCCGACAGCTACTACAACCACTACGTCCGTTTAGAGGACAACAGCTTCAGCAAGGAGAACGCGGGCAGTTTCCGCCCATGGTTCGGCCGCGCCAAAGACCACGAGCTGGTGACCGATGCCAAGGATTTGGAATGGGTGGGTACCATGAACCAGTACTACGCCACCATCGTGCAGCCCGCCAAGAACTGCGCCACCAACACCTACTACGCCGCGCCCTTCAAGTTCAACCAGCCTGTCACGAATGCCGAGGTCGAGGGGCTTGAAGCTGCCGTGGGCATGCCCGCTTTCACCCTCTCGCCCAAGACGGAGGGCATGCAGGGCGGGCAGCAGAGCTTCTCTTACTCCATCTTCATGGGTCCCAAGCTGAACCTGATGCTCAACGACATGACGGGTGAGTTCCGCAAGCTGGACCGCGTGATGGACTACTCCTTCGTCACGCCCATCAGCTACGCGATGAACTGGCTCATCAACAAGCTGTACCTGTTGTTCGGCAACTGGGGCTGGTCCATCGTGGCCATGACCTTTGTGGTGCGTCTGCTCATTTGGCCGCTGTACCGCAAGAGCTACTACAGCATGAAGCGCATGAGCCTGTTGCAGCCCAAGATTCAGGAGCTGAAGGACAAGTACGGCAACGACAACCAGAAGGTGCAGGTGGAGATGATGAACCTGTACCGCGAATACGGCATCAACCCCACGGCGGGCTGTCTGCCCATGATGTTGCAGATGCCCATCTTCCTTGCCTTCTTCTGGATGCTGCAAACCGCCGCCGAGTTCCGCGGCGCACCTTGGATGGGTTGGGTGACCGACCTGTCGCAGATGGACACCGTGGCCACGCTGCCCATCATGGGGCATGAGCTGCCCATCAACATTCTGCCCATCATCATGGCGTTCTCCATGCTGTTCATGATGCGCATGACCCCCACCCCCGCGGGTGCCGACAACATGCAGGTAAAAATCATGCGCTGGATGCCGCTGATGTTCTTCTTCTTCTGCTACACCTACGGCAGCGCCCTCGCCCTGTACTGGACGACCACGAACATCATCTCCATCATCCAGACCCTCATCATCCGCCGCATGCCGATGCCTGAGCTGGAGAAGGTTACCAAGAAGAAGGGGCATAAAAAATCCTTCTTCGAAAAGATGATGGATGCCCAGCAGAAAGCATTGGACGAGCAGCAACGCCAAGCGGGCATGCGCAACGTTACCAAGAAGTAACGCCCCTGCCCTAACAAGCGCACAAGCTTCCCCAAGCCCCGCAGAGCCGACTCTGCGGGGCTTTTCGTTGCCGCCGAACGCGCGATTTTCCCGCGTCAGCACTAACAAAAAAGGGCGTGACAAGCGGGGGCGGCGGTGGTATAATCGCCCGCGTTATTTTCTGCGCTAAGATGATTACATCTGATTTCCTAGTGATCGGCAGCGGCGTGGCGGGCCTCAGTTTTGCCCTGCGCGCCGCCGAACACGGCAAGGTGGTTGTCCTTTGCAAGAGCGACCCCCTTGTCTCCAGCTCGGCCAAAGCCCAAGGCGGTATCGCCGCCGTGATGGATAAAAACGACACCTTTGAAGAACACGTTGCCGACACGCTGGATGCAGGCGCAGGCCTGTGCGACGAAGCGGCGGTACGCACCATTGTGACGGAAGCCCCCGAAGCGATTGAGGAGCTGCTGTCTTGGGGTGTGGATTTCGACATGGAGAAAGACGGCGAGTTTGAGCTGGGTCGCGAGGGCGGTCACGGCAAGCGCCGCATTCTGCACGCCAAGGACACCACGGGTCTGGAAATCAGCACCAAGCTGCTGCGTTGCGCGCAACAGCACCCGAACATCACCCTGCTGGATCACCGCATCGCCATCGACTTTATCACCACCGCCAAGCTGGGCTGCGTGACGGAAGACCGCGTGCTGGGCGCCTATGTGCTGAACCCCGCCACGGGCGAGGTGGACATCTTCCGCAGCGACCGCATCATGCTCGCCACGGGCGGCACGGGGCGCGTGTACATGTACACCACCAACCCCTCCACCGCCACGGGTGACGGCGTAGCGATGGCATGGCGCGCGGGTGCCTGCGTCTCCAATCTGGAGTTCGTGCAGTTCCACCCCACCACGTTCTACAACCCCAAGAGCAGCGACCGCGACGGTCTGACCTTCCTCATCTCCGAAGCCGTGCGCGGCGAGGGCGGTATTCTCAAGGGGCCGGACGGCAAGGAGTTCATGCAGAAGTATGACCCCCGCAAGAGCCTTGCCCCGCGCGACATTGTGGCACGCGCCATCAACAGCGAGATTCTGCGCACCGGCCACCCCTGCATGTATCTGGACATGACGCACAAGCCCAAGGGTTTCATGGCCGAGCGTTTCCCCTACATCTACGAAACATGCAAGAGCTACGGAGTGGATGCTGAGACGGATATGATTCCCGTTGTGCCCTCCGCCCACTACCAGTGCGGCGGCGTTCAGACCGACACCAACGGTCAGTCCACCCTGCGCGGGCTGTTTGTGGCGGGTGAAACAGGCTGCACAGGTCTGCACGGTGCCAACCGTCTGGCCAGCAACTCGCTGCTGGAATGTGTGGTTATCACCAAACGCGCCCTTGCCAAGATGCTGACAACCCTGCCGCTGGCTCATGCGGTGGATGAATACCCCATCCCCGAATGGAAGCACGGCGAAAAGGCCGAGCGCGACGACCTTGCCATCCTCTACCACTGCTGGGATGAAGTGCGCCGCACCATGACGGACTACGTGAGCATTGTGCGCACCAACCATCGTTTGCAGCGTGCCGCCGCGCGTCTCCGCAACATCAACCGCGAAATCAACGAGTATTACTGGGGCTACCGCGTCACGCCGGAAATCATCGACCTGCGTAACCTTGCCCTCACCGCTTCGCTGATTGTGGACTGCGCCATCCGCCGTCAGGAATCCCGCGGGCTGCACTACACGCTGGATGCCCCCGACAAGCTGCCTGTGGCCCGACCCAGCGTGCTGCACAACTCGTAACCCCCTGCTCTTTCGCCATGCGACGTTTCTTCCCCCTGCTTCTGCTGCCGTATCTGCTCTCGGGCGCTCCCGCCTTTGCTGCGGGGTCCTCGAATAGCAGCAACGCCGGCAAACTGGTGTCACGCGTCACCTCACCCACCCGCAAAGAGCTGGCAGAGGAGAATCTGCGCACAGCTGCCATCAAGGCAGGGCCCCTGAAACCCACGCTCGACCAGAGCCACCGTCGAAACTTCCCCGACCCCAAGAAGCAGCCGCAGACGAGCCGACTGGGTGTCTACCCTTGGCATTTCGACATCACCGCCACCTACTTCTTCATCGGCGAGCTGGCCACCAAGCGCAACCCTACGCCCAACACCGCCAGCAGCTGGGACAGCCAGTGGGATGACAACTACGGCGGCTACGATGACCCCGACCCAGCCCACCGAGACCCCGTGACGTTTGCCCCTAAAGGTTTCACCCCGCAGCTCAATCCCTTCTACGTTGCCCTTCCCTACAACGACATTGAAAGAGGCGGTCCCAAGCCCGAAGCCGAAAAGGTCATTCCGTGGTATGTGCGCGACAAAGAAGGCAAGTACGAATCCGTCTGCCGCGGCATGTGGGTGCAGATTTACTACAACGGGCGTTACTGCTATGCCCAGTGGGAGGACTGCGGTCCCTTTGTGACCGATGACTGGGAATACGTCTTCCAAGGTGCGCGCCCCAAGAACAAATCGAATCAGGAAGCGGGCATCGACATTTCCCCCGCCGTGCGCGACTATCTGGGTATACCCGGCGGCATGGCAAAAGTACATTGGCGCTTTGTGGAATTCCCGTTGGTACCGGGCGGTCCCTGGGCGCGATACGGCAAAGACAATCCCTTTGTCAACCCTGCGCTTAAGCAAGCCATTCAGAAATATCGCTTCTACCAGCTTAAAAAGCGCTCCGGCAAGAAGAGATAAAGTTGAAAAACAGAGCGGGCGGACAGTAACCTGTCCGCCCTTTCTGTTTGAAGTGGTTTTCTCGTTCGGTGTTCCTTTACCCCTTGTTCACCTGTCGCAGGGTGGCGGGCTGTTGCTCTTTCAGGTTCAGCGTGCATTGCAAGCGGTGGGTGCCTTTCTGCAATTTCAAAAACACGGTGTACACGCCGCGCAGCTCGGTCACAACGTTGTAGGAAGTGAAGAACGCATCCAAGCCCTTTCCGTCCGCCAGCCAAGCGGCATCAACGGCATCGTTCCTGATATCCTCCACCACCAGACTGAACAGGTAATAGCCGTCCTGCGGGACGGAAAAAGACACCTCTGTTTTCCACCACGCCTCCCCCGCAGGCGCCCATACCACCTCATGCCCCTGAACCAAGTCGGGAAGGACTGCCCCGCTGTCGTTCAACGGCGGCAGCCCCTGCCCCATGCGGCGGCGGTACAGCGCCATGCCGTTCCACAGAGAAAACGCCCAGTCCACAAGAATACGGAACGCCCCGCAGAGCAGCCAGAACCGCCAGACATACACGTCATAGGGGGAATCAAACAAGGTAAGCCCCAGCCCCACGGCCAGCATGAGGATGCTCAACACCCCCAACGGCAACAGCATACCCATCACCGCCAGCATGAGCAGCATGAGCGGATTCAGCGGCGTTTTCCGCAGCAAATCACGCCGCGCCATGCGCTGCCACAGTTGTGCCAGCTCACGCTGCGTGCTCTCGGCATGACCGCCGTGCCGCAGTTCCGCCGCGCCGCCTTTACCCTGACTCATAGCTGCTAGTTGACCTTGATGTTGCGGTTGGCCTTATCCTCGCGCTTCTTTTCTTCGCGCTTGTTCTTTTCGTACTGCTTGCGCTTATCCTTGTTGGCGCGGCGTTTCTTGGCGGCATCCTTGTCGGGCTTGGCGTCGCCCCATAGCGTCAGAATACTGGGGCTGAGCTTGCCTGTGCGCGTCTCGCCGTCCAAGCGGATGTTGGCACGAATCAGGTTTTTGAGCTGCGTGGGCGGCACGGCTTCCTGCCGGCTCAGACCGATGAGCAGGTTGTACGCCGCCTGTCGGTCGGCGTTGCGATACGCCTTATCTTGGAAGATTTTGGTCGCCTCGCGCTTCACCAAGCCCATATCAGGCTCAAAACCGGGCGTCAGGAAACCGTCCTTCGTCTCCATCATCTTGTACAGAAACTCCTCGCGCGGCTTGAAGGTGTTGCGGCGAATGGCCCCCGTCTTGTCGTCGGGGTCGGCCTCCTTAATGGCATCCAGCAGCGAATCAGGGTGCTTGATGGGCAGATCGCTCACATCGCGCAGCACCTCCGCTTTCTTGATACCGCTCAAACCGTTGGCCTGTTCCATCAGCTCGTTGCGCTTGCGCAGCAGCTCCAGATTTTTGCGGATATTCTCCACACCGACTTCACCCTTGCCTGTACCCAAATCATCCGTACCCGCCAAATCGGCGTACAGGTGGCCATCGGCATCCAGCATCATCACGCGGGGGCAGAACGAGAAACCGGGCATGGACAGCGAGCCGCGGGCGTCCGCCAATTCGGGGTCTGCCTTAGAGGCATCCTGATACAGCGGCACCGCCACCAACGCGGCATCACCCGCGGCGGCTTCCACCTCCGCCGACTTCCAGAACGACTTGAGCATCTTGGTGCTGCGCGTGTTCCAGTCAGGGCCGTAGACGTAGACCATCACGCCGTCAGGCCCTGCCGCCTTGAGAGCCTCATCGTAGGTCTTGGCACGCATGGCGGCATCCGCCGTCTGCAACAGGGGCAGCGACAACAGCGCAGCGGCAAAAAGGTTAATGGCTCTTTTCATAAATGTGGAAAGCGTTGAAGTTCAGGCTGGCATTACCGCCCTGAGAGGTGGTGCTGACACGCACATACTTGGCGGTGGGGGGCATCTTATCAAACTCCAGGCGGTGGTAGCCCTTGTTGCCCGCATCGGGCAGCGACATCAGCGTCTCCCACGTCTCGCCGTCGGAGGACACCTCCAGCACGCCGCCCTTGGGACCGGCGGGCGCCATCACAATGCAGCCGATGGTGGCTCGCTTGGGCAGAATGACTTTCAGGTACTCCGTCTTGGAGGATTCCGTCTGAATCTTGCCGCCGCGCGGGGTCAGCGCCGCTGCGTGCTGAATGATGTGCTTCTCATCATCACCATAGGTGCTCAGCTGCAGCATCGCGCCCTCGGAAATCAGCTTGCCCTTGTATTCGGGGATGTCGGGCAGCGACACCTGCGGGGTCTGCCCCACCGCCGCCGTGTACTTGTGGAACAGCTTTTCATCCCCCAGCATTTCGGCGGACTGAATCATGGCGGCCAGCACCATCTCGCGGTCCTCACAGGTTTCCATGTCCTTGTCCACAGCCTCCAGGAAACGCTTGGACATGGGCTTGTTCTCCGTCATCACGTTGTTGACCGCCCACACCAGCATCTGGTGGAAATGCGGCTTCTTCATCATGGTTTCGCGCACCATGTCAAGGTACTTCTGCTTGTGGACGGTGGACTTATCCAACGCCTTGAACTGCGTATCGAGCACGCGCTCGTACTTCCAGCCCTTGTCGTCAATCTCGTCCAAGTTGGCAAAGAACTCCTCATACGTCTCCAGCTTCTTGGCGGGGGCGCGGAACAGGGGCAGCATGGAGGGGTACACCTCCTCCATCAGGTAATCACCCGCGCGGGCGGGGTGCTTGGGGATGAGCGCCGTGCAGAGGTTGTGGTGCAGCGCCTGCCACATGGCGGGGTTGCGCTTCAGCTTCTTTTCCACCGCGCCCATGTACACGCGCCACACAGGCAGGTTGAGGGGCTGAATCGCCAGCGACATCTCATAGAGCTTCACGGCATCCTTGGTGTTGCGGCGTTCCACCATCACGCTGGCCAGCGAGCCGATGAGCTGCGAGCGGCGCGTCTTGTCCTTTTCCTGATACATGGCGGTCATCATCTGGAACGCGCTCCATGAATACTCACCGCCGAAGGACCAGTGCGGCGTGTGCTTCTCGCTCACGCTGTTGCAGCAATGCCACTGACCGTCCAGATACACGGTGTAGGCACAGTGACCGGGTTCGCCCATTGTGACGGCGGGCACGCCGTTGGAAACGGCACCCGTGGTACCGAAGTGCGACAGACCGCCGCACACGGCACCGATATCGCGCGTCATCTTGGCCATGTTGTTGGGGTAAATGACCTTGTAAGGCTCGTAATACTTGGAGCTGAAAATCACATCACCGAACTCGTTGAGCGGCAGATACGGCACGCGCCCCGCCAAGCCCTTGTACTGTTCATCGGGCACGGAGCAGTTATCGCGCGCCCAGCGCATGGTGGTGGCACTGCCGAAGGCGTTTTCACCCTTCCAACCGCCGATGAAGTGCAGCAGCCAGTCGGGCTGCTTCCAGAACGAGCTATTGAGCAAGTCCTGCTCAATGCCCTCGGCAAACAGCAGATAACGCTCTACCGCCAACATGTAAATGCTGCCCTTTTCCTGACGGCGTGCGCCGCGCTTCTTTTCGGGCTGGGGCATGCCGATGGATTCGTACTTGTCCATCTCGGCTTCCGTCAGCTCCTTGCCGTCGGCATACCAGCCGTTGCGGGCGAACTCCACGGCAATGGCGGCGGCCATGCGTTCCTTCATCTTCTCCTGTGCCTCGGTGGTGTCGGGGCGGTCTTTGCGCTTCAAATCGGCAGCGCGGAACTCCGCCACCATCGCCAGAGCCACTTCGGGCTTGGTCATTTCACCATCGTACACAAAGCTGCCGCACCATGCGGAGTTGTTGAGCAGCTTCGACAAATCCTTGCACACGGCGGGGTCGCGCATCACGATACCCAGCTGGTTCAGGTCGGCACGGTTGAGCAGCTCCCACTGGGCCACCATCAGGCAGTTTTCGGGGTCGCTCAAAAAGCGTTCCACATTGCCCTCATCCACATGGCGCAGGCGGCTGCGGATGGCGGAAGAAAGGCGCTGTTTCAGCACGCGGGGCTGTTTCCACTCCTGCCCCGTGCTGCTCTTCTGCACCACCACGACCTCCTCAGGGATGGGTTCTTCTTCCTCCTCCGCTTCGGGTTCGGGCTCCGGTTCGGGTTCGTCCGTCTTTTCGGGTTCAGGTTCGGGTTCGTCCTCGCGCTGCCAGTCATCCACCGTCACCTTTTTCTGCGGCTTCTTCTCTGCCTTCACCACGGGTTTCTCCGCAGGGGGAGGCGGGGGATTCAATAGCTTGTACAGGTAGATACCGCCGCCGATGAGCACCGCCAGAATAATGAGCCACAGCCAACCGGGTACACCGCCGCCGGAGTTGTTACGCAGCGTGCGGGCGCGCGGGTCAATGGGGTGGGCAATACCGCGGCGCACCGCCTTGCGGGGGGCAGCGGCGGGCACCTCTCCCTGCGGGGCGGGCGCGGCGGCTTCCGCAGGGGCGGCATCGGGTACTTCGGCCAGCGTCAGGCTGTTATGCCCCACGGTGTAAACCACCCCCGGCTGCATCAGTTCCGCCTGTACGGCACGTTCCCCCTGCTGCACGCCGTTGGAGGAACCGAGGTCGGAAATCTGCACGCCCTCCTCCGTTGTGATGACGGAGCAATGCACGGCGGACAGGCTTTCATCCTCTGCCAAGGCAATTTCACATTCAGGCGAACGCCCGATACGGTAGCCGGAACCCACCTCCTCTCCCAAGGGATAAAGAAGCGTTTCTCCGGCGCTGTTGGTTACACTTAAGGCTTTCATGGCGGTCTTTCGGGCAGCGAATACAACGCTGCGGTGGCTCATAGTGTAACACTAGCACAAAACAGGCGGAAAAGCAACAGAGAAAGTGACCGCAGCTCCCGCAAAAGAGAAAACAATGTTTTTGCGCTGCTGCCTTAAACTTTTCCTTGCACGGCGGGGGGATAGTTGTTAGTATAGACAGACCGAAAACTTTCTTTTCTCTGCTATGAGCGAACATGATTCTCCCCCCCGTTATCTGATTGCCCTCGGCGGTGTGGCTGCTTTTGCTGCTGCGGGTCTGTTTGTGAGTCACCAAGCCGTCACCTGCATAGAGCACGGCAACAATGCCCCCATTGAGCACGGTGCCGTTGCCGCCCAACAGGCGGACATGCTGCTGGAATACAAGTGTGCCGACTGCCACGGTGCGAATGCCGCACCGAATCCCCTGCTCGACAAGCTGTCGGGCGGCTTGCAGAGCGAGCATATCGCCAACGCCCGCAAGGCCTTTACACTGGAGCCGCAGCCCGAAATCCGCAGCGGGCTGGTGGATTACGTGAAGATGAGCCGCGTGCTGGACACCCGCCGCATGCCCCCCGCCTCGTACACCGCCGTGCATATCGGCAAGCGTCTGACACCCTTTGACGTTTCCATTCTGCGCAACCGCTACACCAAGGAGGGCGCCGTTCTGCGCTCCTTTGCCCCTGTGCAGCATGTCGGCCTTGTCGAAACACCTTGGGAAGCCGCCCGCATTCAGCTGGGGCACCACCTGTACAACGATACGCGCCTTTCCACCGACAACACGGTGGCCTGTGCCACCTGCCATGACCTCCGCAAAGGCGGCACGGACAACAAGTCCAAGTCCGACGGCGTGCGCGGGGCGGACGGCAAGCCCTTGCAGGGCGGCGTGAACGCACCCACCGTGTTCAATGCGGCGGGGCACATCCGCCAGTTCTGGGACGGCCGCGCCGCCGACCTCAAGGAACAGGCGGGCGGGCCTCCCCTGAACCCCGTGGAGATGGGCTACAGCAAGCCCGAAGACTGGCAGGCCATTGCCGAGAAACTGGCACAAACGCCCGAATTGGCGGCTCTCTTTGCCTATGTGTACGGTGAGCAGGGTATCACGGGCGAAACGATTACCGATGCCATTGCCGCCTACGAAAAGACGCTTGTCACGCCCGATTCCGTGTTTGACCTCTACCTGAAAGGCAACGAGGACGCCCTCAACGATGAACAGAAGCAGGGGCTTTCCGACTTTGTCCGTCTCGGTTGCTCCACCTGCCATGCGGGTCCTGCCATGGGCGGTCTGAGCTTCGAGAACATCAACACCCACGGCGACCTGCGTGAGCTTGCTACCAAGAACGTGAGCGGCGGTCACGGCGACCGCACGCCCGATGCCACCTGCACCACCTGCCACGAGCAGGACGAAGTGCCCGCAGCCCCCGCCCCCTATGTGGACGGTGCCCACGGTCTTGCGGATTTCACCAAGAACCCCGCCCACACGGATATGTTCCGTGTGCCCACGCTGCGTAACGTGGCGCTCACCGCCCCCTACTTCCACACCGGCACGGTAGAGAAGCTGGAGGATGCCGTGCGTATCATGATTGCCACGCAGAACGGCACCACGCCCAAGGACGAGGAAGTGGCGAACATCACCGCTTTCCTGAAAACGCAGACAGGCTCGCTGAACGGCACCCCGCTGGAGCAGCTGACGGCGGAGGAAATCAAGCCCCGCCCCCTTCAGCCGAACGCCGCGCAGCCGGTGGGTATGTCCATCTCTCTGGAGAACGGCAAAGTCACCCGCACCGAGTATTTCTCTGACGGTCACACGGAGGTGACGGAAACCACGGTCACACAGCCCGCACCGCAGGAGGGGAGCGCCGAATGATTCGATTCTCCGTTCTTGCCAGCAGCAGCAAAGGCAACTGCACCGTTGTTTCCGATGGCGAAACACATATCCTTGTGGATGCGGGCATCAGCGCCACGCGCATCCGCAAGGGTCTGGCGGAGTGCGGCTTGGCGGTGTCCGACCTGTCGGGCATCTTCATCACGCACGAGCACCAAGACCACCTGTGCGGGCTGGGCATTCTCTCCAAAAAGGACAGTCTGCACCTGTACTGCAGCCGCTACCTCTCCCCCGACCTGAAAGCCATGGCTGCCAAGGTGAGCTTCACCTTTGTGGAGCCGGGGGCGACCATCCAAGCGGGCAGCATCCGCGTCACGCCGTTCAGCACCGCGCACGATGCGATTGACCCGCTGGGCTACCTGTTTGAAAGCGGCGGCACCAAGCTGGGCTATGTGACGGACACGGGCCACATCATGCGCGAGGTACCCCCGCTGCTCGCGGGGGTGGACGCGCTGTATCTGGAATCGAACTACGACCCCAAAATGCTGGCGGATTCGGGGCGGTCCTACGCCCTTATCGAGCGCATTGCGGGCAAGTGGGGGCACCTGTCCAATGAGCAGGCGTGCGAATTCATCCGCACCGTCGGGCACCCCGCCCTGCAACACGTGGTGCTGGCGCACATCAGCCCCGAATGTAACACACCCGAAAAAGCCCGCGCCGCCATGACCGCTACCTTGGCGGACTTAAACCTGCCCACCGCCCTGCACTGCGCCCCCATGGCCACCCGTCTGCCGTGGATTGAGCTATGATAACGCAAGGAGAAATGAAGAGCTACAGCATTTGAAATGCTGTAATGGTTTTGGTGCTGCATTGATTATTAAAAATTAATGTGTTAGACTTTTTTCGGAATGCGATTTATGTTGCCGAAATGCTGATTGATTTTGTTGTAAAAGCTTAATAATTAGTTTGCTCTGTTGCCTACAGCATTTCAAATACTGTAGGCACAGATAACAATTCCCGGAGTACCATCCCGGAAGAAGCATGGAACATATCATACGATGACGGCAATGTACTGAAAGGCATTGCCATTATTTTGATGTTTATCCATCATGCCTTTCTTTCAAACAATTGGTACATTTTTTCACCTTCACTTCCTGATTCTTATTTATTTTTGGGAAAGGCTTTTAAATTCTGCGTTCCGATTTTCGCTTTTCTTTCAGGCTGGTTCTACGCAAAACGAAAAGATAGAGGTATTGGCTATTCTATCAAAAAAGCCTTGCGATTCTACTTTTTCTATATAATATCTTTTCTGTTTATTTCCGCACTTGCCGTCGGTTGCTGCCACTGGCGCCCCTCGTTGGATACAATTACGCAAGATCTTTTTCCCGTAGGGAATCTTAATTTAATGGTTTTCTGCTGGTATGTAACCTTTTTCCCGATTATTCTGATTACTTTCTCGATCTTAGACGCAGGGGAGCGACATCTTCCCCGTTACCTCAAATTATTTTTTACTTTTACCATTATATCTGCCGTCTGCAGTCTGGCATTCCCACTCGGTTATTATTTTTTCGATACCCAAAAATACGCATTGGTAGAATGTTCTTTCTGGATTCCCTGTGCCGTAGTCGGCTTCTACCTCTCCAAAAGCAAACGCTTATCCGCCTTATGCAATTTCTCCCAAAGAAAAAGCATATATGTGACACTCCTTGGTTTTATTGTTGTATACCTAACATTACGCTGCTGGGGGCATTTTGCCTCACGGACGTTTACCCATCCCATTATCACGAACTACTTTTCCTGTCTTTTATGGGGAACCGGCTTCCGGCATGGTGTGGTTGATTCGGTCACAATTATTACACTCATGTTGCTGGTTAATCGGCTAAAATGGGAAGGCCTACGCTACGTTCTCCGTTTTCTCGGCAAATTATCCATGAATCTATGGTTTACGCATTGCCTTTTCTTCTCATCTGTTACGAAAGCGTTTTTTCAGCCTTTTATGACTTTCATTCCCCATCCGATTAGTTATCCGATATTAATGATGCTCCTCTGTATTCCCCCTGCCCTCTTTTTGCAGCGAGTTCAGCAATATTTTGCTAAAAAGCTTCCATTCCTTCACTAAACAGATTAGATTCTTCGTTCTCGGCAAACACTCATCAAATCTCCTTCGAGGAATAAGATTTTTGTGGCAAAACGAAAAAAAAGCTCGCCAACTTTCGGCGCAGCCGCTATAATACAGAACGAACGATAACCCATCTGCACCAAGACCATGATTACGAAAAAGCTCTCCATTCTCAATAAGCTCGGAATCCACGCCCGCCCCGCCGCCCAGTTTGTGCGCGTTGCGAGCCGCTTCGAGTCTGATGTCACCGTGGAGAAAGATGATGAATCCGTGGATGGTAAGAGTATCATGGGTCTGATGATGCTGGCCGTGGGTTGGGGTGCGGAAATCACCGTCACCGCCGAAGGTCCCGACGAAGCGGAAACCATCAAAGCCTTGGAAGAACTCATCCAAAGCAAGTTCGGGGAGGAATAAGCCCCGACTGCGCGGGGGTTCCCGACACAGAACACCTCACTTCACCGCCGCCGCACCCGCATGAGCACCAACCACGAACGCCGTCTTTCGGGGCAACCTGTCTCCCCCGGCATTGCCATGGGCGTGCTGCGGGTGGAAGCCCGCGGTTGCCCCGCCCCGCCCGCCCACGCCATTACCCCCGTCGATTTTGAAAAAGAGTGGGAGCGTTTTGAAGCTGCCATTGACCGCACGGAGCGCGAGCTGAACGCCCTGAAAGAGCGCGTGGAAACAATCTCCGGCGCGGCGGAAGCCGCCATCTTCGATGCCCACCTGCTCTTTCTGCGCGACCGCACCATCCTGAGCCGCCTCAACAAAGAGCTGCCCAAGCGCTTGCAGAACATCGAATCGGTGTACTACGCCGTGGTGCAAAACTTTATGGAGGTCATCCGCCGTGTGGACGACCCCTATCTGCGTTCCCGCGCGGTGGATATTGCCGACGTGCTGCAACGCGTGCTGAAAAACATGGCACCGCAGGAAATCACGGACACCCTCTCCGACAAGGGTGCCCCGCCCTGCGTGTTGGCCGCCTACGACCTTGCACCCAGCGACACCGCCGACCTTGACCCCAAGCGCGTGCTGGGCTTTGTCACGGAGATGGGCTCTGCCGTGTCGCACACCGCCATTCTCGCCCGCTCACTGGGGCTGCCCGCCGTGGTAGCCGTGCCGCGGCTGGTGATGGATTCCCGCCAAGGGCAGTACGCCATTCTGGACGGCTACAGCGGCCAAATCATCCTGAACCCCACGGAGGAGACGCTGGAGCACTACCGCACCCTGCAAGCGGAAAAGACCGAGGCGTATGAAACGCTGGTGAACATGAAGGATTTGCCCTCCGTCACGCAGGACGGTCGCCACATCCGCCTGGCCGCCAACGTGGAGTTTGCCCACGAGTACGAAGCCGTGAAACGCTGCGGCGCAGAGGGCGTTGGCCTGTTCCGTACGGAGTTTTTCCTGTTGGGCGGCGACAAGCTGCCCGATGAAGAAGCGCAGTACCAACACTACCGCAAGCTGGTGGAAAGCTGTGCCCCGCACGAGGTGATTTTCCGCACGCTCGATTCGGGCGGTGACAAGCTCCCCTTTGAGGTGCTGGAGGAGAAAGAGGACAACCCCTTCCTCGGCTGGCGCGGCATCCGCGTATCGCTGAGCCGCCCCGAAATTTTCAAGGTGCAGCTGCGCGCCATTCTGCGCGCGTCCGCCCACGGCAAGGTGGGGGTCATGTTCCCGATGGTGTCGGGGCTGACCGAGGTGAAAGACTGCCACCGCCTGTTGGAAGAATGCCGCAACGAGCTGCGCGAACGCGGGCTGGCGTTCGATGAGCAGATGCGCGTGGGTATCATGATTGAGGTACCCAGCGCCGCCATGATGGCCGATGTCCTTGCCCGCCATGTGGATTTCTTCTCCATCGGCACCAACGATTTGACGCAGTACACCATTGCAGTGGACCGTGTGAACTACCGCGTGGCAAGCATGTTCCGCCCCACGCATCCCGGTGTTATCCGGCTCATGCACCACACCATCGGCGCGGGCATCCCCACTGCCATCTGCGGAGAAATGGGCGGAGATATCACCCTGCTGCCGCTGCTGGTGGGTTTGGGGGCTACGGAGCTTTCCGTGGGTACGCATCTGCTGCCGCTGGTGCGCTTCGGCATCCGCCACCTGAACTATGCGGAATGTCAGACCATGGCAGAAAAAGCCCTGCAAGCGGGCGACAGCTACACCATCCGCGCCCTGTCCAAAGAGGTGGCTCTGCGCTCCTACCCCACCCTGTTCGATTAAGCCATGCGCTTGGCGGTTCTCATCAACACCTGCGATAAGTTTGCTGACTGCTGGGAGCCGTTTTGTACCCTCTGGGCGCAGTACGGCATACCGAACAGCCGCCTGTACCTGAACACCGAGCGGGCGGATTTCTCATTCGCGGGCTTAGATGTTACCCCCCTCCGTGTCTGCACAACACACCATTGGAACGCCAAACGCCCGCCCGCATGGGGCTGGTGTACCGCCCGCGCCTTAGAAGCCATCGATGCCGACATCATCCTCTACATGCAAGAGGATTATTTTCTCAACACCCCTGCAGATGCCGCCCGCATTACCGAGCTGGTGCAGCTGATGCAGCAAGAAACGAGCATCGACTGCATCCACCTGACGGAATGCGGCATCACCCGCACCGAGCCGTGCGCATACGAGGGCTTGCTGCGCGGGCGCAGGGATGACGACTGTTTCGCCTCGCTGCAAGCCGCCCTGTGGCGCAAGAGCACCATGCAGGCCCTGCTGTTGGAACATGAGAGCGGCTGGGATTGGGAGTACTGGGCCGCCCGCCGAGCCAAGAAACGCGACTGCGGCTTCTATGTGGCAGCCCCCCAAGCGGGGCGCTACCCGATGTGCTACCTGTTCACAGGCATCATTCAGGGCAAGTGGTACCGCCCCGTGGTCAAGCTGTTTGCCGCCCACGGCATCAACGTCGATTTCAGCCGCCGCGGCTTTTACGAAGGACCATTCGGGCGCAAAGAGGGGCGCGTACTTGCCTATCACCTCTGCCATCTGCGGGCATGTTGGGTGACGTTCCGCATGAAATTTCTCAATTTCCGCAGCATGCGCGCTCGTTGAAATTCTGATGATTTCCCCTCTTTTTTCACTTGCCCGCAGCAGCTTGTTTGGGGTAGAATACCGACATGCAATGTATCATCAGCAGCGGAGTGCCGCAGGCACAGCAACTGACGCACGATTGGTACGGTCATGCGGTCGCGCAGCCTGTTCACTTCAGTTTCAGCATAGAGGACGACGCATTGGTGTTCCGAGCTTGGCAGAATGCCGCCGTCTCCCTGCCGACCTATGCTGTGCCGGGGGCGTTCACCGAAAAGCTGTGGATGTATGATGTAGCGGAGTTCTTTATCGCCGCAGCAGACGGCAGCCGCTACATGGAGTTCAACCTCTGCCCCAACGGTGCTTGGTGGGCCTGTGTGTTCGGGGCACCCCGCGCTGCCGACCCCGCCTTTGCCGCGCCCAAAGGGGTAACAACAACGGGGGCCGCTACGCCTGCGGGCTGGCGCGCAGCCGCCCGCATTCCGCTGGCAGAGCTGGCTGCCATGGGGATTGAGCCGCAGCACTGCCGCCTTGCCGCCACCGCCATTCTGAACAGCCCTGATTATCTCTTTCTGACCACGGCGGAGGACGTGAGCGGCGAGCCTGACTTCCACCGCCCGCACGCTTGGCCCGCCGCCCTGCTCTCCTAACGCTCCACCCCTGAATTTTCTCATGAAACCCGCCGACAAAACCAACGTGATGCGCACGCTGGAGCAGAAAAAGATTCCCTACGAGAGCTACACCTACGAGAGCGAGGGAGCCATCACGGGGCTGGAGGTTGCGGAAAAACTGAACCAAGACCCCGCACAGGTATTTAAGACGCTGGTTACCACAGGAAAAAGCACACAGCACTATGTCTTTGTGATTCCTGTGGGCGCGGGGCTTGATTTGAAAAAAGCGGCCAAAGCAGTCGGTGAAAAATCACTCGAGATGCTGAAACAAAAGGATTTACTGCCGCTCACGGGCTACATTCACGGCGGCTGCTCCCCCATCGGCATGAAAAAGGCTTTCCGCACCACCATCGACAGCACAGCAGCCGACTTTGACAGCATTATCTTTTCAGGCGGACGCATCGGGCTGCAGGTACAGGTGCGGTTGGAGGATTTGTCCAAGCTGGTGCGTTTTCAATTGGCTGATATTACCACGGGGCTGATTCATAACTGAACCGCCATCGGCACGGTGGTTGACATTTCTCAATTTCCCTTGCATTTCCAAGGGTTTTTGTACAATTTTTTACACATTTCAGGCTTGCATTTTGATAACATTTATGCTCTAATTCGCGTCGTACGTTCTTCAGGTCATGCAATATACGATTTCAGCTCTGTCGCGCGCCACAGGTCTATCGCTGCACACGCTCCGCTTTTACGAAAAAGAGGGGCTGCTGCGTTATGTGGAGCGCACGGCGGGCGGGCGCCGAGTGTACGGTGAGGCCAGCTTGGGCTGTCTGATGGGTGTCATTACGCTGAAACAGGCGGGCATGACCCTACCACAGATTAAGGAATTGTTTGATGAAACCCGCGAGGGTGCAAAGACGCAAGAGAGCGTAGAGACGCTGCAAAGCCGTTTCAACATGATTATGGAAGCCCGTGAGCAGATGCAGAAGAAGCTCGAAGAAATCACCCGCGGGCTGGAGTTGCTCAATTTCTTTGTTGAGGGCGGCAAAAAAGCCATGGAAGCCGCACGCCAAGGCAAAAACGCCGCCGAGGTATTCCCCTTCTTCACGAAAGAGGGCATCCTCAATATGCGATTCTCCCGCGACAGCGAGGGCAAGCTTGAGGCAACCATCCCCGCAAGCGCCAAGTAACAGTCTATTGGGCTCTGTTTTATCCGCCAACTTCATTCGGTTGCCGTTCCATTGGCGGGCGAAGGTGCTTTTTATACAGTTAAGGCTTGGGGACATGCCTTGGCATGGCTGCGGGAGGGGTATTGTTTGCGCCGTATTTTCATGCATCAAACTACCCGCGTCTTAACGTGCAACCACCCTTGTAGATGGTACACATGCTCCCATACGTCTGCAACGGCAGGTCACATGAACAGCTGCTCGAAACAAGGGAAAGCGAGGCAAAGCATTAAGCAACTATTCTCCCACTCGCGAAATTTTCCTGTATAAACTTAACGTTTGCCGGGCTCATTCCGTTTAGGGCAAGGTCCTTGGTATGGCTTCACCTCACGAGATGACAAATCTAACGTAGCATCGTAATCTTTCGTATTGATGCCGAAAATACCCAACAAGGTATGGAACAAATGTTCATGGGCCGTTCTCACTCCTTGGTGGCTGCGCAACTGCTCCAACGCTTCCTTGTAATGGGGATTTAACGACTCGAATTCGGGAGAAGCGATAATAAAAAACGGAACATAGCAACCGGAAGTGGAATGATATACCGACGCGCTTTCTATGCTTCCACGGGTCCAATAGCCGTCATCACCCAAATAATCGCCATGGTCACTCATATAAATATACAGGTACGGTCTGCCCTGTAGAGGTTCCAGAAGCCGATGAATAAATTCATCAGTATAATGAATCGTGCAATCATAGGCATTATTCATATTGGCTGCCACTGCAGGATTTTCAGCGGGCGCGTCATTGGCAGACGGCGGAGTCACAGGAGTAAACGGTGGATTCTGTTTATCATAACCGGTGTAATAAGCATGACTGCCATTGTTGTTCAGCAAAACGAAAACGTTATCTTTGCTGTTCTTTTTTTCCTCCAGCCATCGGGAAGCCGCTTCTTGCTGCAGCATGGGCATGCCACCGATTTCTTCCACTTTTTTACAGCATCGGGCAAACCGACCGGCCTCTGCAGCGAACAACGAAAATCCGGAAGTCGAAATTGCATGATGCATCCAAAAAGAAGCACATTCAAACCCGGAATGGGCGAAATAATCCATAATACCGCCGGAAGTCGCCTGCGTCGTCTCATCCTCTTCATATCCGATAGCCCTGCGAGCGTTAGTTAACATAGTCAACACGGCAACATCCGTCGATTTAGCGCTGGAAATACACTCCGGGAAATTAACCATACCGGAGCAAGAGTTCAGCCACGGTGTTGTATTGCGTTTATACCCGTTAAATGCCATACGATCTGCTCGCACGCTTTCCCCGACATGCAAAATACAGATAACACCCTGATTCTTCCATTCGTCAGGCATATCCGCCTGAATATTTTCATATGAAGGGATAGCTTTGACTGAAGCTCTTACCCGCATAACCTCCTTGATTGCATTCTTGCAGTCCTGCCCCAAATTTTCCATCGCACCAAGCGGCCAAAATCTCTTAGGGCTTATACGCACATGCTGCTCTAATATTTGAAAAAAGATAAAAAAGGCAGCAAGAGAAAGACACCCGGTATTGAAAAGCGTCAGCCGAGATTCTTTTCTGATGACACGATAGATGAGAAAATACCCCGCAGCCCATGATGTTGAAAATGCAAGTATGAGCAACACAATATTTGCTGGTGTAAGATATCTCAACGCATCTGTTTTCGTGGTCGCCAAAACCTGTGCAAGATTCGATGAATCCAACACAATTCCCATACAATCTGCAGCAAAAATGATGCAGGAGAAGAACAAAATACAGGTAAATATTATGGTACTGAACCGCCCCATAAGCATAACAAAGATACATGCCCACCCCAGCAGGAAAAGCATACTGAACGGCAGTAAAAACAGATCAGGGAAATCATGTTGAAAAAGCATGGACAATAAAACAAAAGCGGCAAAAAGGCGAAGGACGGCACTTCTGCCCGGCAGCAATTTCCGCTCAAATCTGCGACATATAAAAACGGATACACCGCTCAGCACAGAAAACAAAAGAACAACGCAGGGATTATATAACAATTTAACAGTAACGCGCTGAACGCTCTGAAGGCGGGCATAAACTGCATCTTCAGGCAAAAAAGCAAACGTAACCAAAGCCGATAACAGAAGCAGCAGAAAGAAAGGGGAAAGGAATAAATTATACCCCTTTTTAACGTCAGAGAGAAAAGAAAACATGACAAGGCAAGACTATCAAACACGATAGTTGGCGTCAAGTCTTTTCACCGCTTCTATCTTCGTTCTATTTTCGTTATTCTGTAGCTCACATCTCCAACCGCGACGCAGCCGCTAGCGCAGCATGTTGAGGGCGCGGGTGGTGGCAGAGAGGGCGCGTTGGATGTCTTCTTCCGTGACAGAGAGAGCTATGGAGTAGCGCGTGGTGCCGGTAATGCCCTGTGACTGCATGAAAGGTTGGCAGCAGTGGTGACCGGTACGGACGGCAATGCCCATTTGGTCAAGCAGGGTGCCGAGGTCGTAGTGGTGAACACCGGGAACAACGATGGAGACGAGCGAACCGCGCGGGGTGCGGGGGCCGAGAATTTGCACGCCGTCGATGGCTCTCAACCCATCGTAGAGCATGGCGGTGAGGCGTTGCTCGTAGGCGTCTATCTTCTCTAAGCCGATGCTCTGCACCCACTCAATAGCCTTACCCAGCACAATGTTGCCGCCGATATTGGGCGTACCCGCCTCATACTTGAAGGGCAGCTCGTTGTAGGTGGTTTTGGCAAAGGTGACTTCGGCAATCATTTCGCCGCCGCCCTGCCACGGGGGCAGTTGCGACAGAATTTCCTCCCTGCCCCAAAGCGCGCCTGTGCCGGTGGGAGCGTAGATTTTATGCCCTGAAAAGGCGTAGAAATCGCAGCCGAGGCTCTGCACATCCACCGCCGTGTGGGCGGTGCTTTGCGCGCCGTCCACCAGCACCAGCGTGTCGGGGTTGTTGCGCTTGGCGGCGGCAATAATCTCGCGCACTGGGTTGACCGCCCCCAGCGCGTTGGAGATGTACGGCACCGCCACCAGCTTGGTGTGCGGGGTGAGCATGGAGAGGTACGTCTCCATGTCGAAAGTCAGTTCCGCCGTCAACGGGATGGGGCGCAGGGTTGCACCGACACGCCCGCAGAGCATTTGCCACGGCACGATGTTGGAGTGGTGCGCATCGGTGGTGACCAGCACTTCATCCCCTGCCCCGATAAGCCCCGACAGGCAGAGGGTCTGCGCCACCAGATTGATACCCATGGTGGTGCCTGCGGTAAAGATAATCTCCTTGGCGCTGCGGGCATTCAGGAAGCGCGCGACCGTCTCACGCGCCTGTTCATGCTGCTCCGTAGCGATACGGCTCAAATAATGCGCACCGCGGTGGATATTGGCATTGCTGTGGCGGTAAAACTCTTCCGCTGCGTCCAGCACACAAAACGGCTTTTGCGTTGTCGCCGCAGAGTCAAGATAGACAATAGGCTTGCCTTTGGAGTCAGTTAATTTCGGGAAAGAATCAACAAACATGGAATCATCCTCTTTGTTCCTTCAGGCGCGGGCCAAGCCCGCGCGGAACTTGAACTTTATAAATTATAAATTATAAATTCTAAATTATAAATCTCATTCCGGCTTAATGTGTTCCGCCATGCGGTAGGCGGCTTCGGGCACATACTCCTTCCACTGCTCATCACCCGACTGAATCATGCGGATAATGTCGCGCGGGGTTTGGAAGAGGAGTTTCTGGTTGAAGTACGGCACCTCAATCACGTTGCCGCTTTCACGCAGGTGGCGGTAGAGGTAGTGGTAGGCTTCGGGCACGCGGTAGGTGCCGGCAGTCACAAACTCACCTGTCTTGCGGTTAATCCACGGCGTGACGTAGAACTTGGTCTTGTTGCGGAAGATAAGCCCCATGCTGGTGAGAATACCGCCGGGGGTGTTCTCCGCCCACTTGTCCTTAAACAGTTCGTTGAGCAAGCCGATGGAGAGAGCAATGGCAATCGGCTCCTTCGTAAAGCTGTTGAGCAGCGCGGAAATCTTGTCAAAGTGCGTGATGTTCGTCACCATCACCGTCTTACCCATAGCGGCAAGGGCGTCGGCACGGTCCATGAAGTCCAGCAAATCAACATCACCGCTGCCGTGCAGGAGGTTGGAAAGGGAGATTTCGCAGATGTCGACGGAGCGCTTTTGCTGCTCTTCCGTCAGGCTTTCAAAGAACTTGGCACGCACGCTGTCCATCATCTCCAGATGGATGTTGCAGAGCGGCAGGAAAGAGCCGCGCATCAGCACGATGGGACGCTTGTAAAGCAAGTCGGCAGGCTGGGCAACAGTGCCGTCGGGGCAGAACATGGTGGCTTCACTCTGACCGCTGCGCACGAGCTGCAACGCCAGAATGCGGTTATCGAACATGCTGAAACCGTGCCCGCTGAACTTCATGTAGTCGATTTCGTAGAACGCGCGGTCAAGGTTTTCGCCCACGGCTTCCACGAATTCATCCATGTGGTCGCGCTTGTAGAAGAGAGCGTGCAGCACGTTCACGCCGATGATACCAAGCACGCGCATTTGGAAATCGTGGTCGGGGATGAGGAGACGGACGTGCATCACGAAGTCGCTGGGGGGCAGCTCGGGCTTCAGCTGGAAACGCACGCCAATCCACGCAAACCACGGGCCGTTGTCGCGGTAGCCCTTGCATTTCACGGTGTTACAGAAGGCAAAGAAGCAGGTATCAGCCCCGCGCTTTTCGCTGAGACGGTCAACCACCTTGGCGTATTCGGATTCCATCATCTGCTCCAGACGCTCCTCAGACACATAGCGGCGGGCGGTGCCGTACAGGGAGTCGCTGACGGTCATATCGTAGGCCGAGATGGTCTTGGCCACGGTGCCCGCTGCGCCGCCGGCACGGAAGAACCAGTTGGCTGTTTCCTGACCCGCGCCGATTTCAGCAAAGGAGCCGTAGAGTTTTTTATCGAGATTGATGGTGAGGGCCTTTTCCTGTGTGGCGGCCAGTGTTTGAGTTTCGGAGGACATGGGAAGGAAATGGGATTTAAAATTTATATCATGCTTTTATTCCGTTTTCAGCGGCACCAGCGGCAGATAACGCATGGGGCGGGGCGGGGTCAGATTAATGGTGCAGTCAACGTTGGCAGAGGTCTCTTCTGCCGTGCTGACGGCAGAGCTGTCGGTAACTTCTTCTGCGGTGGCACCGTTGCTCACCAAATCATCTGCATCTTTGTACCGGGGGTGCAGTTCTGTTTCACAGCCGTAGGGGTCGGTACCCACCAAAGGACCGGACTTAGGCAGAATGGGAAGCACGGCCAACACGCGGGAGGAGGACATTTGCCCCACCCCCAAATCAAGGAAATCGGCCAGCGAGGGGCTGCCGTCGCCGTGTACGCCGCAGTGACCGAGCGTCACATCACCCTTCGGGAAATACTCGCGGTAGGTGTGGCGCACATAGGTGGCCTTGCCGTTTTCCATCACCGGTTCAAAGCAGAAATTGGTAGCAAGCTGTCCCGATGAGGTGCAGATTTCAACCTCCTCCGTATCGGCAGGCATGGGGATGGGTTCATCACCGTAATCGGCTGCCTTGGCCGCTTGGAACACGGCGCTCATAATAGGCGCACAGGTGTCAGAGGCAAACGCCTGCGGGTAAATGGGCATGCGGTCGTTCAGGTACCCCATCCAGATACCGCAGGTGATACTGCTGTTGTAGGCAAAGAGGGCATTATTCGAAAAATCATAGTTGGTGCCGGTCTTGACGGCACCGTTGAAATCCTGCGGCAGCATGGGGCGCACGCGCTGGGCGCTGCCTTTCTCCATCGATTCGCGCATGATGCTGTGCAGGCGGAAAGCCGTGCACGGGGTAGCACAGTTCACCTTGGTCTTATTAACGGCGTGCTTGTTCTCCCACAGAATCTTGCCGTTGCTGTCGGTAATTTTGGCAATGACATAGGGTGCCACGGGGCGGGTGCCTACGTTGGGGAAAACGGTATAGGCCATCGTCATCTCTTTGAGCGAGACCGGTTCTGCGCCGAGATAAACGCGGGGGTAATACTGCGGGCGAGCCTCGGTGCTGTTGGGGTTGCGGGCGGGCGGGGTGATACCCACACGTTCAAGCGTGTCGCAGTAATCCTTGGCGCCTTTCTGCGGGTGAGAACCCAGCGCAATTCCCAAGCGGGCAGAAGCGGCAATCTTTGACCATTCCAAGGCTTGACGGGCGGTCACGGAATCCAGATAGCGCCCCTTTTCCACCTCCATACCCCATTCACCGAGAATACCTTCGCTGCCGCCGATACCTGTCAGGCGGTTGTCCATAGCGTCATCCACCAGACGGGAACAAGGGGTATAGCCGTTATCGAAGGCGCACATGTAGAGAAAGGGCAGCATGGCGGTGCCCACGGGGCTGCGACCCGATTCAATGATATCAAAGTTATCACGCTCGAAACTGCGACCGCCCACATAAGCCAGCACACCGCCCGTCTTGTTCTCCACCACATACACGGCACCGTCAAGATAACGATGCCGGGCAAAGCGGGGGTCAGAGGTCTGACTGAACTTAACATGCTTGTAATCAGGGCGCTGTTCGATGTTTGCCAACTGCTCTTTGAGCGCGCTTTCTGCGGCTCTCTGCAACGAGGCGTCAATCGTGGTATAAATCTTGATACCGCGGCTCTTGATGATTTCCTCACCGCGCTGCGGGTTCTGGAAAATACCGATAGCCTGTTGCTGCACCAAAGCGTGCAGGAACGATGTGTTGCGGCGGAGAGGCTTGGGGTTCAAATCCAACGGCTGCTCTTTCACTCGGGCGGCCTCACCCGCCGTCAGCATACCGGAGCGCGCCATACGGTCCACCACGTCATTACGCCATTTGCGGTTAAGCTCGGGATTCTTAACAGGGTTGTAATTCTCCGGGTTCTTAATCAAGGCAGCGATACTGGCAGCCTCGCGCACGGTGAGGTCGGCAGGCTCTTTGCCGTAATACCCCAATGCAGCAGAGCGGATACCGTAGTAACCGCGACCGAAGTAAATGCGGTTCAGGTAGAACTCCATGATTTGCTGCTTGTCATACTTATCCTCAATGCGCATGGCAAGGAAGATTTCGACAATTTTACGCTCGTAGCGGCTGCCGCCGATAGCGGCGGTGCGTGCCTCCAAATCATAAGCATTGCGGGCCAGCTGCTGGGTGATGGTCGAGGCACCCTGGTTGGCATCGCCGTGGCGCAGAACGGCCTCTTTAGCGGCGCGGGCAATACCCATAGGGTCGAAACCGTGGTGTGTCCAGAACGTTTTATCCTCCTGTGCCACCAAGGCGTCAATCATGCTGCGGGAGATTTTGTCGTAGGTAACGTAGCTGCGGTTTTCATCGTAGATACGCCCGATTTCCTCCTGATTGCGGTCGTAGATAATGCAGGGGTGGTCAAGGTTGTTAATGTCCTCCAAATCGAACTCATCCGCCCATTTCTGATATTTGGCGGTCACAGTCAAAAAGACGGCATAGCCCAAGCAGGCCATCACAAGAGCGGTAACGGACCCCACCACAAAGCAACGCCAGAGAATGCTGCGCACCCAGCCGCCGAAGGTTCGGCGCTGGTCATTTTTCTGCCCCGATTTGCGGCGTCGGCCTCTGGCAGCCTTACGCTTATTCTGAAACTCGTTTAAATCATCCATTTCGCTGCCCTTAACTCTAGCACAAAGCAAGCATCATGGCAAGAACGAAGAAACGGAATAAGCGGGAGAAAGTTGTTACCGCCAATAGAGCAAATCGACAAATGGGGAGTTTGTAGGGATGTTTGAAGTTTGATGTTTGATGTTTGAAGTATAAAGTTCGCCGCGCTACGCGCGGTAGATTCCTTGCTCCACGCTTACTGCCCCGCCGCTGAAAAGCGGCGGATTTACCCCGTATTAAACCAAGCTTTTTACCGAAGCCATGCTACGCGCTTTGCGTTACCCGCATTTCGGGTGAAACATCACAATGTTCCATAACGGTGGGCGAGTTCCGCTCTGCGGTCTGAAATTCCCGCACGCCGCAGGCGTGCCTAAATTTGCACATCAAACTTCAAACATCAAACTTCAAACATTTCGACAAATCCCCATTTATCGACGAGCGCCCAATCCCCCGCACCCGATGTGCGCCGCAATTCAACTTTTCCCGCGCTTGCCACCGCCGCCGTTTCATGCTACCATAGAGCCATGCCTTACAAGAGTTTTGAAGCTGCGGTGGATGCCGTGATGCAGCGGCACCCCGAATACGCCCCCGACGCCTACGCCTTTATGCGGGCGGCGTTGGATGAGACGAGCCGCAAGGTGGTGACACCCGACCGCACGCCGCATCTCTCTGCCGAAGAGCTGTATCTGGGCTTCTGCGCCTATGCGCTGGAGGAGTTCGGACCGATGGCGGCGGCGGTAATGGAACATTGGGGCATCAGCACTTCCTCCGACGTGGGGGCGATTGTGTACAACCTGATTGAAGTGGGCGTGTTCGGCAAGCAGTCGGGCGACACCCGAGAACAGTTTGACGGACTGGCCCCGCTGACCGCGCTCCTGAACGCGCCTTACGAACCCGAAACCAAGAAAAAACGTCGCAAATGAACAATGCTATGACAGGGAGCCAACTTCACTGGCCCGCCGAATGGGAACCGCAGGAAGCCGTCTGGATTTCCTGGCCGCACCGCGAAGATTTGTGGCAGGGCGGCTTGCAGGAGCTGCTGGGTCGCTACGCCGACCTTGCCGCCGCCATTGCGCCGCAGGCACAGGTGCGCATCAACGCCGCCGCCACCCTGCACCGCTCCATTGCCGATGTACTGCTGCGCCGCGGGCTGCGCGAGGGCGAGTTCAAGCTCTACGACCACCCCACGGATGACGTGTGGTGCCGCGACCACGGCGGTATTTTCGTGCGCCGCGAGGACGGCGGCATGCAGCTGGCGGACTGGACGTTCAACGCTTGGGGCGGTAAGTTTGCCCCGTGGGATAAGGACAACGGCATCCCCACCTGCATGGCGAAGAGTCTGGGCCTGCCACAGCTCTCCAGCAAGTTGATTTTGGAGGGCGGCGCGATTGAGGGCAACGGCGAGGGGCTGATTCTGACCACGGAGGCCGTGCTGCTGAACCCCAACCGCAACCCCGGTGTCACCAAGGCGGAGATTGAAGCCGAGCTGCACCGCATGATGGGCACCAAGCAGGTGTTCTGGCTGGGCAAGGGCATTGAGGGCGACGACACGGACGGTCACATTGACGACATGGTGCGCTTTGTGAATGCCGAGGCGGTGGTGTCCATCACGGAGCCTGACCCGCACTCCCCCCACTACCGCAATCTGGCGGAAAACAACGAGCGTTTGCAGGATTTACGCACGCCCGCGGGGCATAAGGTGGAGGTGATTCCCCTGCCCATGCCGCAGCCGCTGGTGGCAGAGGACTGGCGCTTGGAGCAGCTGCCCGCCAGCTACGCCAATTTCCTGATTTGCAATGAGGCAGTGATTGTTCCCATCTTCATGCAGGAGAAGGAAGACGACCGCGGGCTGGGCATTCTGCGCGAAGCCTTCCCCGGCAAGCAAGTGGTGGGTATCGATGCCCGTCGCCTCGTGATTGAGGGCGGCGCCATCCACTGCATCACCCAGCAACAGCCCCGCGCCTGATTATCAGGCACCCCGCAGTCTCCTGCTTCTGCATTTTCGCAGCAAAAAAAGAACGCATCTTTCCTTGCAGAGATGCGGGAAATATGCTAGACTGTCCATTGAAATGGGCAGACTCTCACGGCAGATACGGTTTGGGTGGAAAGCGATTAAAACGACCTTCTCGCAGGGTCGCATTGATTTACTGCCCGCGCGGCACGATGTGAAGAGCTACACCTTCCGCAAAGCGGGGCGCGATTTGAAAGCCGCCACCGATGTAGCGCTGGTGGGTCTGCCGCAGGGCATGGCCTTTGCCGCCATGGCGGGGTTGGACAGCATCTACGGCATCATGGCCGCCACGGTCGGCACCTTTATCGCCCCTCTGTTCACGCGCTGTTCACTCACCGTCAGCGGTCCCTCCAACGCAACGGCGTTCATGTTGGCGAGCTTCTTTCTGGCAGCGCACCCGGGCATCCACGGACACCCCGAAATCTTTGTGCCGCTCATTGTGTTCCTTGCAGGCGTGCTGTGTGTTATCGGTTCGTTCATCAAGGCCACGGAGATGCTGCAATTTGTGAGCCGCAGCGTGCTGGTGGGCTACATCACGGGTGCCGCCACGCTCATCATTGCCAGTCAGCTGCGCTATGTGATGGGTATCAACGACATTCACGCGGGGTCGTCCTTCTTCTCCATGACCTCGGCCATTTTCGAGAATCTGGACAAGGCGGAGTGGCAGCCGATGGTGCTGGGTGCGCTCTCCTTCCTGCTCTTCATCCCGCTGAAAAAATATTTCAAGTTCCTGCCGACCTTCGCCATCATTCTGCTGCTGATGAGTGTGCTCAACTGGGTGCTCTGTCAGCCGTGGTCGGGCGCCATGTTCACCGATGTCCGCATGCTGCGCGATTTCACCATGGCCGACCTCACCTGCCGCGCGCCCGAGCTGGGGCATCTGCCGGGGCATATTACAGAGTTGGTACCCATCGTGGTCGGTATCGCGTTCCTTTCCACATTGGAGCAGACGGTGATGAGCAAGACCATCTCCGCCAAAACAGGTGAACAGCTGAACCTGAATCAAGATACCTTTGCCGTAGGCATGGCCAACATCGGCTCGGCGTTCACCACCTCGCTGCCATGCTCAGCCTCGCTCACGCGTTCCGCCCTCAACTACAACAGCGGGGCGGCCACGCGCTTTTCGGGAGTCATCTGCGGTTTGCTCTGCCTGGGTATCACCTTTATTCTGGCGTACTTCCCCCTCATTTCCTACATTCCGCACAGCGTGCTGGCTGCGCTGGTGCTTGCCAATGCAGTGTCGCTGTACGATAAAAAGCTCCTGCGTATCTGTTTCCTCAGCACACCGGGAGATGCCGCCGTGCTCCTCATCACCTTTGTGGCGGCGTTGCTGTTGCCGCTGCACTTCGCCATTTTCGTGGGCGTAGTGATTTCCGTCTCACTCTTCCTGCGCAAAGCCGCCAAGCCCGAGCTGGTGGAATACACGCTGGACGACCGCGGCGCGCTGACCCAACTGCATGACCAAGAGGCCCGTCTGCCGCAGATTTCCATCGTGCACGTGGAGGGCGACCTCTTCTTCGGCGCGGCAGATTTGTTCCGCCGCCAAGTGAGCCGCATTACAGAGGATAAAAATCTGGCCGTAGTGGTGCTGCGCATGCGCAACGCCCGCAATCTCGATGCCACCGCCGTCTGCGCCTTGGAAGAGCTGATTAAATTCATGCGCGAGCACGGTCGCCACCTCATCATCTCGGGCGCGGGGCGCGAGGTGTACCGTATCCTCAAAAAGAGCGGCGTGCTGGATGTGTTGCAGGAGGGCTGCGGCGAGGGCGAGAGCAACATCTTCCTTGTAGAGCCGAAGAACCCCAACCTGTCCACGGGCAAGGCTCTCAAGCGCGCTCAAAAGCTGCTGGGTACCAAGCGTGCGGATATCTCCATCTACACCACAGAGAACAGGAGGGACTGATTTTGACTGTCTGTCACCCTGCCGACGTCTTTTTTTGAACGCAACGGCGGGAAATGTGTCAACAAGACAGGCGGCACTTGCCAGAAGTGCCGCCGCGTGATAAACTGACGGGCAGAAAATACCATGAATACGCAGGAACTCAGTGAGCAGATTGCCGCCAAATCCGCTTGGGTCATCGCGGTCAAGCGCGAAATGTCCAAAGTGGTGGTGGGGCAGCAGCAGTTGGTGAACAGACTTATCCTCTCGCTCCTCTGCAAGGGGCATGTGTTGCTGGAGGGTGTTCCCGGTCTTGCCAAGACCCTTTCCGTGAAAGCCCTTGCGGGTACCATGCAGGCGGCGTTCTCCCGCATTCAGTTCACGCCCGACCTGCTGCCCGCCGACTTGCTGGGCACCATGATTTACAACCCTGAGGAGCGCCGATTCTCCGCCAAGAAAGGTCCCGTGTTCGCCAATCTGATTCTGGCGGACGAAATCAACCGCGCCCCCGCCAAGGTGCAGAGCGCCCTGCTGGAAGCCATGCAGGAACGCCAAGTCACGCTGGGTGAAACCAGCTACGACCTGCCCAATCCTTTCTTAGTACTGGCTACGCAGAACCCCATTGAACAGGAGGGCACCTACCAGTTGCCCGAAGCCCAGCTCGACCGCTTCCTCTTCAAAGTGATGGTGGATTACCCCACCCGCGATGAGGAAATCAAGGTGTTGGAGATGATGAGCAGCACGGAAGCCGCCCCGCAGACCACCCCCGTGGTGACGGTGGAGGACATCGAGGAATCCCGCGCGCTCATGAACGCCATTTACATTGACCCCGCGGTGCAGAACTACATTGTGGATTTGGTACGCGCCACCCGCGCCCCCGAACGCGTGGATGCCCGCTTGGCCGGCATGGTGCGCGCGGGTGCGTCGCCCCGTGCTTCCATCAACTTTGCGCTGGCTGCCAAGGCGCTTGCCTTCACCCGCCAACGCGCCCACGTCACCCCGCAGGATGTCAAGGACCTCGCCCACGACATTCTGCGCCACCGCATTCTGCTGTCCTACGAGGCGGAGGCCGCCAACAAGACCGCAGACAACGTGATTGACAGCATTCTCTCCAAGGTTCCCGTTCCGTAAACCGCTGCATCCGTCATGGATAAAACGCAGGAAATCATGCAGAAAGTGCGCCGCATCGAGTTGCAGGCGCGCCGCCTGACCACGGCAACCTTTGCGGGGCAGTACCGCTCGGGTTTCCGAGGACAGGGGCTTGATTTCGATGATTTCCGCGAGTACATGCCGGGGGATGACCCCCGCTTTATCGACTGGAAAGTAACCGCCCGCACAGGCACGCCCTACGTCCGCACCTTCCGTGAGGAGCGTGAACAGGTGCTGCTGTTGGCGGTGGATACCAGCGCCTCCATGAACTACGCCAGCGCGGGGGTGACGGACACCAAGCTGGAGTACGCCGCGCAGCTCGCCGCCGTGCTGGCCTACAGCGCCGCCCTCAACGGCGACAAGGCGGGGCTGTTGCTCTACGGGCGCAAGCCGCATTTCAACCTGCCGCCCGCCAAGGGCATGCAGCAATGCCGCCGCATGGTGCGCGAAACCCTCTCAGCCCCGCCCGCAGGGCAGGACGACAGCACCGAAGCCGTAGCGCATGAGATTCTGCACACGCAG
>JAZLFB010000281.1:0-3914 GCA_045615585.1 Akkermansia sp.
TCTGAAGGAGAAACCGCGCTCCGCATTGTCCACTTGGGGGGAGGAGATACCGATGTCGGCCAGCAGACCGTCCACCTGTTCTATGCCGTTTTCCGCCAACAGCGCGGCGGCGTTGCGGAAATTGCCTGCCAGAATGTGCAGGCGGTCACCAAACGCGGCAAGACGCTTGCGGGCGGCACCGCGGGCAGCAGGGTCTTGGTCGATGCCCCACACGGTAGCCCCCGCCTGCAACAGCAGCTCGGTATGCCCGCCGCCGCCCAGCGTGGCGTCCACAAAAACTTTGCCTTCGGCGGGCAGCAGGGCATCCACCGATTCCTGACGCAGCACCGTCACGTGGTGAAAAGCGGTTTCGCTGCCTGTTTCCGCCGTTTCGGGGGCGGCGGCAGCGGCGTTCTCGATGCTCTCGGCCGCCAAGGCATTCAGGCGGTCGGCAGTCTCCGCCACAGAGAGAGCCTGCACCAGCGGGGCGGGGTGCCACGTGATTTCGGGGGTGGCTTCCATCCAGCGTTGCGCCATGGAGTCGATGCCCTCCTCGCCCACCAGTTCGACCAGCACTTCGGCGGTGCAGGGGGTCAGTCGGAAAGCCGCCACGGCGGGGTCTGCGGCAAGGGTTGCTGCCAGTGCGTCTACGCGCGCGAGCGAAAAGCGCGCCTGGGCGCACGTAGCCAACGGCGCCTCCACGGCGCGTACAGACAGCTCGCGCAGCTCTTGCCCCAACTGCGCCAATTTACCGCGGGAGCCCTTGATACCCGCCTCACTCATGCGGGTCAACAGCTCGCGCCGCTGTGTCTGCCAAGCATCCAACGCCGCCTGTTCCAAGGCACCATTCTCCCACATCAGCACGCGGTAACAGGTGCCGCCGGGGTAGTCTGCCCGCACAAAACAGTTGCTCTCTACGCCGCTCATGTCAGGATATGGAACATCTTGTCCAGCTCCAGCTCGCGCAGGGCTTCGGGACTGTTGGCAGTGTCGAAGTCGGCCGGGGCCCAGATTTCAAAATAATCCGAACGCCCCACAATAACGGCAGTTTCCGCCAGTTTCAAACGCTCACGCTGTTGTTTGGGAATCAACAGCTTGCCTTGTGAACTGACCTCTGCCTGAAAACAACGCCCCGCAATGATACCGACGTAGCGGTCAATGTCACCGGGTGCGGCGCCGCGGCTTTCCGCCTGGGCGCGAATGGCATCCAACTTAGCATCGAATGCCGCCTTGGTGTAGCATTTCAGGATGGGGAAGCCGTCGCTCTGCGCATCAATAATGGTCAGTTCGGCATCCTGCGCCGCACGCCAACCCGCGGGGATGGACACCCTGCTCTTGGGGTCCAACTTGTGGCATACGTTGCCGGTGAACATACCTGTTGATACACAACTCATCCTTTTAAGTACACTTCGTTGCACTCATAGTACACCTTAGTACACCGCAATGCAAGAGCAATTTGTTTTCATGGCAGAAAAAAATTGCGTTTTTATCTAATTGTTAGGAAAAGTTTAATTTCGGACTTAAAAACACGCAATTCGCTAACAAAGAACAGTTAGAGCTAACATCTTGCGCTACCTGTTCCGTCCTGTTACAGTGGCAGCGTTCCCCCTATCTGCTGCGGGGAGTCACCCAAGGATAATAACCACCACCCCAACACCGTTATGAAAAGAATTCTATTGACTTTACTGGCTGCCGCCACAGCGGCACAGGCCCTGATTACCGAGGCAGACCGCATAGCCGTGCTGACGCCCGACCGAGCGCATATCACCTTTCCCGAAGGCACGGTCAACACCGATTATGTGATTACCGCGCTGTTTCAGCCCAAATGGCTGCCCAAGCTGAAATCCCAGACCTCGGAAAGTCTGTTGGGTATCCAGCGAGATACCTCGGCAAGCGATACCTATGCAGCTGTCGGTTTGTACAACAACCATGTTGTCTTTACCCTCTGCGACCCCGGAACCGGCATCTTCACCGGCGGTGATGCCGCACCGACATCGGAAAACATGCCCACCGCCGACATGCTGGCAAAAAACCCGCTGTACGCCAACGCCAAGGCGGTGGCCATCACCATGTTCTACACCGAAGACCCGAATCGAGAGGACTTGGTGCTCATCTCCGCATGGCAACAGGACGGCACCTTTGTGGATGCCTACAGCCCGCAGCTGCTCACCCTGTTCGATGATTCCCCCGCCATCGGCGCGGGCATGCACAAAAACATCCTTTACAACGGCATGGTGTTCGGCGGCGAAAACTGGGGGCTGCCCGACGTGATTCAGGTAACGCACGATGTCCTGACGGGTACGCTGGTACCCGAACCCGCCACCGCTGCTATGGGCCTGCTCGCCGCAGCAGGGCTTGTGGTGCGCCGCAAGCGCAAGTGAGTGGCAAGGCACAGCTTCATTCTTCGGCATCCGCCCTTCTTGCGCTCGGGCGGGTGCCTTTTTTTCTCTTTCAACTTTCTCATTGCTTCTCCCCGCTGATTGTGTTACCCTTTTCCTAAACGTTATGGCTGTTATCAAAACGGAGCGAGAAAGTTGGTTGAAGCGTATTGTCGGTGCCTTTATCTGCATGGTGCTGGGGCTTATCATGTTCTTGGCGGCTTTTCCCCTGCTGTTCTGGAATGAGGGGCGAGCCGTGGAAACGGCGGCGGCGCAGGAAGAAGCCGAGGAGGTGTGCGTCTCTGTGCCGAGCAATGAGAGCGTTGACCCTCAAAACGAGGGGCGCTTGATTCACCTGTCCGGCACCACCGCTACCGATGACGTGCTGACGGATGATGTCTTCGGTATCAAGATGAACGGCATCCGCTTGGTGCGCGAGGTGCAGTTCTACCAGTGGCAGGAACACAAAGAAAAGCATACCGAGAAAAATTTGGGCGGCAGCACCACGACGACCACTACCACCTACACCTATCGCAAAGCTTGGGTACACCGCCCCATCCTCTCCGATGATTTCCAAGAGGAGGGACACCGCAATTGCGTTGCCATGCCCGGCATTGACGAGGAGAAACATGTGGCCGAGCACGTCCGCTACGGTGCCTTCCGCCTCTCTCCCCAACAGATTAAGCGCATCGGCGGCGATTCGCGCGAACTGCGGTTAGAGGACATGCAGATGGCCACGGAGCTGCATGAAATCTTTAATGCTCTGACCAAGGGGGAAGAAGCGGAGCACCTTGACAACATGAAGGGCTATGTGCTGGAGACGTACGCGATTCCCGAGCATCTGCGCTCCCGCGCCGAGCGCCGCGGAAACGAGATTTACATCCACCGTATCCCCGGTAACTATCCCGAAGCGATGGAGGCTGATCCTGAAATCGGTGATATGCGCGTGACGTGGAAGTTTGTCGGTCCCCAAGTGCCTGTGAGCGTGATTGCCGTGCAGTACCGTGATACCTTTACCCCCTACCATGCCAAGAGCAGCCGCCGCGCCATCGACATTGTGCGCGACGGCGAGTGGAGTGCCGAAAGCATGTTTGCCGATGCCCGCCGCAACAACGAGATGCTGACATGGATACTGCGTCTCGCCGGTGCGATGGTGATGTTTATCGGTCTGCTGCTCCTTCTCCGTCCGCTGGAGGTGTTGGCCGATGTGCTGCCGTTCCTGGGCAATATCATCGGGGCGCTGAATGCCTTGGCGGCGTTCATGGTAGCAGTCATTCTTTCCCTTGTCACGATTGCCGTGGCATGGGTTTTCTACCGCCCTGTTTTGGCTTGCTGCCTGCTGGCATTGGCGGCAGCCGTCACGGTGTGGTACATGCGCTACCGCAAAGCGCGGCAAGCATGATGGACGGGAAAGTGCCGCCCTACAAATGGGGGATTTGTCGATGTCTTGCGCGGCATAGCCGCGCAAGCATGGATGCGCCCTTAGGCGCATCCTTTGTCGAGCCCTTGGGCGATAAGAATTTTAGCCCAATACGTGAGTATTGGGGACAAGGCGGG
>JAZLFB010000282.1:0-6566 GCA_045615585.1 Akkermansia sp.
CCTGGGGCTGGGTGGAAGGAACCGTCCAGCCGTGCATCATCCACGAGGGGGTGGCCTATCCCGGCTTCCGTCCTGCAACCGCCAACGAAGCCTACGCACGATGAAAGAGGAACGTGTCTATACCGTGGCGGAGCTGGCGGACGCCCTGTGCAAGCAGGGCGTGGACGTGACCGAGGCCGAGGTGTTTTCATGGCTGCGGCTTCGCGGCTACATGCTCAGCGGCCTCGCGGAGACGTGGAACGCGCCCAGCGACCCCAGCCTGGAACTGGACTACCTGACGGAGGACCGCACATTCTCCATGAACCCGGACGGCAGCGTCACCATCCACCGCGAGACGTTTCTCACCCAGCGCGGCTGGGAAGTCCTGCTGCCCCGCATAGCGCGCGACATGCGCGGTAGGAAGGAGGTCAGATGAAGACCTACGCCATCGACTTCGAGACCTACTACGACAAGCAGGTGAGCATCACCGAGCTTGGTATCCACCACTATCTCCGCCATTACGACTGCGACATCTACATGGTGGCCATCTACTCCGCCGAAGCAGGCTTCTCCTATGTGGGGAAGCCCGCTTCGGTGGATTGGCGCGTCCTGCACGGCCAACGCGTGGTGGCTCACAACGTGCGCTTTGACCGCGCGTGTTTCCGGCGCTTGCAGGAGGCGGGCGTGATCCCTGCCGATGTGGTGCCAGCCGATTGGCAATGCACGGCAGACCTGGTGAGCGCCCTCTCATTCGGGCGCAGCTTGAAGGAGGCTTGCGCGGAGATTTTCGGCGTGGTCATCGACAAGCGCACCCGCAACGAGCTTTGCGGGCAAAGTTGGCTCTACATCACGATGTCCGGCAAGGCCGACGAGGTGGCGCAATACTGCCTCAAGGACGCCTGGTACTGCTACCAGCTCTGGACGCGCTTCTCCCACCTGTGGCCGGAGCGGGAGCGCAGGCTCTCATCCCTCACCCGCGACATGTGCGATTACGGGGTGTACGTGGACGACAGGTTGGTGGAGCAAGGCCGTCACAGCCTGCTGCGTGTTCTGGACAAGGCCGTGGAGAAGATACCCTGGGCCGACGGCTCGAAGCCCGTCCTCTCGCCCAAATACCTGCGGGAGGAATGCACCAAGGTCGGCATCACGCCGCCATCTTCCCTTGCGGCTGATTCCGAGGAATGCGCCGCCTGGGAGGCAAAATACGGCGGCACCTATCCCTGGGTCGCCGCCATGAGAGACTACCGCCGCGCCAACACCCTGCTGAAGAAGCTCGACACGCTCTACGAGAGAATCCGCGAGGACGGCACGTTCTCCTACGGCCTGAAATACTTTGGAGCCCACACGGGCAGGTGGAGCGGAGACTCCGGGTTCAACATCCAGAACCTGCCGCGCACGGCCATGTTCGGCGTTGACCTCCGGCGCATGATAATCCCCCGCCCCGGCTGCACGTTCGTGATTTCCGACCTCGGCCAGATTGAGCAGCGCGTCCTCTCTTGGCTCGCCGGAGACAACTCTATGATGGAACTCCTGGAGACTGGAGTCTCCGTGTATGAGGCACACGCGCGCGCCACCATGGGCTACACGGGAACGGAGCCGCTGAAGCACGCCGACCCTGCCCTGTACCGCCTTGCGAAAGCCCGTGTGCTGGGCCTCGGATATGGGGCCTCCGCTTCCGTGTTCCCCAAGATTGCCATGAGCATGGCCGGGATTGAAGTCACCCCCCTTGAGGCGCAGCGCATCGTGCGGGAGTTCCGCAACTCCAACCCGCTCATCTGCCAACTGTGGGCAAAACTTGAGCGCGCGTTCTCCATGCACACGGGAAAGGACTTCACCCTGCCGCTGCCCTCCGGGCGCAAGCTCTACTATCACCATCTCGCCCGGACGCCCAAGGGCCTCTCGGCCGTTGTGCAGGGCAAACGGTGCAGCTTCTTCGGCGGCAAGCTCGCGGAGAACCTGACTTCCGCCACCGCCCGCGATGTGCTGGGCGACATCCTGCTCCGGCTGGACGAGGCCGGGTACAGGGTGGTGATGCACGTCCACGACGAGGTTGTGGTGGAGGTTCCCGAGGCTCAGGCCAAGGAAGCCGCCGCCGACATCCACCGGATTATGACAACCCCCATAGATTGGCTGGAGGGCCTTCCCCTCGCCGCCGAAACAATAACCTCACCATACTACACGAAATGACCACCAACATCTCCACTTCCATCGACAACACCTCCACCACCCCGGCCCAGTCAACCGACTGGGCTGCGGTGCGTGCATTTTACCTCACCTGCCGCAGCTACAAGCAGACGGCAGAGCACTTCGGCATCAACGAAAATACACTCAAAGCCAAGGTGCGCCGGGGCAACTGGAACCAAGATGCACCTTCAGATACCGCGCAAGGTGCAGTTTTGGAGGTGCAAGGTGCACCCTCCAAGGTGCAAAATGCACCCTCAGATGCACCCTCTGCATATCCATCCGATACGCAAAATGCACCCTCTGCATATCCAACCATCCTCCTCCCCACGCTGCGCAACTTCACCTCGCGCGAGGTGGAGATGCGCGCGCCCTGGGGCGTGCCTGTCCGCGCGCGGGAGAGCTTTGCGGACAAGGCCGCGTTCAAGGCGCACCTTGAACAAGCTGCCACGAAGGATTGCCTATACAGCGGCGTGGTGGGCATGAACCCGCAATCCCGCGCCGGACGCGACAACCCCGCCACGCGCATGGTGGCCATCGTGGCAGACTACGACCTTGAGCTGGACGATGCAAAGCGCGCCGCACGCCTCGCCAAGCTGCCCGTGAAGCCGAACCTGATTGAGACCTCCTTCTCCGGCGGCACGCATGCGGTGTGGCTGCTGGAGAGCCCCATGCCCGTGCTCGCGGACACGGCGGCGCACGATGCCGTGCTGCGCGCCGCCGCCAAGGACCTGCACCTTGCGAGGGCCTTCGGCCAGCTCGATGAAAATGCCTTCTACAACACCACGCAGTACTACGCCGTGGGGCGTGGTTGGAAAGAGGTCGGCAGGGAGCCCGTACCCGCCGCGCGCTGCGAGGTGTGGATTCAGGAGGGGCTGAAACGCGCCCGCAAGGACGCGGCTGGCGAGGTGCTCATCCCCATCGACCGCGTGGCGCGCGAGGTGGAGAAACGCTTTCCCGGACGCTGGGCCGGAGAGTTTTCCATCGGTTCCCGGGGAGTGCGGTTCTGGGACCCCATGGCCGACAACCCCACCGCCGCCATCGTCACCGAGACGGGCATGCTCTGCTGGACTGGCCCGTTCTCCTTCCGCTCATGGAAGGACATCTTCGGGGCAAGCTTTGCCACGGACCACGCTGCGGAGAGCATCGGACTCGCCATAGCCGACACCTACTACGTTGGCGGTGCTTACTGGAGAAAAGACGCTTCCGGCGACTGGGCACGCTACCCGCGCCGCGAGATAGGCGAAATCCTCCAGAACGAGTACGGCCTCAACGCACGCGCCCCGGAGGACGGCAGCGGCAGCGAGGTGAGCTGCGCCGTGAGCGCCATTGCCACAAGGAAGCACCTGCAGGGTGTCCTCCCCCTCGTGTTCATCCGGGACGAGGTGGTCACGGTGGACGACCACAAATACCTCAACACCAGCACCGTCAGGGCTTTGCAGCCCGCAAGCGGCGGCTCCGGCACGGCAAGGTGGGGCGACGGATTCCCGTGGATTGCAGAGCTGCTGGAGAGCCTCTTCGGCAGGGACGACGCCCCGGAACAGCTTGATTTCTTCATCAGTTGGCTTGCCCGCGCGTACAGGGGAGCCCTCGTCCACAACCCCACCCGTGGCCAGGCCATCTACATCGCAGGCCCATCCGGCTGCGGCAAGACCTTCCTCTCGCGGCGCATCATAGCCCCCTTGTTCGGCGGGCGCGAGGAGGCCACAGCCTACCTCATGGGCGAGACCCGCTTCAACGGAGCCTTGTTCGGCAAGGGTATCTGGAGCATTGACGACGCGGAGATTGTGGCGGAACCCAAGGTGCACGCCCGCTACACCGCGCTCATGAAGAAGCTGGTGGCCAACTGCGATTTCTGTTGCGAGGCGAAGTTCCGGGACGCGGTCAAGGTGCCGTGGATGGGACGCCTCGTCGTCACCTGCAACACCGACCCGGAAAGCCTCCGCATCCTGCCGACTCTGGACATCAACAACGCCGACAAGCTCATGTTCTTCCTGTGCCGCGAGGATGCCGACCTCAACGACCCCACGGCAGAGGAGAAAGCGGAACGCGAGCTCCCCGCGTTTGCGGCCTTCCTGGCGGGGTACGAAACGCCTGATGAATGCCGTGGTGGCCACCGCTTCGGAGTGAAGAGCTTCCTGCACCCGCTGCTGCGCGCCGAGGCAAACAGCAACGGCAGCAGCGGCACCTTCAAGGACGTGTTCACCCTGTTCCTGCGCAACTACTTCAATTCGTGTCAGGAAAGCGAGCTGCGCGGCAGCGCGTGCGATATTTACGAGCTCATGTGCGGCATCGACACCATGCGCGAGCTGATGAAGGGGCTTGTCACGCCGTCCTCCATCGGCACCCGCCTGGGGCAGCTTGCAGCCTCCGGCGGCTTCCCGCTGGAAAAGGACAGGAGCAGCACAAAGCGGGTGTGGATAGTCAACCGCAAGCGGTTCATGGAGTTCAATCAACCGGAAGGAGAGTCCGTCAATGAAGAAAACTGCCCGTTTTGAGGATGACACCCCCTCCAAGGGTGTCATTGGGTGTCACAGGGGGTGTCACCCGCGCAAACGCTTAACAATAAACAACTCACACGCTCCAATGACACCCATGACACCCTTTTGGAGGTTTATTTGTATGTATAGAGAAAAAGAAAGAAAACGAGGGGAAGGAGAAATTCATTTCTCACGCGTATGTATAAGAAATAAATCGGGGGTGTCAGGTGTCATGGGTGTCATTGCCCCCCGCCTCCGCCAACAACCGACCCAACCCACCGCACAGCCATGAAGAAAGAACCCACACCAGACTACCGCCAATTGCAGGGACGCCACCGCCGGGAATACCGGGAGGCCTACGCCTCCCCGGAGGCCCAGGCGTGGATGGCCGCCATGTCACCCGCCGAGAGGGAGAAGGCTCAACGCCTGGGCCTGCTGGAGCCGCTGGAGGACCCCGACGGCTCCGCCTCCTGCCCGTCTTTTGACACATCCCCCGATGGTGTGAGAGAACATGAACCAGCAGTCGAGGACCAGCCCTTCGACAACGGCGTGAAATCCCCCGCCGAGCGCAGGGAGGAACCGGGACAGCTCATGCCGCCCGATGGATGGATGGCCGCCTTCCGAGACTTGAGGGACGGCAAGGGATGCACCGAGGAGGTGCAGGCATTCCTGGAGCAGGACGGCAATCCCCGTCTCCGCAAGGCGTGCATCCTCTTCCTGCTGGGTGACGACACGTGCGAGAACCTTGCCCTTGCCCTGAACATGAGCAAGCAGGCTTTCCACTACCATGTCCGCAAAATCCAAAAACAGCTCGGTCTCCCGCCCATGGGCAACCAACGCACCCAAGCGGCGCGCGTGGCGTACAGCCAAGCCAACCGCCGCATGGGTTGAGGCTCTCGCTGATTTTGACAAGAACACCAATAGTTGAACAGCATGGAAAACAACACAAGCACAGAAGTGACGAGCACCGTTTCATCCGCCCCGGCAGATTCTAGATGTCGTGTCAACACGACATCTAGCCCGCTGCCCGGTCGTAGGGTTGACGCTACGAGCTCACTCGATGCAGCAGATTCCAGGCGTTGCGCGCGACCTGCTGCACTTTCAACCGCCGCAAGGGATGGGGGAATAAGTTAGTCGACATGTTAACATGTCGTCTAAAACCTGATTCCAGATGATTTTGACACCTAACCACAGATATGCAAGCAACTGAATCCACCACCGATTCCCCCGTAGCCGAGAACACCGCCCTCACCTGCAATGTACCGGGTGTGGTATTTTCTCCGCTCGGCATCCAGACCGACCGCACCGACCTGACCCCGGACGAGTTCAACTGCATTTTTCGCAGCGTCCTGAGCCTGGCCAAGAGTGCTAACTGGCTGCTCGGTGACGCCCTCAACATAGCCGACCGCCAATGGGGCAACCGCTTTACCGGCAGCAAGTACGAGGAAGCCGCCGCCGCCACGGGATTGTCCAAAGGCACCATCCGCAACATTGTGCGAACCTGCACGAAGTTCCCGGTGGAAAAAAGGCATGCTAGCCTGTCCTTCACGCACCATCAGGAGATTGCACGCACCGATGCCGACCCCGACCAGCGCGAGGAGGTCTTGCAGAAAGCGGCGGATGAGAAGCTGACCTGTTCCGCCCTGCGCAAGCAACTGCACCAGACGGCTTTCACGCCGCAGCCGGAGGTTGACCTCTCGCGTCCCCCGGTTGGAGAAGAACCCGACAGAACCGACCTGCTGGGCCTCCCGGAACGAGTGAATCCCGATGCTCCCCCGATGTGGGACGCCATCAAGTTCCGCAAGTGGGTGGAGAAGCAGGAGCCCGAAACCTACACCGCAGAGCAATGCGAGCAGGCCGTGGGGCTCACCGAGGACATTGCCGACTTCTACAACCGCGTCCTCCAGCGCCAGCAGGAGTTGGATG
>JAZLFB010000283.1:0-3656 GCA_045615585.1 Akkermansia sp.
GCCGCCGGCGGCAATTTCTGGGGAGATCCGCTGTGGATGGGCATCTACATGTTTCACATGCCGTTGTTCGCCCTGGTGAGCGGCTGTTTCGTCTTTCAAAGCATCCGCCGCCACGGCGGGAAATTCATTGGCCACATTGCCGGGCACCTGCTGGTTCCCGCCATATTCACGGCCGTGGCGTGCCTGGCAATCAGGACGGCTCTCGCGTGTTTGCGCGGGGAAACTCCCGAGGCCCCGGAATTCGAATTCCTGTATACGGCCTGGTTTCTGGTATTCATCTTTGAATGCGGCTTTTTCACCTGGCTGATGTCGCTCCGCAAGTCCCTGTGGTGGCGCGCGGCCTGGTTTGCCATCCCCATGGCCTTGGCTCTGCTATGCCCGGGTTTTCCCCTGGCCGGGCAGTTCACCTTCCTGTATCCGTTTTTCCTGCTCGGCGCCTGGGTGCGGCCACGGGGGCGGCTGTTGGGCAACCTGTGGTCCGGTGTGGCGGCGGCGGCGCTTTATGCCGCTGTCTTTTGCGTGTTCCAGGAGACTTGGTATGTGTACCGCACCCCCTTGGCTTCACTGGAGAACACGGAGCATACCGTGCCTATTTACCTGGTACGCATGCTCGGCGGAATCAGCGGTTGCTTCCTGCTGCTTTTTGCCGCCAAGCGCCTTCCCTTCCTGCTGAAAAGCCGCATCCTGCAATCTCTGGGCAGCAGCACGCTGGCCATCTACCTGCTGCAAATCTATTTCTGGGATTTCATCTGGAGATCCCATTGCCCGCACATCAATTATTGGCTCTGTTTCCCGCTCACGCTTGCCATCGTGGCAGCGTGCTACGGTATCTACAGGCTATGCCGCCGTATCCCCGCCCTAGGGTTCCTCATGTTCGGGGAACAGGTCAGCGCCGTGTGCAATCGTCCTGTACAATAAAGACCGGGCGGTGCTTGGTCTCCCGCATTATTTTGCCGATGTACAGGCCGATGATGCCCAAGAACAGGAACTGAAGGCTGCTGAACACGCAGACAACCAGCAGCAGGGACGCCCAGCCCGGAATGGTGGAGCCCGCATGCCACTGCCAGAGTGCCCAGACTGCCAGTCCCGCGCACACGGCTATGCCAATCATGCCGACAATGACGCAAAGCATGAGCGGGGCCTCTGAAAAATTGACCACCCCGTTCCATGCCAATGCCAGCATCTTGCGCAGCGGGTACTTGGATTCCCCCTGCTCGCGCGCCTTGCGCGCATAGTACACCTTGGCGGAGGGGAAGCCCAGCAGGGGAATGATGCCGCGGATAAACAGGTTCACCTCTCCGAATTTTTTGAGAGCCTCCACCGCACGGCGGCTCATCAGCCGGTAATCAGCATGGTTGGGGATGGTGTAGCAGCCCGCCCATGCGCGCAGCTTGTAAAACAGTTCCGCCGTGCTGCGCTTGAACCACGTATCCGTCTCCCGGTTGTCGCGGCAGCCGTAGACGATGTCCTTGCCCTCGCGGTGCAGCTGAACCATGTCGCGTATTTTCTGCTCGTCGTCCTGCAAATCCGCATCAATGCTCACATAGGCGTCTGCCTCTGCCGTGAAAAGACCGGCCAGCAGTGCTCCCTGGTGCCCGAAATTGCGGGAAAGGTTCACCCCGCGGAAGGCGCGTGATTGCTCCATGAGCCTTTCCACCACCTGCCAGGTCTTGTCGGAACTGCCGTCGTTCACAAAGCAGATGTAGCTACCGGGGGAAATATCTCCATCCTCCACCATGCCCTTTAACAGAGCATACAGCGTGCGCGCCGTTTCCGGCAGGGCTTCCTCTTCATTGTAGCTAGGTACCACAATGCAAAGCTGAGGAGTGTATCTTGCATCCATTTCAATCGCGAGTTTATCAACGAAACTGCGTACATGCAAGCCCTTTCTTAAATGATTGCCGGAAAGAGCTTGACACGGTGTTATGTTGACTATACTTTATTTGAGTATTTCGTATGAAAGAGAACGACTTCATTGTGCATATAGGCGGTCTGCGAGGTTTGGCCATTCTTCTCATTGTGTTCTATCACCTGGGGAACATGGGGTTCCCGCAGGGCTTTTTGGGGGTGGAGGTCTTTTTGGTGCTGTTCGGCTACTTCATGTTGAAGCATTTTGTGTGCGACGTGGAGTTCGACTTCAAGCCGGGCGAATACTTGGGCAAGCGCTTCTGCCGCCTGTACGCGCCATTCCTGTGCGTGGCGCTGGCAGCCCTGATATTGGCAGCCGTATTCTTTCCCTACACGGAAATGTTGAAGGCTGGGCGCGCCGGCTTTTCCGCGCTGCTGGGCTTCTCCAACTATTGGCTGGACAAGACCGGGACCGGCTATTTTGCAGAGAGCACGCGCACCAATCCTTTCATGCACACGTGGTACTTTTCCATCATTGTGCAGAGCTGCCTGCTGTACGCGCTTCTGGCGTGGTTGATGCGCGGCACCCGGCGGTGGGTGCGCATCACCGTGCTGGTGTTGGTGCTGGTGGCTTCCTTCTTGCTGCATCCCATTCTCTATTTTTGGAACCAGAACTGCCACCCTTCCACCCGCACAGCCCTCACTCGTTACTATTGGTTCGCCCCCCGCCTCTGGGAGGTGGCGGCAGGAGGCTTGCTGTACCTGCTGCCCCAAATTAAATCACAGCTTGCGCGCTGCAGCCTCTGGGTGGCATCCATTGCAGCCATTGTGGCGTTGTCGCTGTTCACGCTCCAATATGTGGAGCCTGCGTACCTGGCTGTTGTGGTGGGCACGGCAGCACTGGTGCGCTATGCGCCGGAGGGTGCCCTGTGCAAGCTGCTTGCCAACCGTTTCCTAGTCTATACCGGCAAGATTTCATATTCCCTCTTTTTAGTTCACTGGCTGTTTATAGCCTTCACCATTTATGCAACCGGGCATGAACCCTCGTTGGCGGTTTCCATAGCCATCGTTGCTCTTTCGTATGTGCTTGCTATTCTATTGCATCGCGTAGCGGAGGAACGGACGAACCGCCTCCTGCCCATACTGGCATGCTGGACCGTGCTGTTGGCAGTCTGTATGGCTGTTATCACCACATCCGGCTTTAGGGACTACTTGCACACGGATGTCAACCACGCACTCAAATCTGGAAAATCACAGCCGGGCATTATATGCCTTGATGATGCTCCTGAGTATGAGGATTATCCAAAATCTTTCATCAAGGTGCCAAGCCCGTTTGGCGGAGTGGGTGCCAACTGGCTGGGCATGAATTACGAGAGCGGCAGTATTTTCCGTTTGGGCGCGCAGGGTACGCCATCCTTCGTCATTTTTGGAGACAGCCACGCCCAGGGGATGGCTGCGGGGTTGCACAACCTCGCCCTTTCAAACGGCCTGACCGGCATATACCTCCATACTTACGTGATGCCCATCTGGAACTACCGTCTGCTCGGTCCCTCCTACCAGTATGTGGACAAGGAGAAGACGGAGACCTTGTTGACCTGGCTGGATACCCACAGGGAGATTCGCACAGTTGTACTCACCCTGTGGTGGGCGGACCATTTCAAAGCGTTCTATGATTGGAACTTGGAATTCCACTCAAATGATGAATCCGCGCCACTGGTGGAGAAAGGCTTGAGAGTATTCTGCTCCAAATTGAAGGAGCAGGGCAAGCGCGTCGTCATCTTGGCGGATAACCCCAACATTCAGTGTAA
>JAZLFB010000284.1:0-7661 GCA_045615585.1 Akkermansia sp.
CCACCGCGGGTGTACTCACACCCGAAATCATACACCTCTGCGGGTGTACTCACACCCGAAACACGCCCCCACCGCAGGTGTACTCACACCCGAAATCATACACCTCTGCGGGTGTACTCACACCCGAAACCTCCCCACCACCGCGGGTGTACTCACACCCGAAATCACCCCACCGTTGCGGGTGTATATACACCTAATTTCGCTGATAATCGGGTGAGCGAAAGGCCACAAAAAGGCTCCGTCTGACATACCTATCAGACGGAGCCTTTTTATGCCCGCGCGGTGTTTGCCGCGCCGAGTTTTAACATCCTTAAATGTCCCAGAAGTCGAGCCACTTGAAGGAGACGATGCGGAACTGGCGACCCATCACCTTGTTGGTGTTGCTCAGGCCCACGCCCGCCGAGCCGTCAGGCTTCTTGTCGGTGTCCTGCGGGGCGTTGGAGGGGTCTACGTATTCCATGGTGCGCTGCACCACCGCCTCGCACCAAGCCTGAGCCAGCACGCGGTTGTTGGGGTTGCGCACGCAGCCGTAGGCGCGCACGGTGAAGGTGTCATCACGCACGGTCAGAATGTTGCCGAGAGAAGCCAGTACGTCGGACTGAATCAGGTAACCGGGGGCCGCCGTGTACATGGAACCCTTTTCGGCTTCGGGGAAGCTGTACAGGTTGCCGCTCTGGGGCTTCACGATGATTTCCTGGAAGTCGCGGTTGATGTCGGTGGCATCGATAGCGGCCTGAAGCGCACCCTTGAGGGCAGCCTCGCCACCCGCATTGTCAAGGCGGCGGTTGATGAAGTCGGACATGGAGAGGAAGGGTCCGCGCTTGCGCACCTGCTTCACCATCTCCTCCGCCAGCTTGCGGATGGATTCGGGCTCCAGCATACGCACTTCACCCCAAGCGGCCTGCCCGGAGTTGCTGCGGAAGTTGGCACCCTGCTTCATGCTGTAGCCGCCCATGCTGTCCACGCTGCGGTCGGTGGTGGAGAGCATGAAGCGGGAGAAGAGGACTTGGTTGTCGTTCTTGCCGCGTTCCACCTCCGTCATGCCGCCGCCGTTGTTGGCCACCAGCTTGCGCTTGGCAAGGCCCTGCAACACCGCCGTCCATGCCTCCACCGAGGTGGAGTTGACGTTGAAGCCGCCGTCAATCATGAGGTACTGGGCGATGTTCTTCCAACCGTCCTCCTCCATGATTCGGGCGATAATGGCGTTGTCATCGTAGGGGGTAGAGGTCTTTTTGTAGCGGGAGACAGGCAGGGGTTCCTTGCCGCTCAGGAAGTCGGAGAGCACATCCTTGGCCACGCGCTTGCCCTTGCCCGTGGGGATATCGGAGACAGAGGAGCAGAACCAGCGATCCCACAGAGCATCGTTGATGAGCAGACCGTGGTCGTAGAAATCGCTGAAGATACGGGCGGTGGAACCCACCTGATCGGCGGCGGAGTCGGAGTTCACCTGATGGAAGGCGTACACATCACCCGCGGGCAGACAGGGGTCGGCAAAGGCGTTACCGATACCCACGCCGGGCACGCCCGCCTGATACTGCATACGGCGCAGTTGCCCCTGAGACTTGTAGTTACCGCTGTCACTTGCATCGAACCAACCGGGCTGCAGACGCATACCCGCAAAGCCTGCTAGCGAGAACGGAGGATGCACGGGCAGCTCCAGCACGGAGGCAAAGGACACCTGCTCACCATCGGACGTGATGCCGAGGAAGCCGTTGTTGCCGATGTTATCCATGGGCGAGGAAGACAGACCCGCGCCCACATTCAGGGCGGCCAGCTGGTAGGGGTGGTACTGACGCTGCTGGTCATCGGGCTTGATAATCATGCTGCCCCAGAATGCAGGGCTGGAGTGCTGCCAAATCTTACCGCGATAGTCCTTATCGCTGAACACACGGCTGTCGATATCGGAGTTACCGCTCTTAGCCACCACACCCACGGCAGCCACATAGTAGGGCAGCGTGTTATCGCTCTGGGAGCCGTCGGCTTTCCAGTAGGAGTCGTTGCGCTTTTCATCGCAGAACACGGTCTGCGTCTGGCTCATCTGCGCAGGGTCGTACCAGCCCAGCAGCATGCGCTGGGGAGAGTGGGCACGCTTACCGCTGGCGGTATCACCGCCGCTGACATTATCCACGCCGTTAAAGCCGTTCATCACCGTGATACATTCGGGATGCTGCGGGGCAAACCACCAGCCGTCCGTGCGGATACCGGAGGCATCACCGATGCCGAGACGGAGACGCACATAGAACTTTTCGTTATCGATGTTGGTTTCGGTGGCGCAACCCGTGTCCGTGGGCTGGCGACCCACGCCCATGCTGTAGAAGTTGGCCTTGTAGTCAGCCACGTTACTGGGGTTGTAACCCAGCACCCAGGGGTTCTGCATGGGCTTGGAGTAGTTATCGGTGGTACGCGCCTGACCGGGGGAGAAGAAGAGCACCTCACCGGGCTGGAAGATGATATCACCGTTGGCATCGCCATTGTTGGCTTGGAAGTAATCACCGTAGTCCAAACCGAAACCGGCGGCATCCGTTCTCTGCGTCATGGCGTAGCGGGACCATGAGTAGTTCCAAGTACCTGTCTGGCTGACGGCGTAGGTTTCAATCCACGTGTTTTTGTAGGGGGCAGACTGCGACCACAGCTGCTGCCCGCGAATCTTCATGGGCACGTTGTAGGGGTTCCACCACAGGAACATGGGGGCGAAGCAAAGGCTGAGACGGTAGACAGGTTCACCGCTCTTGCTGCCGGAAGCAGCGGCGGTCTTGCCGATTTCCTGCGTCACCAGACCGAAGTTGTTCATGAACGCCAGCATCACGGGGGTGCGGGCGTAGCCGCCGCCCATGCTCTTGCTTTCAAAAGCGCGGCTGTCGTAGTACGTCACGCCGCTGCCCGCCTTCATGGTGTCGGGGTTATCGGTGTAGCTCAGGTTGTCATTGAACACCGAACCGCCCAAGCGGGTGTAGGCACCTGTGACACCGCCCAGCAGGCGGGCGGAGAAGTTGCCGCTGTCGGAGGAGCCGTCAGGCCAGCAGTTGTAGTAGGCGTAGAGGTTCTGCCAAGAGCCGATGGGCATCTTGTTCATGCTGCCCACGGGCAGTTCCTGACCTTCGGCAATGGGGCAGTCCTGATCGTGGCGGGCAGCGAAATCCGTACCCTTCAGCGTGGTCTTGTTGAGCAACAGGCAAAGGTCTTCTTTCAGACCGCCGTTACGCACGTTGATGGGCAACGTGTAGGACGTGGTGGTCACATCGAAGAAGTAGGGAGCACCCGCCGCCTGAGAGGAGGAATCCATGAGGGGCAGCGTGCCCAGCGTCACGAGCTTGGCGGGTTCCTTGACCGTTTCGGGCATGAACTCCAGCGCGCGGTTGTCCACCACCATGGGGGCGGGGGTATCCCACGTGCGGTGCAGAATCTCCATCGTATCGGTGGTTTCAATGCGGTCCTGCACGGAAATCTTGGCTTTCTGGTTTTCACCGCCGACCCACCAAGCGAAACAGGCCTTGTTCTTACCCGTGGCGGGCATGGTGAGCAGGTCGGCATATACGTAGTGGCGGGCATTGAGGCTCTTGCCCAGCGTACCTTCACCCACGAGACAGATGCGCTGACCGGGCTTACGGCTGCACAGGTTGGAGACGGCCTTCAGGTTGTGCGTGATACCGCGGTCGCGGGAGGAAATGAGCCAGCGGCGGAAGTGGCTGGAACGCCCCTGCGAGTAGGTGGTCTGGATTTTGCCCTTGCTGCTCTTGCCGTAGATGGGGGCATCAAAGCTGTCCCAAACGCCCAACAGGTGCTGGGGCGTGCCGCCCTCGGACTCGCTGGTCACGCCGGAGGAGGCGGTGACGCGCTGGTCGGGGCCGAGTTCCACCTGCAATTCACCGATGGCGGCATCCAACCCCACCAGCGCCTGCTGTCGGGCTTCGGCCTGCAACACGGTCTGCAAGGCAATGCGGTTTTGAGAGGAAGCCGTCGCCATAAGTGCCGTAGCCAGAATGGCCAACAGCATCATGAGCGTAAGGGTTGCAATGAGAGCAAACCCGCGCTTGTTACGGCGGAGAGAAAGGGTGCGTGTACGTTTAACGTGCATAAAGGTAAAGATATACCTTATCACTATACACCAGCCGCCCGCGCCGTCAAGAAAAAAGGCGCCGAGCGCGATAGATTTATCGGATTTTTCGGATGGGTGATTTGTCAGCTTTTTCTTTTTACGCGCGCGCGATGCTCTATTTCGCGCTCTTTTGCGGTTGAAAGCGCGCGCGCGTTGTGGTATGATGCCCGCAACAGGTATGGATTTGAACGAGCTCAGAGACCGAATTGACAGCATTGACGCGCAGTTGATGGAGCTGTTGCAGCAGCGCGCCCAATGCGTGCATGAAGTGGGTGAACGCAAGCGCGAAAGCAATTCTCCCATCTTTGTGCCGGAGCGCGAGAGCGCGCTCATCGCCAAGCTGCTGAAGCTCAACAACGGCGTGCTGCCCGAAAAGAGTGTATTGAGCATCTGGCGGCAGATTGTCAGCTGCTCCTTCCACCTGGAGGGCGGCATGAAAATCGGCTATCTCGGCCCCGAAGGCACATGGAGCCACCAAGCCGCGCTCAACCGTTTCGGTGAGAGCGTAGAGCTGCACCCCTACCCCTCGTTCGCCCACGTGTTCTCCGCCGTGGAGCGCGGGGATGTAAACTACGGCGTCATCCCCATTGAGAACAGCACGGACGGTCAGGTCTCACAGGCCATGGACCTCTTTGCGCACACGCAGTTGCGCATCTGCGCCCAAATCCACCAGAGCGTGCAGAACTGCCTGATGGCCAACATTGACCGCGCCGACATCCGCACCATCTACTCACACCCGCAGGTGCTGGGGCAGTGCCGCCTGTGGTTGCAGGAAAATTTCCCGAATGCGGAGCAAATCCCCACCGCATCTACCACGGTGGCGGCACAGTACGCCCGCGAACAGGCCGCCGAGGGGGCAGCCGCCCTCGGCAACCCCATGGCCGCCGCCAAGCACGGTCTGCAAGTGTTGGAGGAGAACATTCAGGATGTTGCCACCAACACCACGCGTTTCGCCGTCATCGGCGGGCAGGACACCGCCCCCACGGGCAGCGACCGCAGCACCATCTGTTTCAGCGTGCCGCACACATCGGGCAGTCTGGTGACGGTGCTGGAGCATTTCCGCGCGCACAACATCAACTTGCTGAACCTGTCCTCTCGCCCCACCCGCGACACCCCGTGGGAATACCTGTTCTATGTGGATGTCGAAGGACACGAACAGACCGAGCCGCTGAAAACCTGCCTTGCGGAGCTGAAACAGCAATGCCCCATGTTCAAGGTGCTTGGCTCGTACCCGGAGAAGTGAGGATATTTAAAATTTATAATTTATAATTTATAAAGTTTTGAATTCAGCGCACCTGCGGTGCGCGGGGAAGAGTTTTTAATACTCGAAAAAGCGGATGGGTTTACCCTCGGCTATGCTGGTCAGTCAGGCGCGTTCATTTCACGAGTTTGTTTTTCACATTTTGCCTTTTATGAGAAACAAAAGATTTTGTTTCTCACACATGAAATACAAAAAGCCTTGTTTCTCAAATTTTCCATTCCTTGAGAAACAAGTTTCAAGCTGAATAATTCTCTACTCACAACATTTACCGCCCCTTGGGAGGAATAGGATTGCCAAACGGCGGCATAACTGGTATCTTTCCTGTGTTGCCCGCGCGCGAAGCGCGCCGCACTTAAAACTTTATCAATTATAAATTCTAAATTATAAATCTTTTTCTCCCTATGTCCTTCACGCTGCAACAGGCGCAGAGATTGCTGAACAATGCCCGCACGGCGGGCAGGCTGCCGCATGCGTTGCTGCTGACAGGCACCCAGCATGCGGGCACGCACGCGCTGGCGCTGCACATGGCGACAGAGCTGAACGGCGCGCGCGCCGATGCGTTGGAGAACCTGCGCCACCCCATGTGCCGCGTGGTGCGCCCCGGCTCTAAGAGCCGCCGTATTCTGATTGAGGATATCCGCAGCATTGAACCCTTCCTTTCCCTGCGTGCGGCGGAGGGGGAAACCAAGCTCGTCATGGTGCTGGAGGCCGACCGCATGATGGAGGAAGCCGCCAACGCCTTTCTGAAAACGCTGGAGGAGCCGCCGCCGCAAACCCTCATCATCCTCATCACCGAACAGCCGCACCGCTTGCTCGCCACCATCCTCTCCCGCTGTGTGCGCGTGGATTTGCGCGAGGCGACAACCGCGCTGCACCTGACCGAAGCGCAAAAACTCTTCCTGCCGATGCTGGCGGTCGCCCTGCCCCTGCTGGGTTCGGATGTGGCGGCTCTCGCCCTGCGTGCCGACTTCCAAACGCTCATGGCGGAGCGGCGCGAGGTGATTACCAAACGCCTGACCGCCGCCATCAAAGCCGAATCCAAGGCGATTGCCGAGGGCACGGATATCCGCGACTGGGAAGCCCGCCAAAAGGATGCCACCGCCGCCCTCATTGAAACGGAATACCTTGCGGAGCGCGAGCAGCTGCTGGAGCTGATGGCCCTGTGCCTGGGGCAAGCCGCACTGTTGGCCAGCCACGCGCCCGATGTGCAGCCTGTCACGCCCGAAATCGCACAAGTGGCGACCAAGCACACGGTGGGCGACCTGATGCGCCGCATGCGTGCGCTGGAAGCCCTGCGTACGGATTTGAACTTTAACATCGCCGAGGCGTTGGCTCTCGATTCCCGCCTGCTCGACATCATCGGCAACACATCCTCATTATGAACAGCATGACCGGATTCGGGGCGGCGACCGCCCCGCTGGGTGGTGCAACCATCCGTGTAGAAATCGGCGGTGTGAACCGCAAGCAGACCGAAGTAGCCGTGGCCCTGCCCCGCGCTTGGAATGAACTGGAAACCGCCGTGCGCGAGCAGGTGGCGGGTGCCGTTTCGCGCGGCCGCGTCAACGTGTCCGTCACCCTGCAACAAAACGCCGCGGGCGGCAGCGGCATCACCGTCAACCGAGCCAAGCTGGAGGCTTACAAGCAAGCCGCCGCCACGCTGAATGAGGAGCTGGGCACCGTGATTGCACCGAGCATGGATGCCCTCATCCGCCTGGGTGTGGTGGGCGAAGAGACGGAATCCGACATCGTGTTGGAGGACGTGAAAGCCGCCCTGCAACCCGCGCTGAAAGAGGCTCTTACCGCGTTCATCACCCTGCGTGCGCAGGAGGGCGAAAACATGAAGCGCGACCTGCTCACCCGCATCAACACCCTGCGCGGCTACCGCACGCAGTTGGCGGAACGCGCTGCGGGCGTGGCTCTGCGCCACCGCGACACCCTGCTGAAGCGTCTGGAGGAAAGCGGGCTTCCCCTGCCCGCCGACGACGAGCGCATCATCAAGGAAATCGCGCTCTTTGCCGACCGCTGCGACGTGACGGAGGAAATGACGCGCCTTGCCTCGCACCTCACGCAGTTTGAAGCCATCTGCGACAAGCCCGAAGCCGTCGGTCGCACGCTGGATTTCATGTGCCAAGAGATTTTCCGCGAGCTGAACACCACAGGCTCCAAAGCCAACGATGCCGAGCTGGCCCAAATCGTCGTGACCGCCAAGACGGAGCTGGAGAAAATCCGCGAACAGGTGCAAAACATCGAGTAAATGTACGATGTACCCGTCTCCGCTAAAGCTACGCCGAGGCAAGCAATGTA
>JAZLFB010000285.1:0-1878 GCA_045615585.1 Akkermansia sp.
CCAGCGAAAAGCGCGGCAGCTCCTCCTGTCGCGATGCCCGCAGCAACAAGTAGCGCTTGTCATCCTTGAGCTGAATGTTGTAATGCGGGCGGTATTCCTTGATAAGCTTCTGCTCCAGAATCAGCGACTCGCTCTCGTTGCGGACTTCGTAGTAGTCAAAATCCTCGATGGCGGCAATCAGGGCGCGAGTCTTGCCGTTTTCCAGCGTGGCGCGCGAGGGCGAAAAGTAGTTGGCAAGGCGACGGTGTAAATCCTTGGCTTTCCCCACATAGATGATACCGCCGCCCGCCCCCTTCATGAGATACACCCCGGGGCAATGCGGCGTTCCTCTCCATTTTTCCTTGAGGTTCACCTTTGCCATGCCCCGAGCATAGCACAGACCGAGCGTCAGGGGAAGAGGAAAACCGCGGTTTCCCTTTTCCGCGCGGCGAACGCCGCGCCGAATTTTCTAATCCGACAATCCTTTATCAGAATTTCCTCCCCGCACCCACGTTGAAGCTGTGCTGCGTGGCGCATTCGGCGGCTTCCACGTGGTAGGCGGCGTTGATGCTCCACTTGTCCGTCAGCTCGTAGGCGGCACCGAGGGTCAGGTTGAGTCCTGTGCGACCGGGGGTGGCACCGTTCTGTCGCCCTGTGCCGAAATCCACGGCGGGGGCGTTACGGGCAAGGTCGGTTGTCACGGATGCCTCGGCGTAAGTCGTCAGCTTGTCCGCGCGATGGGTGATTCCTGCGCCCACTTCACCCTGCAAACGCTGGATGCTGCCTGTGTGCATGCCGTGGATAGAAGCGGCATCCGTGGCATCGTAGTTCAATCCCGCGAAACCGCGCACGGCGGTTGCGTCGGTCAGCTCGTGCGTCTTGTTCAATCGGGCGGAAATGGCTGTGCTCTTTTGGCTCCACGTTTCGCGGGTGCCGTAGAAGGTACCCTTGCTGTCCGTATCGCCGTAGGCAGCCGACCACTCGGCGGTGAAGCCGTGCGGCAGCTTGGTCTGACCATACAGGGCAACATGTGCCGTGTCCTGACGCAGATGCTGCATGCCCGTGGCACCGATGCGGCTCCATGTGTGACCCACCGCTAAGCCGAGGGTGCTGTTCTTACCTGCCGTGTGTTCCACACCCACGGCGGCACCGCTCAGGTTGACATCGGCACCGTTGTGACCGTTTTCGCTGCCGTGGCGGGAGACACCGCCCAAAGCACTCACCCAAGCCATGCCCTGCCCGTCTGCGAGCAGCACCCCGCTGTCGCGGCGGCTTTGCAGCGTACCTATAAACGCGCGGTTGGCATCAACGATGCCCCAATCAGCCATCACCAACGCATCACCCAAGGGGCGAACAGCAACGGCTTCCGCCGCCAAGGCTACGGCGGGCAAAGGAGCATACGCGGTTGGCGTATCAGGCAGAAACGGGGCAACAGGTGCCGCCACCGCCGTGCGCCCGCTGAAAGTCAGCGTGTTGCCGTCTCGGCTGATGGTAACACCGCCCCCAGACACCCCGAAGAAGTCTTCCAGCGTGCCTTTCTTGGGTGCCGTCAGCGTGCCGAATGTCAGCGTGGCGGTACCGTCCAGCGAGAGAGCCGTTGCCTTGGAGAGCGTCAGCGCACCACTCACGGAGAGCTTGGCACCGTCCTCCAGCACCAGCGAACCGCCGCCCAGCGTCAGCGCACCGCTCACCGTGGCGGATTTCTCCACGTGCAGCGAGCTGCCCGCCGCCGTCGTCAAAGCCTTTCCAACCAAGTTGAGGTTGCCGCCGTTGAAAAGGAGCATCTGATTCTTGGCGAGTTTCAGCCCCTTGTTATTGGTAAGCGTACCGCTGTTCAGGCAAATGTAGGTGTTGGTCATCTTGCCGAGCGAGGCATCGATGTTCGCATTCACGTTCACG
>JAZLFB010000286.1:0-4607 GCA_045615585.1 Akkermansia sp.
GCGCTAACTTACTCTTAATCCTAATCTTAATCCTAATCCTAATTAAATTAGCACGCTCCATCCTAATCCAGCTCCTAATCAGCACGAACGCCGCCAAATGGTCTATGCCTGAAACAAAGAAACGGAAAAATAGACTAAAAAAAATAGACTGACTTATTACCCCGCACCTTGGGGATCATTCCTATGCCGCATCCCGCTATGGCGGGTCAGGCGCAGCTGCGTGCTTGGGGCCGCAAGAAGTAAAAGAAGGTACTATGTACTATGTACTATGTACTATTTAGGAAGAGAGGCGGCGTTCGCCGCGAATATTATCAAGGGCCGCTTGCAATTGGAGCCATCCGCAGGCAGAGGAGGGCTGGGGATGAAACGCAAGGCGTATCTTGGTGGTTCCGAGACGTGCAATGGGAGACGTCATCCACCCGCCCACAGGGCGGGTTCTGCAATGAGTCATTTGGATGGTGGTTACCCCCAACCCTTACGGGGGTGGGCTAAATTTGTATCGCCATCTAAATGGCTCCAAGCATGCGCGCCTGTCGGCGCGTTCCTGCATAATGCCCCACCATGCGGGGCATGCGCTGGCGCGTGGTTGAAGCTACCATTCATATGGTACGGCTCATCATTGTTGCAGCTATGCGAACGCGGGAGCGTCACCCTGCAGATGAGGGGCATGGATTCTGGCGATTTTAGGGGCGCGAAAAAAAAGCGCGTTTGCGGTTCATTTGAGCTTGCGCCGGTGGGGCGGAAATGGTAAAATGCCAGCATACGCTAAGGAAACTCGCCTGTTTCCGCGCACGTTCTCAAACAACAAACAAATCCAAAATGAAATTACGTCTCAACGCAACACTCCGTGCGGCTCTCATCGCCGCAATCACAGCCGTGGGCTTCACCCTTACACAGGCGCAGGCGGCTATCGGCACCCCTACTGCTCTCAATGCGTCCGGTTGGTTCACGCATGAGGGTGGCACGTGGACGTATAGCGACAATTGCACGACGCAGAGCGGCGCAGTCGGTGATTCGTTCTCGTTCTACACGCCCGGTACCACGAATGAAATTGTTTTCGGAAACAGCTCCCGTGCAACCTACGCCTTTGCCGTGACGCTTGACGCTTCGCAGCTCAGCGTTGCTTCCGACACTATCCTTTTGGCGGGTGACAATCTCTCCGGTATAGGCATGAAATCCGACCGTACGTTGATTGAGACGTGGCAAAGCAATCCCACATGGGAAAGCACCGAATATACCCTGCCCAGCACAGGAGCCATCACCATTGTTCATTCCTCCGGAAACGCCGGTTCATCTTTTGCCGTATACAATTCAAGCGGAGAAGAGTTGTTTTGGACGAATGCCCCTACAGGACTCAAAGGGGCCCCCGGCAAGGCCAGTTTCTCAATAAACGAGGCTTTGAAATCCAGCCTTGTTTCAGTGGCTGTATGGCAACCTGCCGATAGGTTGTCCCAGCAAGATTCCCTTGCGGCGGCCCAGGCCATGAAGGATTTCCCCCTGACCTTTGAAGACTTCACGTGGAACGGCACCCCTAGCAACCATGCGTGGTCGGGTTCCGTGTGGAATACGGGTTTGCAGACCAATGTGCCGTTTGTCAATGGCGGTAATGCCGCGTTTACTGCTACCGGCAACTCCACGGTGGAGATTACCGCGCCAGTGACCGCGCACAACGTGGCAGTGGGCGGCCAGGATTACACTTTTGTCATTCAAAGCGGCGGCAGCTTGGCAGCCGATGCCGTTGTGCTCGCTGCAGACGGGAACCTTACGATAGAGAACAAATCCGGGTCCTCCCAAGCGGTTGGGGCGGTATCCGGTGCGGGGAACATGATTCTGACTGCCGGTACATTCAGCATTGGTGATTTCGCATCTTCCGGAAAGCTGGTGGTGGAAGGCAACGGCACGCTGGAATTGGGCAACACCAGGCACAACATCGGCACGCTGGAAATCGGTGATACGGGGTTGGTGATTGCTGTTGGTGCCGATAATGGAGACGGTTGTGTTTCCGGAGATATCAACATCAAGGCTGGCGGCATATTTAGAACGACCAGCCATCACGATGTGTTCGGCTACAATGCCGGTGCCACTAAGAACATCTCTCTCGCAGGTGAGTCTGCCGAGAAGCGCGCTGAGTTGCAGCTGCAGCAGGGAACCACCAACAGTGTTACGATGACGACCAATCTCAAGCTGATGGGACATGCCCTTATCTCCACCACTGCCGCCGGTTTCAACACTTACAAAGGTTCCATCTATGCGGAGAAGACCGATAACACCATCCAGAAGATGCAGCTGCGCAGTGATGCCACCATTGAGGTGGCAGATGCCGGTGAATTGAGCGTGGATGAAATGATATACGGCCAGGACAGCGACCACAACCTGACGAAGACCGGCGAAGGTACGCTGACCTTCACAGGTACGGCAAACATGAAGAACCTCAACCTCAATGAAGGTACCGTGGTGCTCAACGGCACCGGCAAGATTGAAGGAGCTCTCACCGTAGCAAGTGGAGCAACCCTTTCCTCCCAGACCGGTACCACCACAGCGAAGATTGCATTTGCGGAAGGGGCGTGTCTCGATGTCGGCGACAGCGGTTTGGTTTTGTCCAGCGATGATGCCGTCCACTCCACTCTGACGCTGAACGGCAAAATCAACTTCAGTACAAGTGCCTCTGCAGGAACCGGGGAAGTCATTGTGGCCTCCGGCTTGAGCGAGGAGGGGGACATCATCGGTATCACCTTTGAGGGCGGCATTGCCGATGCCTCCAAATACCTTGTTCTGGATACCTCGCTCACGGGCTTCACGCAGCTGAAGTACAAGGAAGGCACCCTGTTGCTGGTCAAAGTGTTCAATGGTTTGTATTGGGGCGTGGACCGAGCGGATAACAATTGGAATTTGGAGAGCATCAACTGGGCTGAGAATGACGGAGACACGGCATCCACGCACTTCAGTGCCGGTTTGGATGCGTATTTCACCGCATCCGGTGGCGGCGGCACCGTTGCGGTGACCACCCCTGTATCTGTGGCAACCCTCAGCGTTTCCGGAGAAAGCTACACCTTCACGAATGCGAACAACCTGACCATCACCGGCGGTATCAACATCTCCGAATCCGGTTCCGCTACTTTTGATGCGCTCACTGGCGAGATTCAAATCGTCAGCATTGATGCCACAAGTTCCATGATCGTGAGCAGCGGAAACATGACCGTGCAGGACCTCTCCAACAAGGGCTCTCTCACCGTCTCCGGCGACCTGAGCATCACCACGGCCACCGACGAGGGGGGCAATGTTGAGGCAACGAACCTGACACTGGCAAGCGGAGAGAACACCTTTGCCTCCTTGCAGGTTTCCGGCAAGGTTTCCGGTGCCGACTCCATCAAGGTTGGCGGCACGTCCAGCATCGGTAACCTGGAAGGAGCGAGCACGCTCACCCAGACGGATGGCACGCTGAACCTGGGCGCCGCCAGCGGGTTGACGGAGACAACACTCTCCGGAGCCCTCACCGCAGGTGCGGGCGTGGGCCTGGGCGCCGTTACCATGAACGACGGGTCATCCATCCAGAGCACCGGGGCGGTAACGGCCAGCGGCATCACCGTGAACGGAGCCGCCAATATCGGGGGTACGACCACGCTGCAGGCCGGCACCGTGGCCGGCGGTACCCTGAAGGTAAACAACGGCAGCACGCTGGCTATTGCCGCCGGCTACACCACGGAGGTTTCCGGCACGCTGGATTTGATGCATGCCACCTCTTTGGACAACCAGGGCACGCTGGCTGTGACTGAAACGGGCCGCGTGATTGCCGGCAGTGGCGTGAACCTGGGCTCCGTGGCGGCAGATGGCACTATTGAAGTGAATGGTGCAGTTTCTGCCACGGGCGGCTCCATTGCCAACCTGGATATGGGCACCGGCGATTCCCTGAATGTGACCGGTGCCTTGGCGCTCACCTCCACCACCGGCGGCAACAGCGGCACGCTCAACGTGGGCGGGGCCCTCACCGCGGGCGGCGCGGTCACCATCGGCAACGTCACCGCAGGCTCGCTTGAGCTCACCGCCGCCGGAAGCCTCACCGCCACCGGCACGCTGGACACCGAGTCCATCACGCTGGACCGCGTGAGCAAGACGGACCACTACCTCACTGCGGGTGCCCTCTCTGCCGCCGCCACGGATTTTGTGGTGGACAAGGCTATGGTCGCGGCCCTGGATGCAAGCGTGGGTTCCATCATCACCTTGGCGGACCTGGGCACGCAATACACCGGAGACGTCACCATCAACGGCGGCCGCTCGTTCTCGGACAAAGACCGTCGTGTGTACACCATCATGCAAGATTCCACCACGCATGACATCGTGCTCACGGTGGATGCCCAGGAAAGCGGATTCGTGTGGATCGGGCGAGAGGGCACCTTGTGGAGCACCGCCGGCAACTGGAGCGGTGGCACCGTGCCGGGCAGCGAGGACTGGGTGCAGGTGAAGAACGACGCCAACTCCCATGATATCGAGCTTGACAGTGATGCCGAAGTTTCCTATTTCTCCGTCTCTGCCACCGATGCAACCCTGCGCGGTGCTCACACCCTGGAGGTAGGCAGCGCGCTGGAGGTGAACGTGAACGGCATGCTCTA
>JAZLFB010000287.1:0-47284 GCA_045615585.1 Akkermansia sp.
GTTGTTCGGGGTGGCTGCTGCTGTGTTGACGGCGGCGGCGGGGGTGTATTGGGGTTTGCCTTGGTGTTTCCCCTGCCCTATGCCGCAGAAGCTGCCGCAGCGGGCGGTGACGGATAGGAACGGCGTACTTCTTTCGCTGGCACCGTTGGCAGACCACTACCGCCAACAACCAATGCCCACGGGTGAACCGCTGCCTGAGCCATTGGTGAACGCTCTGTTGGCGGCGGAGGATAAGCGCTTTTTCACCCACGGCGGGGTGGGTGCTCTCGCGCTGGCGCGGGCGGGGCGCGACAAGCTGACAGGCGGGCCGCGCAGCGGCGGCTCCACCCTCACCATGCAGCTGGCGAAAATGCTGTGCGGCAACACGGAGCGCACGGCGGGTGCCAAGGTGCAGGAGATGGTGCTGGCCCGCCGCTTGGAGATGTCGCTTTCCAAAGAACAGATTCTGCGCGCCTACCTTGACCGCGCCGACTTCGGCAACCTGTGCCGAGGGGCGGAGACGGCCTCGTACTTCTACTACGGCAAGCCCGCCGCCAAGCTCAACACCACGGAAGCCGCCCTGCTGGTGGCGCTGGTGCAAGCCCCCTCGCGGCTGAATCCCTTACGCCACCCGCAAACCGCCCAGCGCCGCCGCAACCTGATTCTGCACCGCATGGGCATTGCGGATGCGGATGATACGCCCCTCGGCACCGCGCCCCACGCGCTGTACCTGAACAGCAGCCTTAAAGCCGCGCCTGGTCGCCTGACGCTGGATGCCGCGCTGCAAAACGACTGCGCCCGCATGGCGGCGGAGGAAGTTCAAAAGCTGCACGCCCACCATGTGACGCAAGCCGCCGTGGTGGTGCTGGATAACCGCAGCGGCGAGGTGCTGGTGTCCGTGGGTGCCGCCCGCCCCTTCAGCAGCGAGGGCGGGCAGCTGGACGGCACCGCCACCCCTCGCTCGGCGGGTTCCACGCTCAAACCCTTTGTGTACATGCAGGCCTTTGAACACGGCGCGTGGCCGGGTACGGTGTTCCCCGATGTGCCGACACTCTACCGCAGTTCCGACGGCGTGCAGGCCCCCACGGATTACAACGGCCACTATCTCGGCCCCATTTCCCTGCGGCAAGCCTTGGCCTGTTCCCAAAACATCCCCGCCATGGAAGCGCTCAACAACTACGGCGGCGTGGCGGCGTTCATCGAGCTGCTGCGCGGGCTGGAAATTCCGCTCCCTGCGGACGAGGGGCATTACGGGCTGGGGCTGGCCATCGGCAACGCGCATGTCACGCTGCTGCAACTGGTGCGTGCCTACGCAACGTTGGCACGCGGCGGCTCGCTGCCCGCCGTCCACACGCGTCTGCCGCACGAGGACACGCCCGCCAAACCGCTTTTCGATGCCGCCCACTGCTACCTGATAGCCGATATTTTGAGCGACCCGCACGCGCGCGCCGCCACCTTCGGGGTAGCACCCAAGCTGCGTTTCCCCTTCCGTGTGGCGTGCAAGACAGGGACTTCCTCCAACTTCCGCGACAACTGGTGCATCGGTTTCACCGCCGATTACACGGTGGGGGTGTGGACAGGCAATTTTGACAACTCGCCGATGTTCCGCGTGTCGGGGGTGAGCGGGGCGGGTCCCATCTTCCACCGCGTGTTCCTGCGCCTGTACGAGGGGCGGGAAAAGGAAGCAGCCTTCCCCGAACGACCGAGCGAGATTCAGGAGGCCGAAATTGACACCCGCACAGGCATGCTTGCCACCGATACAACCCCTGCGGACTGCCGCCGCCGCGAGCTGGGAACACCCGCTATGATTCCCAAGGAAAGCGGGCGTTACGATGCCGAGGGGCGCGCGGTGCTGGATGCCCGCTATGCAGACTGGCTGCCGACCTCGGGCAAAGACCACCGCTACACCGTGGATGCGGAACAGGCCGACAACCGCACACCCGCCGTGCTGATACCGGGGCACCAAACGGTCGTGGTCTTAGACCCGACCCTGCCGCAGAACGGTCGCCTGTTGCAGCTGCGCTGCACCCTGCCAGATGCCGTGCAGGAATGGAGCTGCCCGACCCTGCGCTTGGAACGCCGCCAAGGCAAATGGTACGCCCACCTGCGCCCCGGCACCCACACCCTCACTGTCCGCAACCGCAACACCCAACAAAAAGCCACCGCCACATTTGAGGTGCAAGAGTGAATAGCTTCGGTTACGGCAAGTTTTTCGGCAAGGGCTATGGGCGTTGTCAGGCTTTTATGTACGATTTACGATGTACGATGTACGATTTGAAAGTTCGGCACCCTGCGGGTGCTAAAGGACGCCGGTCGTCAGACGGCCGGTTCTAATCGGCGCGGCCTAGCCGCGCGGAACTTCAAACTTTATCAATTATAAATTAAAAATTCTAAATTACCCTCACACATCCATCGCGTTCTGGTCGTCGAGGATGCCGGATTTTTCGAGGTAGTAATCGTAGCCGCCTGCGTAGGGGGTGACGGTGCCGTGGTTGATATGCAGCGTCTTTTCCGCCAGCGCGCGGATGAAGTGGACATCGTGCGAGATGAACACCAGCGTACCCTCGTAGCGTTTCAGGGCTTGGGAAAGGGCTTCCACACTCATCAAATCAAGGTGGGTGGTCGGCTCGTCCATCAGCAGCAGGTTGGGCGGGTTCACCAAGAACTTCACCAAGCTGAGGCGTGATTTCTCACCGCCCGACAGCACCTCCACGCGCTTCTCCACATCCAAACGGCGGAAGAGGAAGGAGCCGAGAATACCGCGCGCTTCTTCCTCGCGCAGTTCGGGGTTGGCGTTCAGAATTTCCTCCAACACCGTGAAATTGGGGGTCAGGTTCTCCGAACGCATCTGCGAGAAATAGCCGATGCGCGTGGTCGTACCCAGCGTGCGTTTGCCCTCATCAATGGGAATGACACCCGCCAGAATCTTCAGCAGGGTGGACTTGCCCGCGCCGTTGGGTCCTACCAGCACAATGCGGTCGCCGCGTTCAATGAGCAAATCCAGATTCCTGTAAATGCGCTTATCGCCGTAGCTCTGGCCGACTTTCTCCAGCTCCAATACGCGCTGCATGCTGCGCGGCGGCTGCGGGAAGATGAACTTGAAAATCTTGCGGCTCTGCTTGGGCTTTTCAATGCGGCGCATCTTTTCCAACTGCTTCACGCGGCTCTGCACCTGCGCGGCCTTGGAAGCCACGGAGCGGAAGCGATCGACAAAGGCCTCAATGTGGGCGATTTCGCGCTGCTGGTTGCGCCATGCTGCCAACACCTGTTCAAAACGCTGCTCTTTCAGCTCCAAGAAGCGGGAGTAATTGCCCGTGTAGCGCACCAGCTCGCCGTTGTCGATGTCGTACACCGTCTCCACCAGCGCGTCCATGAAATCGCGGTCGTGCGAAATCATGAAAATGGCACCGGGGTAGTTGCTCAAATAGCGTTGGAACCACAGCAGCGAGAGCAAGTCGAGGTGGTTGGTCGGCTCGTCCAGCATCAGCAAATCAGGCTCCGCGCAGAGCAGCTGCGCCAAGTGGGCGCGCATCACCCAGCCGCCGCTCATCTCGCGGGCGGGGCGGTGAAAATCCTCATCCTTAAACGCCAAGCCTTTCAGGATTCGCTTTGCCTTGGGCTCCAGCTGGTAGCCGTCGTGCGAGATGAAGGTGTCCATGGCCTCGGCATAGGCGTCGCTGGTGTTGTCATGCTTGGCTTCGCACTCCTGCAAGGTGCGGATGGCCTTACCCATTTCGGGGGTCACGCTCATGGCAATCTCCAGCACCGTGCGGTCGGAGGGGGCGCCCGCCTCCTGCGGCAGATAGCCGACCACGGCGTAATCTTCCATCTGAATGGTGCCTTCATCGGGCGTATCTTCGCCCAGAATCATGCGGAAAAGCGTTGATTTGCCCGCGCCGTTGGGTCCGACAAGGGCAATGCGCTCACCCCAGTTCACGGTGAGCTCGGTTTCATAAAACAGCGTGCGGCCGGAGTGCGCCTTGGTGAGTTTCTTGATGGTCAGCATGCGCGGGTATTATACAGCAAAATGCGGTAATGGCAAGAGCGGAAAAAGTTTGATGTTTGAGGTTTGATGTTTCCCGTCTCCGCGTCTCGCTGCGCTCGCTTGCTTCCGTCTTCGCCAAGGCTACGCCGAGACAAGTCGCCGAGGCCTGCGGGAAGTATTTGAATTTAGGCGCGGCACAGCCGCGCGGAACTTTCGGAAACAGGTCTGACGCTTGCGTCAGACCTGTTTTGTCATTCTCTGCGGCTCCACCCATCCCGATGGCAAAAAATGCCGAGGAGAGGTACTGAAACTGCATGAAACAAACATCTCCCCGGCCGGTGGGGAGCAGACTATCTCCCTCACCAAATCTTTCTCGGCAGTGTTACACCGCGCTGCTGTTGAAAAGAAAACGCCGGGGAGAAATGTGAAACTTCGTCGTGAACCCACTTCCCCCCGGCATAGCAGAACTCTCAGCGGGAGAGTCCTGTTTTGACATTAACTCTCTGATACTCTAAATGCCAAAATCTGTTGTTGTGCTGCCTTACCTGCGACGGCGGCGGGCGGCAAGCCCTGCCAATGCCAACAGGCTGAGCGTGGTGGTGGCGGGTTCGGGAACCGTGCTTTCCGCAAGGCTTACCGTACCGTTCCAGAAACCGAAGACGTAGCTGTGGTGTTCGATATCCAGCGTCTCGCCATTTGCAGTAATGCTGCTGATGATGTCACGACCGAGAAGAGCCACGTCCTTGGCATCATACCAACCCATTTCAGTAATGGCTGTATTACCCAGCGCGAAGGAATCCACCCCCGTGTAGAGGATGTAGTTCTCCAGCTTACCATCGGTCACTGTAGCATCATGCAGCACAAAGTTTTCACCATTGTTCAGTGTCAGGGAACTGCCCATGGCAAGACCGCCCTGCTGCACCTCCAGCGTCGAGCCGCTATCCATGGTCAGGTTGGCGTTCAACGTAGCCCCTGAACCGGCAGAAAGTGTACCGCCCACAATAACGGCGGCTTCGTTGTTACTGGCCGGCACGGCAGGAGTACTCTCCCCCTTATAAAGCCCCATTGTGGCATTATCTGCAAGAGTGAGGTCTTTCAGGCTGACTGTTACGGATTCACCGATATTCTTGATATTGAGGGTGGCATCACTCTCCAAATCATAGCTGCCGGCAATGGTACCGTTGTCCGCCTTAGAGGTCTCAACGTTCAGGTTAGCCCCGACAACAAGCTTCGAAGTCTCACCGCTCTGGGAGAATCTGTCAATCGATTTATCTTCTGTTCCGAGAAGACTCAGCGTACCGCCCTCGTTCGTCAGGTTGGTAATCTGAGCGTATCCGTGAAATTCGGTTGTGCCTTTGTTAGTAAAGTCAGCCACACGAATAGCACCGTGCTTGCCCGCTGTATCTGCGATAGCGGCTTCTCCCTCACCAACAATGAGTTTACCCCCGGACTCCACAACAGTCGCACCATATTTACCGTTGGGAGACCAGAACATCGCACCGGCCTTAACGGTAGCACCTTCGCTGACCTTGATGGTGGAGCCGGTCCACACGGAAACATTCTTAGCGCTGAAATCGTAAGTACCGTTGGTGAAATCAGCCACAGCAACCTTATCGCTAGCACCAACAACTACGGCGTACTTATTACTCTCCGTTGTATTGTCGGTGATACCGTTGACAAACGTAACGGTACCGCTGTTAACATTCAGTCGTCCGTTACCCGAAGCCAGCGTGACGTTATCCAGCACAAAGTTGCCGGCGGCACCCTCGTTCCTGACATTCAACCCGGCGCCAAGCGTGTTACCGGAGAGAGTAAGTTTACCATCGCCGGCAGCAGCCAGCGTGCCGCCGCCTGTGATGGTGTTGGTAACCGTCTTTTCCTCCCCCTGACCCACATGCAGCGCCAAGGTACCGCCATCAACAGCATAAGTACCCAGGAAACCACTCAAATCGCCGGCAAGTGTAAACTTACCACCATCCTTCTTAGTGAGCGTTGTGTTCTCTGCACCGGTCAGGCTACCGGTCAAACGATTGACGGCGGTTCTGGTTGCATCGCCCCACGTCGTAATCTTGGCGTTAGCATCATCAGCAATCTTGATATTTTGTGCAACGGTATACTCGCTTGTGGCTGTAGAATCACTGATGAGAATGGCACTACCATCCTTCATAAGCAGATTGCTCGTTCCACCCAAATTGCTGGTATTGTAGCGAAGAGCACCACTGAATTCCAGCGTACCGGTAAAGTCATCCCCAAGGGTAAGCTTATTGGCGGTCGTCGAATCATTGCCGCCGACAAAATTCAGCGCAAAGGTGCCGTCCCCATGTACTCCTGTGTAAGCCTTATCTCCGGCAGTAGCCTCCTGCGTTAAGGCAAAGCGCTTTTCCGAAGCAATGTTGACGATACCGCCTTCCGCAATACTAAGAGAAGAAGCCGTAACATCATTGTTGATATTCAAACGGCCGCCGGAAACGCTCACGGCTCCGCTATAGGCGGTGGATTCACCATTGATGTTCAGCTGCCCGCCTGTCACCTTCAACGCACCGCTGCCGGCAAGGGTGCCGATGCTTTGTGTCTTGTCCGCAGCCGCATTGAACGTAGCACTCTTCCCGGAGTTGATGGTGAGCCGATCCGCATCAACGGCACCTGTGAAGGTGACCGGCGCCGCCGCCTCAATGTTCAACGTTCCGGAATTCTCAACTTTACCGATATCACCATTCATGGTGACGGCATTGCTGTTTTCAAATTTCACCGTCAGCTGCGCCGTCCCCTCTTGTGAAACATCAGCACTCACAAGGGTGGCCGAGTCGCTGAACAACAACGTTGTATCGCCTCTCTTGCCACCCGGGTCCCCGACTGCCGTTGAGTTTTTGAACAGCCCATCCCATCCACTGACACTTCCGGAGAATTTGAAGGTATTATTTCTGTTATCGGTGTCCTCTTTAATGGCCACTTCAAACGTACCATCACCTTTGACGGTATTAGAAAAGCCGTATGTCTTGCCAGAGCTGTCCGTCATTTTGAATGCAGGCGCCTCCTCCGTATCGGTCAGAAGGATTTGAGCATTGCTAACGGTTAGCGACCAGTGCAGATAGCTGGTAACGCCCGCAAACTCAACCCATGAATGAGCATTGGCTCGGTGGTTATTCTGAGCAAACTGAACGGGCTGGATGGTACCGCTCACTCTAAGAATACCGCTCCAATCCTCACCCAACGTAATATTTTGCGCCAATTCAGACTGCCCCGCAGCAAGGATATATGTACCATTACCCGTTAGGGTGATAGCAGCACCGGAGGCATCTAAATCAGTATGGGAAAGAGCAACATTTTCATCAATCTGTATTGTGCCGCCGTTTGAGGTTGCAGTAATAGTGTGATTGTTCCCCAACCCCTGCACCAGCTCGAGCGTGCCGCCGTTCATATTGAGACCCGTCGTTGTCGCAGAAGCGGCTACACTGCCGGACTCATAGCGCACAACCCCTTGGTTGATGTAGTAGGTTTTGTCACCCTCTTCGGTGTAGGAAAGCACGCCATCTGCATACTCTGCATTGTGCGTATTGAGTGTCCATGTATTGCCACCGCCCAAAACAGCGTTGTTTCCGCTTACCAGCGTTGCAGAGTGGATAGCCGAGCGGTAACCATTCTGCCCATCAGACCAACTTTCTGCAACCTCTTCCTGATAATCAACAGCGGCTACAGCACTGTTTTCTGCAAAGGTAAGGCTGCCGTTATTGGTGATGAGACCGGAAAGCTTATTACCTGAACCGGAAATGACAAGGGCACCGTCTGCCGCAACGGAAACAACATCCTTCACCGTTGCACTGCTCAACGTTTGAGAGCCGCCCGCAGCAATGTTCAATTTCACACCTGCTTGCAGCACACCGCTGAACACAGCGCCTGTACCGGTGATATTCAAGATGCTTTCTCGCGTTGACGTCGGCAACGAACTATACGTACCTGTCGTCGGAGCCGCCCCGGCATACACGCCGCTGTAAGCAGTGCCGTTCAGCCCCTTCATATTAACGGTTTCTGCATTAAGCGCCAACGCTGCCTGCGAATTCTCAGACTGACCATTCAAGTCAACAATGCCATTTTGAATAGCATTCTCATGGGCAATCTCGATAAATGCCTGGAATTTGCGAGCGGCGCCACTCATCGTATTATTACGCGTCAATCGCAATATCCCGGAGAAATCACCTTCGTCACTAAGCTTCAATACAGAGGGTCTATCATGAGTGGTATTGGAATTCCACGTCAATGTACCGGGAGTCTCATTTAAATTATTAAGGTGTTCAACGCTCCACAGCATGTGCCATGAATTTTGGCTCATGGTTGAAGTTCCGGCAACCTTCAGCGTGGCGATATTGATTTGGTTCGCATTACCCTTGGTTTGAGAGTGCATAACGGCACCATCCAGCGTAACGCTTCCAATAGTCTTAACTGTGTTGCTCCCATTTGCATCCGCACCCAGCTTCAACGTTGTCCCCTTAACGGAAACCGCCCCTGTAAGTTCAAAGCTCTCCGGGGCAAGCAGCAAGTCATACGACTTGCCGTTATTGTTCGCCATATTGATATTACCGGTGAAGGAATCAAACGAGGAGATGGTGAAATGAGACTCTTGTTCTGCCAGAGTCGGCCCCGTGATATTAAGCGTGCCGCTACCCTTCAGCGCAGCAATATTGAGCTGATGTTTCCAGTGAGAGGCAATATTGAAGGTATGGCTGCCGATATCAGTAACGCCACCGAATGTAAGAGTCTGGTTGTTAGCGTGTGTATCATGCACCATGAACTCGGCATTACCCGTCAGCGTAATGTTGTTAAGCGTCTTGTTGGCATTAGCGTTGTAATAAACCGATGCCCCCGCCTGCAGCTCAATAGCGCTAAACGAAGAAAGGTCAACAACATCTGTTGCCTGATTGGTCGTACCGATAACCAAATCGTAATCATTTGCCGCAACATTACCGACAATCAGCTTGCCGGTCAGAGCCGTCGTTACACCATTCTCAAAAGTTGTTTTTCCGGCAAGTGCTACGTTAGCATTACCCGTTACTTTATTCAAAACAGACCCTGCAGAAGTCTGATTACCGGAAACCTGCAATGCGCTCGAACCGGCACTGTTAATAGTCGTCGCATTGCTGCCGGACAGGGTCACATCTCCGGAGGAAAGCATCACACCATCTGCCAGATTAATAATGCCGCCAAAGGATTCAATGGCCGTTCCGGACTTCAACCCGACATTCAAATTGAGCGTGGCCGCACCGCGGGTTGCGCCGGCTTCGGTCAAAAGAAGTTTGCTTGCTTTATAAGCATTCGATTCTGTCGTATAGTCTACTGTCGTATTAACATTGTAAACAGATTCATCTGCTTTCAGCGTAACAACCAAGCCCTTTTGGTCGTTATCCAAATCAACAATCTCAGCAGCGGCATCGGAAAGAGCCGAAGCAGCGCTGCTAACGACATTGTAGGTACCGCTAATACTTCCTGCTTTGGCAACAAAGACACGACCGGACACAAAGCCGTTTTCGCCGTCAGAGTAGGTCATCGTGTAGGAATCCAGATTAGCAACAGCACCGGCACCGACAAACAGATTCACACCGTCACCGCCCGCAGCAAGAGTACCCGCACTGCTGAGCGTCTTATTAAACGCCCATGTACCCCCCATATTCAGCGTTGTGTTCGTGCCGCTAAGCGTCATATTGACACCCACGGTGGTAGTACCGGTACCGCCAACAGTAGCGCTCCCGTTATTGGCAATGGAAGTCGCCCCGTTGAGAGTCAGCTTGCTGTTATTGATAACAGTACCCTTTAACTGTGCTCCGGCCAAGGTAATTTGGTGAGTATTGGCACTGTCAATTGTCACATTACCCACCTGCAAAACGCCGGAATTAGCCATTTGGAACGTCCAGTCGTTCTCTGTGGCCTTAAGCACCATAGCCCCCGCCGTCGAAAGATCACCGGCAGAAGTAATACCCAAATAGGTTTTCCCGGGATTGGCGGTACCATAGCTTGCGTTATATGCGTTTGCACCCGTAAATTCCAACGAGCCACTAATCGCTTCAACATTAGCTCTGTACCAAGCATTAACAGATTCAACCTTCAAAGAACCACCATTGAGCTTTACGCTCCCCTGCTGTCCCGTCTTACCCAACTGTAACACATGATTAAGCGTCAAAGATGCACCATTTCTAATTTCCACTTTGGTGCCGCCGATCAAACGCATCGAGTTAGCGGTACTTACCCCACCGTCAAGCACAAGTGTAGCACCGGAATCAAGAGTAACTGCTGCCGCAGCATTCTCAGAATTTGTCGTCGGTGTGCTTGTATTGGTGCTGGTAAGAGAAGCAAACGTATACGTCTTACTACTGCCCGCCAGCGTTAAAGCAGCACCGTTCATAGACAACGTTCCCAAAGTGGCACCACCGCTCAGTTTCAGAGCTCCGCCCTGCGAACCGATTGTAAGTGTTTTTTCGCTTCCGTTAACCGCTCCTTGAAAATCAGTCGTACCGTTCTGCAACGTCAGCTTCGTATCATCTACCAGGGTGGTTTCTCCCGTGAAGGTTGTATTCGCACTGATGCGCATCACGCCATCCCAGCCACCCTCTTTATAGCCATAGGCACCAAGAATCAAATCATTGTTAAACGTGCGCGCAGCAGTTACCCACATCTGCCCGCTGCTTACCGTAACCGCATCTGCTGCACCATCGGGGGTATAGGTGACCTTTCCCAAAATAAGAGTACCGGCTCCGCCAACACCGGCGGTGTTTGCATCTATCTTATATCGGGAGCCATTACCACCCGCTGCGTTAGAAAAGACCGTATAATCCGCTTCTGCCAAAGAGCTTACAGATGCATCGCTTTGCGCTGCGGAATCTTTTAACACTTTGATTGTGATAGGATTCTCCTCTGTCGAAGTGTATGTCTCACCACCATCAACGCTCAACGTGGTAGGTGTATCAACAGTAATCGCCCCCAGCGCCGTATAACCACCCACCGCAGCCACTGCCGCAGCACCGAGCGTAGCGGAAGAAATCGTAGAACACAGAACAGGCGAGACAGCCGCCATGATTGCTGCCACAAGTTTGTTCGGGAGACGAAGTTTCATAAGTCTTAAGCGTCAGAAAGTTGTGTAAAAATGTTGAGAACGTGTCACTACAGTACACGCTTTTTCCCTATGGGGAGTATACAGCATTTAGAATGCTGTATATGCCTTATCATTTGTTTATAAATGTATTATGTTTATTTCTAAAAAAGAAATTTAAAAACCAGATTCACAAATAGCTATTGATACTTAGTTGATAACAAAATTTTCTTGACTACAGCATTCTAAATGGTGTAGGCAGCGGGAAATAGGGGGGGGATACTGGAGGTGAAGTTGATTCGGGCGCGCCCCCCGCGCCCTCACCCCGCTGCGCGGGGCAAACCCTAGCGGGTTTGTCCAATCCGCCTTACCGCCCCGCTTCGCGGTGCGCCCTTAACGGGGCCGTCGGCGGCTTTGTACGTGTTTCGCGCTCCGCGTCAACGGTGATTCCGATACGATGGGGTGATACGCAAAGCGCGTATCGACGTACAAGAGACATGCCACCCGCGCCCTGCAATCACCCCGCCATTCGGCGGGGTTGATTCGGGCGTGCCCCACACGCCCTCACCCCTTCGGGGCAAACTTGCTTTGCAAGTTTGTCCAAACGCCCTTACAGCCGTCGGGCGTTTTGTCGGGGGCGTAATGCAACCCGCCTTGCCCCACGGGTTTGCTTCGCCCCCGCCCCACGGGTGCTCACCCTTCGGGCAACCGCTTCCGCGGTTGGCTAATCTGCCTTACAGCCGTCGGCAGCTTTCCACCCGAGGCTATACGTCGGACGTGCTTAGAGCACTTCTTATAGTGCGCGCCCATGCGGGCGCGAAGTACACACATCAACTTTTGATGTGCCATCAAAAGTTGGCCTACAACTCGTGCGGCGTTGCCGCAAGGAAATGCAAAACAGGTCTGACGCTCGCGTCAGACCTGTTTCCGAAAGTTCCGCGCGGGCTTGCCCGCGCCTATATTTGCACATCAAACATCAAACATCATACATCAAACATTCTCACCTCTCGTTCTCTCCGCCTGTCAGTTCGGTCGTTAGGCGGATAAGCCCGTGGACAACTTCGGCAAACTCTTTGTAGTCCAGCTTGTCGGCGGTATCGCTGGTTTCGTGGTAGTCATCACAGCGCATGTAGGCGGTGTCGGTGACAGCGAACGAGGGGATGCCCTCTTTCATGTATGCCCAGTCATCGGACCACGCAATGCCGCGGGTCAGGTAGCCGAAGGTGACGGAACGCACGGGGAAGCGGTTGATGGCGGCAAATTTCTTGGCGCAGTCGCGGGCGTAGGATTTGCCGGTGATGGTGCTCATGAAGGCCACATAGTCGCAGCGGTCGAGAATACCCACCAAGCTGCCCGCCACGCGCGTGTTGCGCTTCTTGTTTTGGCGGGGGGAGTACACGCCCAGCGTCTCCATCGACATCATGCCCGCTATGTTTTTACGCCCCAACTCCGCCGCCACACGGCGTGCATGGACGCGCGAGCCCATGTAATCGGTCTGGAAGAACGGCGGCTCCTCGTTGGCGTAGGCCACAAAGATGATGCCGTTCTTGGTGGGTACGTCTTTCAGGGCGCGGGCAAGGGTGAGCACGGCGGCAATGCCGCTGGCGTTGTCGTTGGCACCGGGTGTGCCTGTCTTGCCGCTGATGGCGGGACCGTGGCAATGCCAGTTTTTCATGCCGACGCGGGTGTCGTAATGCGCCCCGATGATGAGCCAAGGGGCGGTCGGGTCCGTACCCGCCTTACGCGCCTCGATATTGACGGCGGTCTTACCCACAGCCCCCTCATATTCTTTCTCATCGGGTATGGTGAAGCTCTGCAAGTCTACCGTATACCCCGCCTTTTCAAACTCGCTCTTAATGTAATCGCGGGCGCGGTCGTAGGCCTCTTGGTGGTAATGGTTACGCTCACCGATGTCCTCTGCCAGCGCATACACATCCTGCTTCAACAGCGTGCGGATGGCGGCGGTATCGGGAATCTCCCCCGAACCCGTGGGCTGGTAAAGCTGTGTACAGGCAGTCAGCGCCGCCAACAGACACGCAAGGGATGCACGGAGCGTCTTCATAGGATGATTGTAGCAGGCAAGGCAATTGATTGCAAACCGTTTTTAGGACACACAGGCATAAAAATAACCCCGCTGTTTGCACAGCGGGGTTGGGATATTCAAAATGGCTTACTGCAACTTAGGCGGCGGGCTGCTCGGGAGCGGGAGCAGGAGCGGGGGCAGCCTGAGGAGCAGGAGCGGGCTTGCAGCAGGGCTTACCGCAGGGCATGGCGGGCTTGCAGCCGGGCTTCATACCGTGGTGGTGATGACCGCAACCGGGCTTGCCGTGGTGCATGCCGTGGTGACGACCGTGGCGCATGCCGGGCTTGCCACAGCAGGGCTTCTGACCCTTCTTGGCCATCCACTCAGCCTTCTTGGCTTCGAAGAACTTCTTCACTTCGGCCTTTTCCTCGTCGGAGAGCTGGCCGTCCTTGTTGGTGTCGAACTTCTCCATGAACTTGGCCTTCATGGCTTCCTTCTGCTCGGGGGAGAGCTGGGGACGCTTGCCGCAGCAGGGCTTGCCGTGCTTCATGCCGTGGTGACCGTGGCGCATGCCGTGGTGACGACCGTGGCGCATGCCGGGCTTGCCGCAGCAGGGCTTCTGGGCCATCTTGGCCTGCCATTCAGCCTTCTTGGCTTCAAAAGCCTTCTTCACTTCAGCCTTTTCCTCGTCGGAGAGCTGACCATCCTTGTCGGTGTCGAACTTCTCCATGAACTTGGCCTTCATTTCGGCGTGCTTGGCTTCAAAGTGCTTCTTCACTTCAGCCTTCTCTTCGTCGGAGAGCTGACCGTCCTTGTTGGTGTCAAACTTCTCCATGAACTTGGCCTTCATGGCTTCCATGGCCTGGGGGTTCATGTGGCGGTGGGCGCACTGGCAAGCGGGGGCCTTGGGGGCGCAGGGCTTGTCGCCGCAGGGGCACTGGGCGAGCATGGGCAGAGCGGCAAGGACGCTGAGGATGATGGTGTACTTCATAATCTGTATTGGTTGTGTTTAGGTTTTAAGAAAGAGCAGATGAACCGCCCCTCTGACCTGTAGAATGAACACGGTTTCAAAATTTCCACAACATTTTTTTCTTTTTTCAAATTTTTCTTTTTCGAAGCCCCTCTGCGAGTTTTTTGAAGCGGGTGCGAATCGTCAGCAGAAAGGCTTTCTGTGCTTTGCGGGAGAGAGCGGATTTTGCCGTCATTTCCTCTATGCGCCCCAGTTTGCCCACCGCAGAAAGCAGAAACACCAGCGCTGTTTTCTGCGGAACTCCGATACATTCCGCCCAGTCAAGGAAGTAGGTTGCCATGTCATCGTTCGCAACGGGGCGGGCATCGGCAAACAGACCTTTTTCCATCGCGAAATCCGTATCTTGTACATGCAGCCTTGTATTCATGACATCGTAGGCGGGGGAGAGCAGCATACAGCCCTCTGTTTGCCCCAGTAAGGCAAAATTTTTCAGATGCGCATCACCGTTGCAAAGAAGATAATTGATGACAACCATGCGAAAAAAACGCAGCATGTCGGCCTTGCCTGCTGTCGAGACGCGGCGAATGGCATCGGCTATTTCCTCGTAACTGTAGCGGTATTTCTGCCCGCCCGTACCGGAAGCACTCTGCATACCGATAACAGCGGCAAAGTCTTCCATGTGAAGATTCTCTCCCCCCGCTGCGCGGTCGAATCGTTTGGTCAGGTAGGCGGCTTCTCCGTTCCCGAAATAGCACAGGGTACTCTCCGCTGCCGGCTGTCGGAAAACCTTGCGCACTATATCCATGCACAAAGCTTCGTTGGCCGGTGCATCCAAACGGTGCGGCATGTAGGCATCTGTCGGGCAGGGCTTTAGGATATAATCCCCCTGTTCATGGTCCTCTCTGTAGCGCAGTACGCCTTTTTCAGAATCAAGAACCAGAGAATATTTATCCTGCGCCCCAGAAAAAGAAAAGGTGCGCACCATGCCTTGCCCTGTCAGACGGGCTTTTGCCGGGGGCTTATCGTAAGGCAACAGGGGGCTGACCTCCGCCCCGTTGAACATGGAAAGACGGAGATTTTTCGGATAACGTGTCGGAATCGTTTTCATGTCGGCTCCTTTCATCTGCGGACGGTGACATCACCCAGTGTATCTTTTCCCGCCAGCGCCAGCAGCATGCCGAATCGGTCGCGAGGGTCAACCTGAATCTCTTTGCAGATTTGTCGGGCATACTCACCCTCCGGCAGCAAGCTTTCAAAAAATGGGAAGAGATAAGGTGATTCATGCGGCTCTTTTTGTTTGGGGAGCCGCACGCTGATGGCTCCGCCGTCTTTGAATGCCAGATATTCGGGGAAATAGCGCAATTCGTACATCAGCGTATGCCCCGCTGTCTCCCGTTCCGTCAATTCCGCTGCGGGAATGCCCTTAACATAGACTGTAGCTGTTCTCATACAGAATCCTTACCTTTCCGTAAAAGCGTTATTCTGCCCGCCGTTTGGGGTGAACCGCCAGTTCTAAGCCCAAGATACCCAGCAGCACACTGAGATTCCGCAGGGATATTCCGCCGCTGCCTCGCTCGAAACGACTAAGCAGATTGATACCCAAACCCGACAAGTCCGATAAATCGCGCAGCGTCAACCCCATTTGTTGCCGCCTTGCTTTGGCTTGTTGAATGATACTTTCCATAGAGTAAAATCACTATTTTTGGTGAATTTAGCTCATTTTTGTAAGAAAATCAAGGGTTTTGTTGGTGAATTCACTAAAAATAGTGAATTTGAGAATTAGATGCACCGTTGCAGAACGCGGGAGGAGGGGGCAGACGCTTACAGCTGCGGGCGCTGATGCTCTACAGAGAAAGGTTTGAACACCAGTTGGCAGAGCTTGCCGCCGGGTATCTCCACCGCATAATAGAACAGCACGCTGCACCCCCACACCACAGGCAGCGAGGCAGCAAAGCTCAACACCGCCGCAGCGGGATAGCCGCACCCCGCGCCGACGAGTTGCAGGTACACCCACGCCGAAAACGACAGCATGACAGGGAACTGCACCAACAGAATGCCGAAGGAAATCTTGCCGAGGTGGCGGAAGAAGCGGTTGTCCAGCAGAGTCACCATCAGCCCCGAACGCGCAAAGCCCAGCAGAAAGAAGAACGCGGCCATGCCCAGCAGCGTGTGCTTGGTAAACCAGCTCGGCAGCAGCACATGGGGGAAGAATCCGCACACCGAGCCTAAGAGCATGAGCGTCGCTACCATCAGTCGGTTGTGCTTGCCCGGCTCGGCCTGTTGCGAGAAATCCGCCGCAGCAATGCCCGCCAAAAAAGCCGTGGCACGCGGCAGCATAAAGCTCAACCCGAACAGCACCGTATAAATCAGCCAGCGATTCCGCAGCTTGCCGAACATCAGCAGCACGGCGTAGGTCAGGTAGGAGCCGAGCAGCACCACCTGCATGCACCACAGCACGCTGTTGCTCTCTTCATGCCCGAACACCAGCGATTCATACAGACCGTCCTTAACGGCCTCCGTCAGATTCAAATCGGGGTAATAAAGGGTACTCAGCCAGCCCGCCCCTGTGATGGGGCGCAGACTTTCCGCCAAAGCCGCATGGTAGAAGCCGAAGTAATAAAACGCGGCATAACCCAGCAGCGCCCCTGTCAGCGTGGCGGGTACCAAGCGGAAATAGCGCGTCACCGCCTGTTTGGCAATAAAAGCGTTATCCCCCTTCTTCATAAAACGCAGGGTGGGGATGTAGGCAATCAGCGCAAAGAACAGGTAGAGCGCAAAAGGCGTTGCCACCAGACAGGAGTAGGGGTAGTAGCTCATGTAATAATCATACGCCTCCGCCTTGGCAATGCCGCTGCCGAAACCCACATGCCCATAGGGTGCAAAGGCCAGCAGGAAATGGAACATCAAAATCCACACCGCCGCCAGCCCTTTCAGACCGTCAATGCTGCCGATGCGTTTTTTCTTCACCTGTTGAGGAGCGGCACTCATGCGCAACACTCTAACAGGCTACCCCCCGCAGGTCAAGCACGAGAACCGTTCGGAGCCGTCGGAATCTCCTACAACAGAGCAAGAGTAAACACAAGCGCCGGTAATCTGACAACATTTTCACTTGAGTTCAGAGAACGCCGCGGCTACAATATCCAACGACATCGCGGGCGTCATATACAAACGGCGCACACAACTCTTTTCGAGCATGGATTTGAAACCTCACCGACTTTGCCTTTTGTTGGCGCTTATGGCTCTGCCTCATGCGGTCTCTGCACAACTTGCTGCAGCTATCAGAGGCAGTGGGCAATCGATTACGTCATCGCACACTAGCCCACCCTTGCTTAAGCAGAGACTTACCCACCGCACCGCCGCAAAACCAACAGCTGTTCAAACCGCCGTGTTTTCCGCCTGCGTGCTGCGCGCCATAAATCACATGCCACAGGGCGGCGGTTATTCCGTCGCCTCCTCGGTCTCTAAAAACCTTTCTGCCAAAGCCGTGGTGTGGAATGAAACTTCCCAAAAGCTGTATATCGATAGGCAGGCTGCTCAACCTTCTTTCTGTTCGGCTGCCACTTATCTGGTTTTGTTGCGGGCATTGGAAATTTGGCAGGCTTCAACAGGCAAAAAACTACCTACAGCCGCATGGAAAGCCATGGATATGAATGACCAAGCCGATGGGGTCGGAGTATGGGGCAGAGCCAACGCCAACGGACCGGGGGTCGCCAAACTGGTACACGATTTGCGAGCAGGTATCAATTTCACCGACATTAAAGCCGCCAAGCCCGGAGATTTCCTTAAATTCTTCTGGAATGAGGAGATTGGGGTTAAAGAACGCGGCCACATGGTGATATTTCTCGGCACCGAGCAGAAAGACGGGCAACTTCACATCCGATATTGGTCATCCAACTCGCCTGATGGGTACAGCGAACGCTCAGTACCGCTCACCAAGATGCACCACATGATTTTCACTCGCATCACCACCCCCGCCAACTTTGCCTATGCCGCCGTCCTGCCACCTGCCGACACATGGTTGCACGACATGCAAAAAGCCTCCGTAAGTTTTGATGAAGTTGCACGCGCCTGCGGCATCAGAGAAGCGGCGATGCCCATTCCAAGGAAGGATTCCTCGGCAACCGTACCCCATTACAAGTAACACCGTAAGCATTCACGCCTCCCTGCACCCCTGCCCTCTCAGGAAGACGGAGCGCACTACACCCCATTCAGATTTCGCACTCAATGTATTACGCAGCCGCGGGCATTGTCGCCCCCCTAGGGGCAACCCAAAGGTCAACCTTCAGCCCAACCCCGGGGTAGTGTGCGATGCGGCATGATTCTCTACCAATCGTTGCAAAGCATTGATTTTAAGCACAAAAAAAGCCCCGCATCGGTTAAGATGCGGGGCTTTTTTCGATACGCACGATAGGTGAGCAGATGCTGCAATATCAATGCTTTACGTTGCATGGGTCAACCTATTAGACCAACCCTGTACAAAATTGTTTTCGGTGGTTGCTTGTCACGATGTGGGTGTTAGCTGTGAGATTCTTCGTCATTTGCATGGGCGGCCTGTTCCAAGGCGTTCAACTCTTGGACCAGCGTATCAAGTTCCGAATCTTTGGTCATCAGGAGGAGTTTTCCTGTGCCGACATCTCGGACTGGTAGAAGCTCCCGACATCTGAGGAAGGTCAGAATTAAGAAGTCTTTTACACTGCCTTCTTGGTTGAAGCCATAAGGGAGGAGTACGCAGCCGAATTCATCGATTACGATGGGGTATTCCGCCGGTAGTTCTACATCGATGCTTTCGTGTTCATCGGCATAGGGACCGGGTACGGAGAAATGCAAACAGAGCAAGTCGTGCATGTCAACTTGCCCGGAGCTGTGGGTATTACGCCACAGATTCTTGTTCTTTGTGTCGAAATCGTCGGGGACACGTACTTCCATGTATCCTCGATCATCTTCGTTCACCAGGAGCACGCCGTGTTCTTCAACAAGGCCGTGTAGCTCCTTCCAACTGATTTGGGGTGTGGTATCCATTTGTTGTGTGTGTTGGTTTGGTTAATGTAATTCAGGGGGCAGACAGCAGAGGCATAACCATTCGCTCATGGCAGCTCTTCAATCTCCTCCAGCATATCATCCTCGTTGGCATTGACTGCGGCTTTGGCTTCTTCCAACGTGGATTCCCGGGGCAGCCCATAATGCTCGCCCCGGTCTTTGATGAAATCCGCCAAAGTCTCGTAGAACTCCTCGCCATTATCGGTGTAGTAGTACAGCGTCTCGGGATAAACCCCATCGGGGTTTTTCTTGACGTAGTAGATGCTACCGGGTTCCTGCGAGTAGAAGTTGAGGGAGAGATGGAACTTGTCCGCCAACTCCTTCATTAGCTCCTGACAGGGGGACCACGCCGTTTCGGTCGAGAAAACAATGGAAGGTTTATCCTTCCATGTAGACATGCTGTGTCCGTAGAAGGTCCCACGGCAGTCAAGGTCATAGGGTGACTTCTTGAGAATGTCCTGTACAATGTAGCCTAACCAGCAGGGGTTCGGCAGGAAACTCCAAGGGTCTTTATCCTTTGGCCTAGGTGTGTTTGCTACCTTGTCCAGAGCATTGAATGCTGCTGTGACATCCTCGGCAGAGCCAATGAGCGTGTAGTCTGTTATGCACCAATTAGGCATGGTGTGCCTCCAATCTGAGTGTTTTCATTTTGATTCGGAATTGTTTTGTTGAGTCCCATCATCCGTGACGCGTGTGACGCTAAGAAGGTATTTTCTCCAATTACGGAGACGCGTGAGCCGGCCATCGGGTGTGCGGCTGAAAAGCCAGTGAATGCCGGTGTAATACCACTTGTCGCAATCGCCATATTGTCCGCTGAACGTCACCAAATCGCCGGCACGCATGCGGCGTACCATCTTAGCAACCTTTTTGGCTCGCTCTTGTTTGGCAATACATCGGTCACGCCAATGTTGGTCGTACTCACCTTCTACCGGCACGTCGGTAAACCAGCTTATCGGGCAATCGTCCGCAGCCGGGCCAACGGTGTTGTCCATCTCCTTGGTCCAGAGACAGCCGTCCTCCCAACGCAAGAGCGTAATGGCAAACCAGAGCTTCTCGCTGCCGTCCGGCAAGGTAGTCTTAACCTTGGCGTACCATGTATTGCCAATCAGCCTGTGTGCCAGTACTTCCGTGGGCGTTTCCCATCCCGCATTTTTGAACTGCTCCAGCAGATGCTTTTGCAATTCCTTCCTTGACCTCGGTTTCTCCATCAGATTACCCCACCAGCCCATGGCGACCTCCTTTGTTGTGGCTTTGGTACGTCGAAATCAACACGTCAACATTGCCGTTGTCGTACTTCTGCACTTCGACCTTCTCCGTTGCATAGATGGTGTTGTAGGTGCTGATGTGTCCCTCTCGGTCAACATCGGACAGGCGGAGAATAAACTCTCCTGTCGGCGTGCGGTAATCCGGCAACAACTCCAGGGCATACATGTCGGCTTCATCATCTGACGGTGCTTCCTCAAATTGAAAACTGAGGTAGCGGGTATCATGCAGATGTTGCAGAGGGCATCCCTCCTCCAACTCAGGACGAGCCAGACATGGGTAATCGTTGGCAAAGTTGCCCGAAATCACAACGCGAACTTCCTTCGCGATGTGTTCACGGAGCGCATTCGCCAAATCATCCCAGTCCTCCATGAGTGTGGTCGTGGAAGCCGGGCAGAGCGGGGCATCAGGGCTTGTCATTTGTTCCATAGCGTGTGCGTAGGTCGGTGGCAATATCAGACGCGGGAAAAAGGCCATTACTTGCGTCAACATATCGGGGCCGGGGTGAAGAGCTGTTGCAGTAACTCCGTGATGTCCGCTTTTACCACGCAGTCCTCCCGACCATTGTGGAACATCATCAGCGTTACGTTGTTGGTAGTAATCTCCAACTCCGCTACATCGGGGGAGAACGCATAGCCGTTCATCATCAGGTTGGGGTAGGGATGGACTTTCCACGTAATACCTGCCCGAATCTGTCGGATAGCCGGTTGTTTCTCTTCCTCCAAACGAAGGACGTTTTGAACCGCACAGATAGCATCGTACTCTATGCGTGACACCTCGAACTCAACCCCGGAGGATTCCTGCTCGACGATGGGTGTAATGCTGTCGTTGTCGTTCACCGTGCAGAGCAAAGAGAACGGAACGGTAACAGTATGGGTTTCCATGTTAGGATAGGTGTTGTATACAAAAATGAGCGGGGCAGACGGACACCGTATCCGTCCTAAAACTCCCGCTTCATGTATACATAGCCGGTAACTCCAAAAAGTTTCATCGTGGCAATAAAAAGCCCGTATCAGTCGGAACTGATACGGGTAAGAAAAGGGTATGTAGGTGTCTTATGAGTCCCATCCGGAGCAAGGTTCCCACCGGGAACGATAATCCTCATTCTTTGCTATCGCTTCAACAACCGGTCCAAGGAATTGAGAAATGCCATTGATTGTTTCCTCAAATGAAATGGTATCAATCGCAGTATCCCTCAGAAAATATCGCCATTTTGTCAGCATCTCGCCATTGTTGGCAAGCGCAACTATCTGATTGAACGTCTCTGAGGTATGTAATGTGCCTCGGTAAAGCAACGTCTCGCGTATAGCTTTCTGTAAAACCGCACCATCAAACTTCCTCTGCTTGCACAGACTGTAGATGTCGTAGAAGTCTTTCATCCTGCTCGTTTGCTCTTTTCTCTGCACAATAGCGTCATATTTTTCAGCAATGGTGCTTTCAAGAGAGTAAGTCAACACAGAAGGTGCTACTTGGTCGCTCAGGAGACTCTCATAAACAGAGCGTATGGGGGCAGGGAAAATGACATCTCCGACACCGAAATCAATCGAGAACGGAATCCTTACCTGTTTGATAAAAGCCAACAAAGATGCAGTCATCCCATGGTAATGCTGTTGAATGGCTATAGGCTTCAGACTCTTGATTTCAAAGCGCATGAAGTCGTTAGCTGTTTTTTGGGAAAGAATATGTTCCAGCATTTTTCTTACACTATCTTCATCGTTCGGATGTCTTTGCAGCAGGTAATCCGCATCCATTGTCGGCCTCCCTTCAAATCCGCTCATTAGGTAAAGCAACAAGCCTCCTTTCAGTACCAGATTTTCTGCGTAACGGCTTGTCGCAAGCCGTCTCATAAACTCTTCCTGGGCAAAGAGCATCAGGAGTTGACTATGCTCCACTCCTTGTTCCTTTGCCTTGTTAAGCAGTCGAGCCAGTACGGATGCTGCTTGATCTTTTATTGCCATAGACCGATGATGTTGCGTGTTGGTTGTTCTATGTTGAGTTTGCGGGCGTAATCCATCAGCCGAGCAATGTCTCGTTTTGGGTCTTCACAATAGCTGCGAATAGCTTTGTTAAAGATTTCCCGATCCATGCGATTCCTGCGGGCAATGCAATCACATATCGTTCTGTCGCGATCATACACTCGCACCTGTTGACCATCGTATTCCGTTTCAGAGATACCCAGAGCCAGCGACTCCGGCACAAGGAAATACCCTTGAACTCGGGGATAGGCCTGCTGATACTTACTACGGGTTGCTTGAAGCGGAGCCGCCAGATGCCAAAGGTTGGGAACTCTGTCCGTATATCCGTAGATGTAGAGCGCACTGTGCATGTTCAGCACAGCTTCCGGGAAAAGACGCATAACCAGTGAAAGTTCGCTGTTTCCCGGTTGAAGAAGCCACTCATAATACCCCGGTCGAGAACGAACAATGAATCCATCTCGTTCCAGCCGTTGTAGCGTATAGGCAGACACTGACTCCTGAGTCAGCTCCTTGCGGCGCATGACCCATCCATAACGGCTGAAAATTTCAGCGATTGTTTCTATGGATTTCATGTTGTCGGCACTCCGAGAGTAGAATATCGAGCGGTAAAAGTCAAGGAATCTTTCAAATTTAGACAATTTGCGCGAGCAAATTGTCTAAAAATGGACGATTTACCGCAGACTAAAAGCCACCTCCCCTCGCTTGTTGACATCTATGCGTATAAGGCAGCATAAAATAAGCATGAATGTCAACAATGATTTGCGAATCTTCCATCCCTCCCTTTCTCCTGCCAGCTAAAAAAAGCCCCCGCCGGCATGTTGATGCCGACGGGGGCCTGATGAGTAGTGGGTCTGCGTTCTACTGCGTTACAGCATCAGACGCGATCTGCGGCGGCTGAGACACTCCAAACCTCCCTGGAGGAGTGCGACAACAACACAGCAAAGAACTTCCTTGACGATGATATTCATGGTGAGGGGTTCCTTTTTCTCTTCTCCTGGCTGACCCTGCGAGGGCGTGTGGACAGTTTGGGAATGAGGTTCCTGCGGATAGGGGGGAATACCTTCCTCAAACTCTTCTTCATACGCGTCATCGCAGTATTCCGGCGGAGTCGGTTCAATAGGCTGATTCATGGCTTATGCAAGTGTAGCGGATGGTACGGAGAACAGCGTCAGCAATTCTTCGTAAGCCGTATGGCAATCCCTTTGCGAACCATGGTAATAGATTTGCGGTCGGGTGCCATCGGTCGGGTGAATGCTGACAGCCCATTCGTTGCCATCGTTGCACAGAACAACGCAACGGGGGTGTTCCTCCGTAGAGAAAGCAAATCGGCAGAGCCGGGAAAAATCCAACTCTGCCAACTGCTTCTTAATGCTGTCCATGTTCATGCGGCATTCTTCAAAACCTCCTTCGTCAGTTCTTTGAGATAAGCCCTATTTACGCCGTTGTAGGTGTTCATCCATTCCCATTTCCTCTCCACCACGTCGTAAAGGTACACGAATTCAATGAACACACTTTCTTCTTTCAGCGTTGCCAGATAGGCATCCATACTCTCAAAGTGTCTGGTGTCTACTCCGTCCTCGTGTCGGTCACGCCCATAGGCAACAACCACATCTTTCTGCGGAGTTGCATAGCTATGAGTGCTTTCCGTAGGCTTTACGTGGATGTTCAAGGAGCTGATGTCTCCCAGAGAAACCAGTTCCCGAACTTTCTCCGGGTTCTGGTAGTGATGGAACAGGAGTTTCCCGTTGTGTGACAGGTAACCATCCCAGTGACAATAAATAACATCCAGACTTCCATCCTCATTCCGGATGCCGATATGCGATCTCGTACTCATATTTTAGGTCGTTTTTTGGGGTTAAATAAACAAAAAACGCGTCCGAAGACGCGTTAAACGAGGTAACAGACCCCGTTCATGTGTATATAGCCCGTAAAACCACCGATTTTCACCCCATAGGGTAGCAAACGGGGGGTAAAAAAGAGAAATAAAGGGAAGATGGAGCCGTCTCTGTTGACGTATGAACTCTTTGACAGAGGGCAATGCCAAGTAATACCTACTTCGCTGTATCCTAGGGGTGCGCTGCCCCATCAGCCATGTAGTCCTTCCCTATGCCCGATGCCCTCGCTCATGTAACAGAGACGGCTCCATGTGTATATAGCCCGCATCATGGCAGATTTTCATGGTAGAAGGGGGTAAAAAGAGGGGCTGGACGGAATCTCGGAGCAAATATCAAAAAATCGTTTTTATCTGTCATGATGGTCACCCCGTCATTGCGGTCTGCGGCGGCGGGGTAGTGCTGTTCCCAATACCCCCAGTAGGGCAAAGACGGCTGTTTGCCACTTCCGTCAGCACGGCGGTAACAGACAATACCTCATCTCGTATAGTCACGGAGGCTTCGCTTATGCCCGTTTTACTGATGTCCAAGCTCGCGGCAAGCGGCAGTATCCCCATGCACCATGTAGCCAACAGTATAGAGCTTTTGAATGATTGAGCCATTGCTCCTTTGTATCATTTTCTGTTAGAGAATACAAGGGAAAGAAAGCGGACAGCGGACGCGGGTAGCGGGACTGTTCTTTATTTCAGAAACAGAAAACTGCTTGACTTTTGTGAAGTTTTAGTTTATTTTGAAACTCAACAAAACGCATGAACGAAGTTTTGACAGCCATGTTGCAACAGCTGAACGGCGGAACACCTGTTGAGCTGAAGGATGACGTGTCCCGTCGATTACCCTTGCTGTATCGCTCTCTGTACAACGTGACAAGCGGTGAACTGCTGGAGGTACCCTGCTGTTTGCTGGAGGATAAACACACGGCACGAATCACCCCGGGAATGCTGGAAAAGCATACGCAGACGCTTTCCTCTCTCTCGGGGAAGCAGGTGGTATACGTCACAGAGAAACTGGCAGCTCAGGATGCCCATCGCCTCTTTGCCAAGAAGGTAGCCTACATTGCCGCCAACGGGAATATCCATCTGCCCTTTGTCGGTATGAGGCTCAGCGGCAAGCCCAAAGAGACAGCTCTCTGTACCGCTCTGAGCATACCGGCCCAGTTGTTGGTGCTGGCTGTGCTGAATAAGCGTTTGCCGATGCCTTTAACGTACCAAACGGCCGGTGACTTTCTGCCGTACTCCAGGGCAACGGTGCATGCAGCCTTTGAGCAGTTGCAGGCGGCCAATCTGTGCGTGCAGATGCGAGGTCGCAGTGTGCAGTTGGATTTCCCGGTGAAAGGGAAGCAACTTTGGGAGCGTGCGCTGCCGCTGCTGCAGAATCCCTGCCGGAGAACGGTCGAGGTGCCGACGCTGCTTCCCGATGTGTCGGCAGTGCATGCAGGTGAGACGGCCTTGTCTCAGTACACCATGTTGGCAGCACCGAGGTTTGAAACCTATGCCACCTCGCTGCGTGTTTTCCTGAAGCAGGAAAAGAAAACACCCTTCCTGCCGCTTGCAGACAAGAAATATGCCTTGCAACTTTGGCTCTATCCGCCTACACTGATCGGCGGGGAACACATCGATTCTCTCTCCCTGTATCTGAGCCTCCGTGATACGAAGGATGAGAGAGTGACCCAGGCCTTGGAACAACTGATTCAACAATTCTCATGGTAAACGGTCTTGAACTCTTTCGGCAGCACTTTGCTGCATATACTGATCGCTATCTCCTTATCGGAGGCAGTGCCTGTGATGTTCATTTTGAGCAGGCAGCCCTGCCGTTTCGTGCCACAAAGGACCTCGACATTGTCCTTTGTGTGGAGGCTCTGGATGCGTCGTTTGTGCGAGCCTTTTGGGATTTCGTCAAAGAAGGTGGCTACGCTACACGTCAGAAGAGTAACGGGGCAAAGCAGTTCTACCGTTTCATGAAGCCTGCCAACGATGCCTACCCGGCCATGCTGGAGCTGTTTTCTCGGAAACCGGAGCAGCTTCGCCTGTCTGATGAATCATCCCTGACTCCCATACCGGCAAACGAGGAGGCTTCAAGTTTGTCTGCCATCCTGCTGAATGATGATTACTACCGCCTGCTGATGGACACCCGCATCGTGCAGGATGGCATCAGCATGGCACCGCCTGAGACGCTGATCGTTCTCAAAGCCAAGGCGTGGATGGATTTGCGTGAACGCAAGGCCGCAGGGGAGCGCATCGACAGCAAAGATATACGCAAGCATCGAAATGATATTGCCCGTTTGGCTGTCATTGCTACACCCGGCATGATGACGCCGGCTTCATCCATTACGGCAGACATGGTGGCCTTCCTGCAGGCCTACGCCGAGGAGCTGCCTGACACCGCTTCATTGGGGCTGGCCGTGCAGGGTGAAGAACTATTGCAAACCTTGCAAGAACTCTTGTTGGGTGCTGAATAAATAGATGGTGCCTGTTGAAATCTCTCGCAGCACCCTGTTCACCCATGCAGATAGAGCTGAAGCCGTCCCTGCAAGCTGAACGCTTTTACAGGGAGCATAAACCAAGTCATACCATCTTTGCCGTATACCGGAGGTGCGCTGCCTCATCAACCATGATGTTCTTCCCTATGCCCGATGCCTTTGTTCACCGGGCAGAGATGGGCTCATGCATATATAGCCCTCTCTGCGGTAGATTTTCACGGCAGGGGCAAAAAGTGGAGCAGGGGGAATTCCATGGCAAATATAAAAAATCGTTTTTATCTGTCATTATTGTCATCCCGTCATTGCGGTCGTTAATTGCCGATGATTGAAGAGACAGGGAATAATTCCGGCAGTTCCTCCATCATTTCGGTCAGCATGGCAGAATCCAAGGGAATATGGCTGAGATTTTGTGTTGCAATAACAGAGCGAATGAGAGAGTCTCGTTCTCCTTGATCCTGAAGCAGCAGCGTCGCAAAGGCTTCTATGTCATTTCGGATAGAAGGAGCAACAGGTGTGACTCTAAGGCCGGGAAGATAGAGTAACGCGATGACATCTTTGCGATGTTTGCGGGCATTTTCCATGCTTGCATCTGAGCCGTGCGGCGGCATTGCTCCACGACGATGCAAAGCCAGAATGTTGAGGAATGCTTTGATTTTGAGCGCAATGAGAGCTTCTCTGCTCACAACGGGTATACCCCGACATTCCGTTTGGCTTTCTTGTAATAGACCATAATAGGCGTCATCCAACAACATACAGGAAAGACCGCTGTATTCATCCGCTACCTTAACCGGAATGCAGCGTTGTTCGAATGTGTGCTGAATATCTTCGTTATCAGGCCCCAGTACCTCAATCATCTCCGGATAGTCGCGATTCCCCTTCAGCCGGAAGCGATAAAGACGGCGTTTGAGAACACCATCTTTTTGTAAACATGTATCTGCCTGATACCCGATACGCTCTGCGAAATCCAAGAACGCCTTGATGAAAGGTAGAGATTGCGACCGCAGAAGCAAGACCATATCCACATCCAGTGTATTGCGGAAATGCGTTTGTTCTTCTGCAAACCACAGATAGCAAGCTGCTCCGCCGATGATGACGTATTCCCCTTGATAGGTGGCAAACTCGCGGGCGAAATTCTGCAAAGATTGCAGCATGATGTACTGTTTCGGACTCATGGCAGATGGAGAGATTTAAGGGCGAGACGCACTCGCGGGTCATGATTGTTGCGGAGAGAAAGATAAAGAGAAATATCGTCTACTCGACGGGCACCGTCGGACATAAGGGCGGACGGCGGGTAGCTCCACTGCTGGATTCGTATCCCCTCCTCATCGATCGTTGCCGGCTGTAAACGTCCGGCAACAGCCCGTTGATAATAGGCGTAGGTCGGCATCGGGTCATCGGCTAAATCCGAAACCATCGCCAGAGCACTGATACCGGCGACAGGGAACGGAACATTGTCCGTGGGGCGTGTCACGAAGCTTCGCCGCACGGGAGATTGCAGATAAGGCTCAGACTTTAGCCATAAATCGTGCCGGTTCTCAGGGAAGATGAAGCGTCCGCTGCGTGTGCCTGCGGGGTATGAACACAGACCTACCGCAACCAGTTCTTCCTTGGACTTACCCAGCAACGCCGGGCTGTAGGGTAAGTGTTGTGCAAGCTGCTGAATCGTTTTCCCTGCTACATCACCATGTAACAGCTGCCGCAGAACGATAACCTGAGCACAAGGTGACAGGGGTGATGTCTCATCATTGTAACGAGACATGGGGTTTGTTAACCACTCTGTCGGGGGGATATGCAGCCAGAGGAAGGGGAGAAAACACCCCTTAGCCCCGGTAATATAAGGAAGCCCCAATCGCCGCATTTCTTCTGTCTGGGCGGCTGTTGCATGTTCCCAATAAACCGCTAAAGGTAAGGATTGAACAGCAGAAATGCGCCGCAATTCCTGTTGCAGCACAGCAGGAGACACCATCATTTCCTCTTTTACGGGCACAAGAGCAAAACTCACCTCTGCAACCGATATGTGATACAAGTGTTCTTTGTCAAGAACGCGTACATGTCGCAGAGATGCCGCCGTAAGCGGACTATCCGTCAACAGATAGTCTCGGCCCAGCACTCGCTTGAGTACCTTATGTATGAAATCTTCGTCTCCCATGACCGCCTCACCATACCATAAGGAGGGGCTGATTACAAACAAAAAAACACATTCAACACATATTAGTGTGCAATGTTGTGATATTGTGTTGAATGATGCGCAAATGTAAAAGAGCGCGTTTATCCGTCATCCCGTCATTGCGGTCTGCGGCGGCGGGTTAGGGCTATTCCTAATACCCCCATCAGGGCAAAGGCGGCTGTTGTCGGTTCCGGGATGGTGTTGGGTGTGGGTTTGGCTACAATGGTGAGTGTGGTGAACGTGGGGTCGCGGTATTGGTCGTTGTAGCCGCCTACTACCAGACCGACTTCCCCGGTGCCGATGTCGGTTGCGCTGTAGACTACGCCCACGTTGGTGAGGTCGGTGGCTTTGCTGTTGAAGGTGAGCGGGGTTTTGTTGCGGTAGTCAATGGAACATTCTTTGCCCGCTGTGGCATCCAGTATCAGCCATTGGATTTCTTCTGTCGGGGTTGCTGTCGGTGCGTAGGTGATGGTGAGGGTGGTGCTGCTGCCCCATGAGAATTGCGAGCCGTTACCGCCGATGGTGAGACAGGTTTGGTTGTCTTGGTAGATGAGTTTGGCGTTCCCTTTCAGCTCGCCGCCGCGGTTGACGTTGAGGTTTTCATCCATCGTGAGCTGCGTTCCTGCCCACAGGTACAGTTTAGCTACGCCGTTGCTGCATCGGTTGTTTGCCACTTCCGTCAATACGGTGGAGACAGTCAACATCTCGTCTTTTATGGTGACGGCGGCTTCGCTTACCCCCGTTTTTGAGATGTCCAAGCTCGCTGAAAGGGGTAATGCCCCCGCCCCTGCAAGAAAGCAACCCAGCAATGCGTTTCTGTATGACAACTTCATCTTTCTGTTCTACCATGCCGCGGCGGTGGCTTCAAGCAAAAGCGTATGACAATCTAACAAAAATGCTAATCTTACGCTAACTTTCTTGTGCGCTTTTCTTTCGCCCTTGGAAAGTCAGGCTGTTTTTGGTAAACTGTGAGGAAACCAACGCCTCAGGTCTGCCACGGAATTGGCAGGTATCAGCAGGGCCGAGCTTGCTTCATTGCTCGGTGTCAGTCGCAGTACGGTTAATGGATGGTTCAGCGCAGGTCGCACCATTCCTTTGGTAAGACAGAACGCCATTGCTGCTATCGTTCGACAAGTGCAGAGACCGGAACGAAAATTCGATGACATTGTTGCTTTTTCTGTGCGCTTGACACCTTCTGAGTGGAAACAACTTTGCGAAGTAGCAGGGGCAACAACGCTCTCCCAAGAGGAGGCAGAAAAGAAGGTAAGAGAGCTGCTGATGGCTGCATGGAAAAAGATTCGCTTCTGAGATAGTCCACCTCGCAGCTAAAAAAGACCCGGCGTGCATAAGCGCCGGGTCTGTATGATAGAGGAAAGACTATTCTTTCGTTTTCATTTCTTCGTTTGCACGGATGAGTTCTCCGAGTTCAATGAGGTAGTGATTCCCTTCATAGGCAAGCCAAGCGGGTGTTTCATGGACGGCCCAGATGTCTTTGGTAATAGTATTCCCATGGAAGATGCGTAAGGCAATCTTGTTGAAGAAACAGTTGAGGAAACACATTTTAACGGCGGTTAACTCGATGTCCATGGCTAGGAATCGAATCAAATCCAGATGCGCCTTGTGCCTTTTGGCGAAGGAGAGGAAGAGTCTGCCGGCTCCAACAGCGGGGTCGGAAAGGGTAACGACTTCTCCCTTGGCAAACTTTGCATCGGCTTCTCCCTTGTCGGTGATAGCTACTATTAAATCGCAGATGTCGGTGGGGGTGTAGAAGCTACCGGTGTCTTTCTGTCCTTTTTGACTGCGGATAAGTTGGTGGACTTCTCCAAGCAAATCTGTAAAAGGTTGCTGCTGCATGGCTTCCCCAAGCTGTTGCATGGCGGTGCAGAGAACAGCGAAACGGTGTATCTTCTCTCGCTGAAAAATGGGTTGTTCAATGGCATCTCTTCGTCTCCCGATAGCGAGATTGAACATCATGTCGATGAACTGTACCAGCTTTTCTTCATCGGTCATCTCAGGCGCGATGCTTTGCAGAGTGAGATACCATTCCTGACGGAGCGGGTTCTTGTTGTCTGTTGTGTTGGTTTCGGCTTTATCGTTTGTGTCGGTGGTCTGATCCATAAATAGAGATGAGCGGGGGTGATAGAACCGCTCATGTGTATATAGCCTCCCAATGGCTCGATTTTCAGAGGAAGAATAGAAATATGAAAAAAGTAGTGTCAGATGCTTGTAATTTATCTTGCTTATTTTAAGATGAGTATATGGCAATGAAAAATCTTCAAATAGTCCCTGTAACACCTTTGGAATACTGCAAAATGCATCATGAAGAGGGAGATAATTTCTGTGTCGTTCCTCGTGCGATATTCGATATGAATCTAAGCACAAAAGAACTTAAAGTCTGGCTTCATCTCTGGAATTCAGGATTCGGCTGTTCCTTCTCCAAATTATCCAGATTGACCAATGTGAAACCCGCGAATCTCAGCAAGATGCTTTGTTCTCTGGAACGCAAGGGGCTGATTTACACGCAGATTACAAATTATGCGAATGTAACATACACGAACTACTGTGCGTGTTATCTGATGGCGAGAAAAGCAGAGCCCTCGAAACAGCAAAGTGCTTGATGGTTTGAGAGAATTGAGAAAAACGCCCTGTCGATTCACTTCGGCGGGGCCTTTTGTTTGCTTGTCTGCCTCAGCAGTATCGCAGCGGACGGTCAGGCTCTGTGGCAAGTGAATCGAACGCCCGGGAAAGTGCAACGTGCCGCAAATCTGACGGAGTGGCTGTAGCATTTTCGCGATTTTTCCCCTCTTTGACACGAATTTTGCTGGACTGTAATACCTTGGTGTGATAAATTTTTCGCGAATTCTTAGGTAATCATGTGTTCTATGCGGTCGCGCAACCGTGTATGACACAATTTATAGAAACCGCTTTACCTCGTAAAAAATACTTAAAAATCCTCATTTTTAAGTGAAAAAATTGACAAGATAAAGAGGTCCAATAAAGCATATTGAAATAGTCGATTTTGAAAGCTACCGCTTTGGACTTTTTGCTTTTTGGTGCTTTTTTAATGCGTTTAGTATAAGCGCATTGCGTGTTTTTGTTTTTGCTTTACAAATGCCCTTTTTGATGAGAAATTAGCGGCACCCCGACGAAAACAAACAACGGGGCTCACACAAATGAACAAAAAAAATAATAAGATAACTAAAGCGGTAGCCGCATCGTTAAAAAAGTCTGCTCGTTTTTCCGTCCGAGACGTGATGCGTCCCATAAAACGACGTTGTCATCAGCCGAACCGGAACGAAACGTCTGCGACAGTATTAGAGCGCGAAAAACAGGCCATCAGGGAGGCTGTGTACCTCGCCAATCAGGTGAAGGAGGTGTATCAGCTGCCTGACTTCCAAGAAATGCTGTCGGAAAAGCCGGCAAACCACCTGTTCGGTATCAGCAATGGCATCTTTGAGATGCTTGTCTGCAAGCATTTGGGAGAAGCTGCCAAAAAGGCTGTTGTCAACCGATACATTGCTCTTTCTACCTTGGTCCGCATCGTCTGTTATCTGAACGGCCTGGCGAAAGAGAACAGACTGCATTTCCCGTCATGGTATAAGCCGGTGATGCTTCAGGGCGCGTAAAGACCAACACTCGGTTATAGAAGATTTACGACTCAGCAAGGCAGACGCACAGAGTAAACATTAGTTATAAGAGAAAATAGAGTCTGCGGTGCCCTTGCGTTTCGTGAATTAAAAAATAATTGGTGGTGTGGTTTTATTTTAACGCATTGTGACTTATAATAGTTACATGTTAAATGCAAATATTAAAATCGTTGCCGTAACGGCTAAGGAGTACCGAACAATGAAACATAAGCGAGGCGATTTCTTCTCCGTCATTCCATGCGAGATAGTAGATAAAGATTTGACGAAGGACGAGATGGAGATATGGCTCCGCCTGTGGTTTAATCCTTACGGGTATTCCCAGAATAAACTGATGGTGCTTTGTAGCATAGATGATGCTCGGATGAAAAGAACCCTTGCCGGACTGAAGCGAAAAGGCATGCTGTGCAAGGAAAAGAAGGAGTATCAGGGTAAGCCCTACGTTTCGTACCAGGCGATGTACCCCATAGAAATGGAGGAGGAAGAGATAGAAACAACGGAAAGTAGCGGCCATTGTGCCTGAAATACCAAGCAAGAATAAGCAGCTTTTACTGAGCCGGGGATATCCTCGGCTCTTTTTTTGCCCATGAGAGGGGAGAGCAGACCCCTAGGACAAATTTAATAAAATCGTTTTAATCTGTCATTCTGTCATTCTGTCACAGCGGCAGAAAAAAGCCGCCTGACGGCCTTTATACGGCGCGTCAGACGGGGCAATGGTAACTTATGCGACTTCCGGCAACTCTGCTGCTGTAGAGGTTGTAAAAGCGCTTTCCAAGGGGGTGAAATCGGCAGGAAGCCCCGCCGCTGCCAGTAATATAGGATCAGGCTGCGCGAGCGGCGTTTGGGAAGAGGCCATTTTCAAAGCGTTTTCCCATTCGGGATTTTTGTGGAGACAAATCTGACGGTATCCGTTATTTAGACGTTCTCCGATGAGGTGAGGCCATCTGCGGATGCATTCGGAGAGAAGGATCCCCATCTTGGTTGAGGAAGTACAATCGTTCCGACTTTCCAACCATTCCATTCGAGAACGTAATTCTTCCTGTGACTGATATTTATTTCTCACCAAATCTCTGGTTTCCGGATGCATATAGCACTTACGCAGTCTTGCCATCAGAATACCCGCCTCATCCTGCTCGGCAAGCGCTTCCTGTACAGCCGGGGACATGTAGCCGAAATCAGTTACAGTATGGCGTTTCGTGTTCTGAACAGCCCATGCCGGAAGCGTGTATTCATGAAGGAGCCAGTGAGCAAAAGCGGGAATAGCTTCTCTTAATTTCTGCTCAAGGGTGTCAAAGTCACCTTCTTCTTCGGTGATTAGGCCGGAAGGAGCGCAGTTGTGAAGAAAGAGGTATTTATCCGGGTTCTCTTCGGAGGTGGGAAGGGCGCGGAGAGCGTAATCCTGAAGGTTGACGATGAAAATACGTTCGCAGGGATAGTCCAGATTGACCTCAGCCTTGTTTTTGCATTCGATGGAGAGGCGGGATGAATAGCCGGCTTGCTTCAGGAGCGTTTCTGCGTATTTACGTTCCTTGATGCTTTGCAGCGCTACGCCGTCATCTGCTACCCAGATGTTAGATTCCAGAGCCCAATCATTGAATCTGCTTTTGCCGCAAAGCCATGCTGCGGGCATGTTGGTGTAGTTGCCCAGCACCCCTGCCATGATAATGTCTAACAGTACGTGCGTTTTACCTGTGCCGGGAGCACCGACGATAGCAAGCGTCTGGGAGGCCACTTTTTTATATTGAGGTTCTTCTCCTCGTGCTGTTGCTGCAAAAATCAGTTGGCGGGTGTATGCCCCCTTTAGCCAGCCGAGGAAAAGAGGCGCCTCATTGCCGAACATTCGGCAGATTTCTCGAAGAACAAGTGCCGGATTGCCTGGGACTGCTTCAATCGGATTCCTTTCTTCTTTCAGGAACCACGGCACATTGTTGATGAGCTGATACCCACAAGGACGCAGAGGAAGACTTTGTTTCTCATTTTTAGCAGCCACGACACGAGTGTCGGGATGCCCCTGAAGGAGAGAAATCAATCTCTTTGCTGAAGATTGGTCGAATCCGTTAGTGATCAAGGCTGCACAAAGTTCAGAGCTTTTATACTCTCTCCAAATGGGGGTTGCTCTAGGAGGTTCGCTCTCGTCTGCCCATAAATCAATATTTACCTGATAATGGCTCCCTTCGATGAGAACGATGTATTCCTGAAGCTGTTTAAGTGTTTCCTGTATGTCTTCGTTGTTCATAAATCTTTTCTTGGGGTGGTTCGTTTTTGTGGAAAATTTAAGCATTGACGGAAGTGTTAAAAAGGTTGTTGATAAGCGCGGTTGCACCTGTGCTGATATAGGTGGCTCGGATATCCTTGCAGGAAGGGATGGAGGGAGTCCAAATGCGGACATTATCACAGTATTGTTTCAGTAGTCCTAGATTTTTATCGGTGTTCTGAGTACCCGCATCGTCATTGTCCTGGCAGTAGATGATGGATTTGCCGGATAAAGCAGAAAGATCATCGGCACGGAGAATGTGAGAGGCAGAGTCTCGCCCGATAGCGGTGAGTGTTGTGATGCCACATTGCTGTGCTGCGGCACAGACTGCCAGCACATCGGATTGTCCTTCTACTATGGCAACAGTGTCGGTACCTGCGGTAATAGAGTCGTGACCGAAGCAGAGCATGCCGCTGGTTCCGGCTTGGCGGAATGCACGGGATTCCCCAATCGGAGCAAATTGAGTGTGGAATGTGTTGGTTGCATAGTTGAGATAGCTAAGATGGTAGGGATAACCAACGCCGTTTGTGTGACGTACTTTCAAGGCTACAGGCCGGCCATTGTAAAGATTAAAGGTCACTAAATCCCCGCATTCGGGGTCGTTGCCATCATTACCTGTGAAGCTCTTCCCAATATCGGCGCGGTTCAGTGCCTCAAAGGGCAGCCCAAGTTTATCGGCAACCATTTGCTGCCACGCAGGACATAGCTGTCGATAACGGATAGCTTGATGATATGTTTCCATAAGACGCTCATCACAGGAAAGGGAACAGGACTGAGAAGCTCGATATGCGGCAGAATAGTACGGCAGTTCTCTGTCGTTGATGGGGTCATGTTCCGGGGTGTAGAGTTCTTCTAGGTAATCCAAAGTTTGCTGGTAGGTTTTCTTTGGGAAGATGGTCTGAACCAAGTCGATTACCGAAAAACAGCGTTCACAGGCAAAACACTTGAATTTAGGTTCGTTTTTTGTGTTGGTGAAGAAAAATTGCATACCGGTTCCTTTGGGGCCGGAGCCACTGCCGCAATTCGGACAGCAATACCCGGAGCTTCGTGAGGTGCTGATACCAAGTGCTGTTAAAAGACGGCAAGGTTTATCCCCGAAACGCTTAATCGCAAAGTTATGACGCTCTCGATTTTTCTGACTGTAAATATTAACAGGTTTAATTCTCATCTTTAATGAATGTCGCGCTGTGCTATATTTTTGACGCGATGATTTAATTGTGTTGATGAAAATTGAAGAAGTAAAGTGACTAAACGAAAAAAAATGCAATATATGGCAATTTTTTAATAAAATTTGTCAATATTCCTGGTTTTATGCAGCGCATGCGGTGTTTTTAGACAATTTAAGAGCCTTTTACGTGAGATAAATTGATTTTAATACTGAGCTCTGGTGGAGGTAGTGGAGATAATTTGCACGTTTTATCCTTTATATTCTCCATTCCTTTCATAAAAAAGTAGAAAAATCCTCCACTTCCTCCACTGAAGGGGAGATAACAACTCTTTCACAAGGAAGAATTGACGGCATGGCCAATGGCCGTAAATAGGGCAAATTGGGATGATATTTAACTTTTCTTAAAGAAAATCACTCCCTTGGGAAGCAGGGGCGGAGCTTTGAAGTGATTTTTTTCAAAAGGCCGGAAAACCTAGTGCCACTAAGGAAAACGGATTTCTCTCCGCCTGCTGCACTGCGAAAAAAAAGAGCTTGTGCAGAAAATGTCAAAAAAATCCTTGCCAAGTCCTCTGCAAAGGAGTAATCTCTCTCCCCGCTATGCGCCGCTGTATTAAAACTAACGCCCTCTGTGGGCAAGCAACAGATAACTCCGGGATGGAGTTGTCTCTGGTCTGCGTGCGTATTTGCGCCCCGCTCACTTGCTCTATGGCAAGTGCGGCCGGGTTTGTAGTTAACGATTATGGTAATGATGGGCGCGACATCCCAGAGGGGGTGACCGCAACGATTGGGGCTTTAAGCTCTGTTGAAGGCGAAAACTACGGTAAGACCCATAGTCTGCCGTTGCCACCACCATACCATAACTGTGTTGATGTCATCTGTCCCGGCAGTATTGCAGACTGCCGTCTCGCAGCCTGAACAGGTTGATTGCTCGGCTCAGTTGGAGCATGAGCTTAGTCTTGTCGTTTCTGCCCGCAATTTTCCTGCTGACAGCAGGGGTAATATAGCTGTATTCTTTTCCGTTTTGGCGGAAGAGAAGCAGATGGTAAAGGCTCCCATTGTGGAGTCGGTATTGAAAAATGTCCTGAACTCTATCGAGGGTGCAGGGCAAGGTAATACAGAAATTCCCGTATGGGAAGAGGTAATAACCGGTGCCGGCATCGGGAATTTCCCGGGCTTGTTGTGCCTAAAAATAGAAAAAGAAGAAGTATGCTTATTTATGATCACTATCCTTAATTTACAAGGAGAAACTGTAATCAGAACGGAAGCCGCGAGACTGGAGTCTCCCCGCCTCACAGAAGAAGAACGGAGCGATTTTGACTCCTACTCCCACAACCCTGCTACGGACAGCATCTTTGTTGTCTCTGCCATGGGTGTCATCGAGAATAAGATACCGAACTACGCAACGGCTACGAATAAGCCTTCGCTGCTGAGCTGTATTTGCCTCAAGTATACAGGCCCGAAAAGTTTTAACCCGCTCAGGCAGGCTATCACCCGGCGTTTGTTCGGACAAAACCCGACCATCGGCAGTATTCAGCCGGATGGCTCCTACACGTTCTTCTTCGAGCTGAAGGAGAACGTGGCCATGCCGCAGGATAAGCAGCAAGCGGAGGATACCCTCAAGGCTTGGCTGAACGCGCATGGCTTGACCGCCATCGCCGGTGCTCAGCTGGACAAGGAACACTTCTTTGCCCAGCTGGAAAATCCGACTTTTGTCGGGGAAATCCTCTACAAAAAGGATTCTCTCATGGCTCTCCGGCAGGATAAGCTGTTCATTCAACGTCTCGCACGAGAACTGTCTGAAGGGGTGATTCTCTTTGAGCCGAAAGATCTGCTGAAGCACATGAACAGTCAGAGTTGGAACTGGAAATCCGACGAGCCCTTTGCTCCCGGTTGCATCGGGGTGTTGGAGGCCGGTGACGAACTGCGTTTCCCCGCCATCGTGACCGCAAAGGGGTTCCGTAGCTTGGGCAATGCCTTGGCTTTTTACGGCTACTCTGACATCATCGGTGCGGACGAATGGGAGGCATTGAATGCAACGAAGGACAGCGCAGAAGCTATCCATGATTCTTTCTTCTACCAGAAGATGGGTAAGGAGTGCTACGTCCTCGTTTCGGATGGCAAGAGCCGCAAGTGTACCTATGTGGAATACACTGCCTGTCTGCGCTCGAACTATGCGCTGGGTAATGAGTCTCCCTCGACCGTTGTAACTCAGGTCCTCGTCAACAAGCGCGTTGACGGAACATGCTGCTGCATGTACAAGCCGAATCGCCTCGTCTACAGCGAGGGCCGCTGCTACATCAATACCAGCGACGTTCGGGTGCTTCCTCCGAAAGAGGATGCTCCTTCGGATCGTTTCAAGGCGAGCTGTCCCGCCATCGCCAAACTCCTTCACTCTCTCTTTGGTGCCAAGTCCGAGGAGTTGGAGGTGTTCCTGGCGTGGTTGGCAATCGCCTATCAAGGGGCATACTATGGCCGTCCGCAGCGCGGGCATGCCATGTATGTCGTAGGTGCTCCCGGTACGGGAAAGACCCTTCTCCGAGAACTAATCGGGGAGTTGTTCGGTCGCTCCCGTTCCGGCCATGAGTTCTTCTGCGAGAACTCTCCGTTCAACGCCTGTGCGCTGGAGGATAATCCTCTGGTCTACCTCGATGATGCCACGATTGATTGGCGGCGGTGCAATCAAATGCACAACCGCATCAAGGAGCTTGTGGCCACGGGTAGCGTCGTCATTAACGGCAAATACGAAGCCCAGCGACAGGCGGAATGGAACGGACGAGTTCTGGTGGTCTGCAACCCCACCGGGGAGGGGCGTAAGCTCATTCCTGAGGTGAACGATGACAACCGCGATAAGCTCATCATCCTGCAAACAAAGGATACCATTATTCGCGACCAGCATCTGGGTGAAAAGGCCCGCCGTGAACTGCCGTCATTCGCGCATTTCCTGAAGCATCACCGTTCCTCGCTCATGAAAGCGGGCGTGCGTTTCGGGATGGAGGCGTATGTTTCGCCCGCCATCCGTGAAGCCACGCTCTTCCGTGACGGAGAAGGTCTGCTCATGGAATGTCTGGAAAGACTGCTGAAGGCGGAGAATAGGCCCGGTGAGGAGATGGATTATACCGTCTCCGAACTGTACGATAAACTCTCGGAGCAAACCCGCTTCTCCGGTCAAGCGGGTGTACTGTGTACCGCAAAAAATCTCGGTGTGAAACTCGCTAAGATTCGCGAGGCCGTCACAAGCAACGTCGTAGGTTTCCCCTACGCTATAACCAACAGAAGAACCAGTGCCCGCCGCAGCTGGGTTTTCACACCGCATGAACAAGAGGCCGCTAACAACTAACCCCCTCTTCAAAACAACCCGGAAAGAAATCTGAACACCTTCTCTGACTCCGACAGGCACTCCAAGTGCATCCTCCGCTGTCCTGCAAAAGTGCAGCTGAGAGTCAGGTGATTGTATCTGAACAAAGTCCTGCCGCTAACCGGAGGCGGAGCGGTGGGCATTGGTAATAGTGATGAGTAATGCCTGGAACCCCAGGGCTAAGGGGTAGCGTGACTCCCGCGCCAAAGGGATACCCGCCCCGGGGTTAAGGGGAAACAAAAAAATCTAAAAATTATGATCAAATTTTTAAATGAGAACGAAGGTAATTACTGCGTAAACAAGAACCTCAACAAGTTTTACAAGCAGCACCCTCAGTACAGCAACGACTTAATTGATGGTATGCTTGCACTGTATGATGTGCCGAGTAATCCCCAGGGGTGCGAACCCCCGGAAGATTTGCGTATGCAGATAGAAAATCCTCATGCAGCCCAGCTGACAACCAACGGCTGGCACGCCATGCATTTCTGCTTGGCTCAGTTGGGTGGCGAGGATATGCTCTCCTATCTGGAGAAAGCCAAGGAAATCTACACTTCCGAGGATTGGAAACTCCTGTCCAAGCCCATCAAGCACTCCTTTGGCATCTTCCATGCCCTTGCGCTGAATGCAGATGAGGAAGCGGCTATACTCGCATGTGATGAGCTGAAGTCCCTTGACGGTGTAAGCCAGTTCGCCGAAGGCGGCTACACTGGATTTACTCCTGCTCATCTGGCTGTGCTGAATGGCTCTGCTCGTTTGGCTGAACATCTCCGCACAATGAGTGAGATTGAACCGGGAAAGGAACGCATGACGGCGTTCCCGCTGAGTTCCCGCACGCTGGAACAAGTGCTTGCTGGAGGGGTGGACTGGCGTTCTGATGCAAGGGTAAAGATCTTGGAGAACCGCGCTATCAGCCACGCGGTTGCCGAGAGTGCCCGTCTGAAAGAGACGGCTGCGCTCATGAAGAATCATGAGCTAGGGGCTTGTAACAAGTTCCGCGCCATTATCGGGGAGGGGAAAAAGCGCAAACTCTCCGATTCCGGGGCCCTTGCCGGTACTCGCAAGGCTACCAGCTGGCTTGATGGCCTTTTATCCTTGCTAGAACTCAACCTGTTCACGTGGACTCCGTTCCACATGGCGGTGGTGAAGCCGGACTGCACGGTGGCAGAGTTGGATGCTCTCCTGCCGGAGCATGCTGGCTTGCTGTTGAACAAGGACTCGCTGGGGCGAAGTGCGCTCTTCTACGCGTGCGCTTGCGGCACTCTGGAAGTCATCCGCTGGTGTATCCGTCACTTCTGCGAGGCTGATACGGAGAGCCTGAAGGAGTGCGATGTCCACCATCGCACGCTCCTGAGTGCGCTGATGCTTAACGCGCAGGCCGAGATTGTCACGGCAATTCTTCCGGAATTGCTGGAGAGTGGTGTATCCATGGAAGCCGACTTGTTCGGCTTTGATGCCGTATTCTACGCTCTGCTGATGGGGCATTCCCAGGCGGCGTGTGACATCTATCAAAAGAAGTCAGATTCCCTCGGTGCTGCATTGCAGCCCAAGTTGGACTTGTGGAAGAACTGCAAGAGCTGTGCAAAGGCGTTCAATGATGAAATCCTTGCGAATCATCTGAAGGACAACAAGCCGAAGGATGAGAGCTGGAGTCAGGGCGTTTACGGAGGCCTATATTAAGGGCAATTACCACCATTCCCGGCGGCGTTCTGATGAATGCCGCCGGGGAAAAACGCGATTTTTTATTTTTGAAAAGCCGCAATGCATTGGTAATGCGTAACTTGTGAAAAAACAGCAATTCGAAGTTTACACTTTTTGTAAACAATTATGTGAATAATTGGCGTTTCACGCGTAAAAATCCCCACAAAATGAACCCTATGTTACAAAAAGTGTAAATAATTGGAAACAATGGCAGATAAAAAAAGGCGGTGGAAGATTCAATTCTTCCACCGCCCGTCTTGTTGCTCCGGGGCTATGACTACGCCTCACTCTTGTGATGCGTGTATATGTGCGCTCTCGAAAAAGTCTTGTCAAATCGTAAAGCGAATCTTACGAGTCTTTGTCATCTTTGTCTTTCGAGAGGTCGTTGTATATCATATAGCCCAGCAATCCGCCGAGTAATGCTAATATCATGGTTGTTGATGTGTTGGTGTAGCTGCTCTGTGAAATTGGTTTCTTCTGTGGCAGCGAACAGAAGAAACCGAACATCATCGGTGATTGACGGTGTTCGTGAGAAATGGGTGTTTGTGAAGCCTAAGACGAAAATGGCGTTACCCCGGGATGAGGTAACGCCTATGCTGGATTCTTTGTCTCTGTTTACGCCGGGACGAGCGCAAAAAACTTTTCAAAATCTTGGAGATGGTAGCTCTTTGTTCCTTGCCTTCCGAGATAATCGACAGGGCGAAGGACGCGAATCTTTCCTTTCTGTACAGGGTCAATCAAGATGCGTTCCAGCTTATCTCGACTCATGCCGTACCGCTTGACCATTTGGGACAGCGTGGCATAGACTTGTTGAGTTCCGCTGGGAGCGGCTTCTCCGGAGTAATGCTCCAAGAGGTCTTTGATTTTTTGGTAGTGCAACGTCAACATGGCCGCTATCTGAGAAGAGTCAGCCACGGTGGATGCACTTACCTTATTTGCTTCGTTAATCGCTAGTTCGTAGTTAAAGTCACTCATAGTTATCGTTTTCCTATAACATAATTTTGTGCCGTATGATGTACGATGTCAAGCGATGGGAAGAAATAATTTTAATCCTGACAAATTATTTTGAAGTTTCTTGCACACGCCGATGACGAATCGGTTATGGTTCTCCCCGTGCGCTTGGTTTTAAGCTCTCCTATGATGCTCTTATCAGTCGGTGGTCCGATAATAGTATTCCAAATCCGCTCCTTTGAGATTTTTGCAGCACCAAGAATCACACTTGCGCCATAGTTTTTCGAACACTTCGGCAAGTGTAGGATTGGATTCGTACAGAGCCCACATCATCCAGTTAAGGACCATGCTGAGTTCCGTGATGTACTCCAGGTTGGTGTGCCATTCATCGAAGGCGCGTTTGTAGGTGTCGCGGACACCCTTTTCTCCGCTGATACGCACGGCAATCCAGAAATCGCTCCAGAAAGTCGTGTGCTGCTCTATTCCGCATTCAGCATAGAAAGGGCAGACTGGAATCATGATTGAAGGTAATGTTGACATAGTTGTGTGTGTTTGTGTTTTGGTTGTATGGTGTTTTGCCGGGGATGAACCCGGCGAGTTGTGAAAATGCAAAACGCCCGCCGTATGGAGGTTATCCACAGGCGGGCTTTTTGCTTTGAGTGAGGGGGAACCTAATTAGGCTTCCTTTTTGTATTTGGGCAAGTCAGGCATGGTAGGAATAGGTGTTGCATCAGTAGTGACGGCATCAATCATAGCATTAAGCGCATCGGCTTTCTTGCTTCTGCTGGCGCGCATGTAGACGCGTTCCACTTCTTCTGAATCGTGACCGACGATGTCTCGGCACAAATCAGCGCTGACACCGTTCTCACGCATCCACGAGACGGCGAAACGACGCAGACTGTGGAAGGATTTGCTGCTGACTCGTCTCTCTGCTCCTGAACGAGCACTGGGAACTCGGTCTTCTGCCAAATGGTGAAGTTTGAGCAGATTTGTGAAGTCGGTCGAAACTCGACCGCCTCCTTGTTGATACAGACGAGCCATGTATGGAAACACATAGGGGGACTTAACGTCTCTTTGCTCGTATAGCTCTTTGAATCGTTCTACCAGTACAGGCGCAATGGGATTGTTTATCACATGTCCTGTTTTCTGAGTGTCCAGCTTTAGTAAGCCCGCTTCAAAGTCAACAGACTCCCATTTCAGACAGCAGATATCTCCGATACGCTGGCCTCCTGAACCTACGCAAACCAAGACCATGTCGTTCCACGGTGCAGGGAAGTTTCTAATCATGAAACTGACCTCTTCAGCGCTGAATGCGTCCAGTTTGCGTTTTTGCTTCAACTTTTCCGGACAAACAGCTTGAGCTTCTTTAGAGACAGTAACGCCGAAAAACGGATTTTTCACAATGAGGTCATCCCTGATGGCACAATTAAACGCAAAGCTCACGATATTTCGGTTAACCTTCGCCGTCGTGATGGATAATCTCTCGAGTATACGATGAACAAAGTTTTTACAATGTGCCGTAGTGATTTGATCCAACCGTTTATCTGCGTCTCCCCCCAGGCTATCCAGAAAGAGCTTAAATACTCTTTTTTGCTCCAACCTATGCTTTTCAGCTCCGGTGAAGTTGAAGTTTTCCAGATAGTCCCTCACCGAGGGGATTTTCATTCCGCTGCCCGATAAGCATGCCGCATTGCGGACTGCGTCTAGTGCTTTCATTACTGGGACATCTCCTTTGGCTGCTCGTTCCATTGCTTCTGCAACCGTTGCTGCCATTTGTTTTGTCTTTTTCTCTGACAATCCCGGTTGCTTGATTAAAACACCAGTAGTGCGCTGGATTGTCTTACCGCCTGTTTTCCAGCATGCGTACCATGCTGACTTACCTTTTTTCTTAAAAATGCCGGCCATAGTGTAACAGTTAATCTTCTACACCTAAATTGTCCAAAGAAACCACCGAGAAATCAAGAGCCGTAACGCATTTATTTTCAATTTTTTCTGCTGAGCTTAAAGGGGCAACCCTCGGGGCAACCCAAAGGTCAACCTTCAGACCAACCCGAGAGTAGTGCGCGATGCGGCATGATTTGCTGCCAATCGTTGTAAAACATTGATTTTAAGCACAAAAAAGCCCCGCATCGGTTAAGATGCGGGGCTTTTTTTCGATACGCACGAATGGACTCGAACCATCACGGAGTTACCCACTAGAACCTGAAACTAGCGCGTCTACCAATTCCGCCACGTGCGCATTAGATTGGTGCGCCGCAATTAAACCACAGAGAAACCCTTTTGACAAGTAAAAAAAAGAAGTTTTTTCGTTTTTCTTGCGGGCATAGATAAAAAAATCAACCATAAACGTCTTACAGTGTGGCGTTAATGCGCAAAAATTTTTATTTTGCCCGCGGTTGCGGAAAGCGTGATACATCTCCTTGCCTGTTCGGGGTAGGGGTGTTATAATGGGCGCGTGATGCAGCCCGAACCGCCAAGAACTTCGCGCTCAAGCCGTTTATCCGCCGATAAACGGCAGCGGAAGCGTCCTGTCGGCATGCAGCCGCAGGTGCCCGACCACGAGATTCTGCGCGAAATCGGCACGGGGGCTTACGGTGAGGTGTGGCTTGCCCGCAGCATGACAGGTGCCTACCGCGCCGTGAAAGTGGTGTGGCGCGAGGATTTTGCATCGGACGAGCTTTTCATCCGCGAGTTCGAGGGCGTGCTGCACTACGAACCGATGGCGCGCGACCTGTCGGGCATGGTGCATATTCTGCACGTGGGTCGCCACGGCGGGGAGTTTCCCCACTATTTCTACGTGATGGAGCTGGCGGATGATGCCTACACAGGCATCCACATTGACCCCGCCGCCTACACCCCGCGCACCCTGCAAAGCGACCGCGATATGTACGGCAACCGCCCCATGCCGCTGGATTATGTGCTGGAGGCGGGCTGCCAACTGGCGCGGGCGTTGGAGGGGCTGCACACCGAGGGACTGACCCACGGCGATGTGAAGCCCGCAAATGTCATATTTATCAACGGTCGTTTGAAACTGGCCGACCCCGGCTTGGTGGCGGGCATGGAGACGCGCGCCTACGCGGGTACGGAGGGGTATATCCCGCCCGAAGGCGGCGGCAGCCCGCGTGCCGATGTTTACGCGCTGTCCAAAATGCTCTACGAAATGGCGACCGGGATGGACCGCATGAGTTTCCCGACCCTGCCCGATGAACTGCCGGAGGGTCTGGACCACCGCCGTTGGCTGGGGTTCAACGGCATCATCTGCCGCGCGGCGGAGCCTGTGGTGGGCAAGCAGAGCATTGTGACCGCGCAGCAGATGGCCGAGCTGCTGGAAAACCTGCGTGATGACACCCCGCGCCGCCGCAAACAACGCCGCGCCGCCAAGGAAAGCCCCGCCCGCCGCCCGCGCCGTTGGCCTTGGGTTCTGTTCGGTGCCGCCGTGCTGCTGACCGCAGCGGGCATGCGTTTTCTGCCGCCCGACACACCGCAACGCGTGGCGCGCGCCCTGCAAGCCCTGCGCGAAGCCCCGCCCGCACCGACGGTGCAACCCACGGGGCGCGGCATGCTCTACATCGGCTCCGTGCCCGCGGGCGCGTCTGTTTATACGGAACAGGGGGATTATCTGGATGAAACGCCCTACGGACCCGTGCCGATGCAGGCGGGCAAGCGCGTGGCGTTCATCCTCCGCAAAGACGGCTATGCCGATGCGCGGGAGGAGGGCGTGATTCCCGAAAGCGGGCTGCTCTCGCTGGGCGGAACGCTGCACCCCTACCGCCCGCCGCAGCCGGGGCAGGCGTGGCAGGATGCGCTGGGCACCCGCTACGAACCCGCGGGCGGCGTACACGAGGCGGAATCCGCCGTCACCGCCGCCCAATTCGCCCGCTTTGTGAAAGAGGCGGAGCCCGAACTGACTGCCGACCTGCGCTACGAGACGGAGGGAGACAAACTTTTCACCACGCAGGAGAGCATGAGCGCGTTCACCCTGTGGCTCACCCGCCTGTGCGAAGAGTCGGGCACCATCGGGCGCGACCACTCGCTGTTGGCGCGGGCGGAGAACGGCACCGAACGCAGCGGCGGTCTGTGCGCCTACCGCCTGTGTACCGTGCTGGTGGAAAAAACGCCTGTCACCCTCTACACCAACCCTGCGGGGGCCGCCGTCAGCCTGAACGGTCGCCCGCTGGGGGTCACGCCCATGCAGGATGTCAGCATACCCCTTGCTCCGTATTATCTGGAACTGCGCATGCCCGGCTACACCACCGTGCGCCGCAGCGGGCTGTCGCCCAAGGGGCTGGTGCTCAACATCATCATGCAGCCCAACAACGCCGTGGTGTTTGGGGCGGAGTGGATTAACACGCTGGGCATGAAACTGCAACCCGTGGGACCCACGCTGATGGCCGCCGCCACCGAGGTGCGCGTGTCGGATTACCGCGCGTTCTGCGAAGCCACAGGGCGAGAGGCCCCGCCCGCTACCCCCTTCCCGCAGAATGAGCACCACCCTGCCGTCAACGTCTCCCGCGCCGATGCCGAGGCCTTTGCCGCATGGCTCACGCAGCGCGAGCGCGACAACGGTGCCATCGAGCAGACGGATACCTACCGCCTGCCCACCGATGAAGAGTGGAGTGCCATGGCAGGCAGCGCCAAAGAGGCGGGCGAAACACCCTATGAACGCCAGCAGAACGTGGTGGGCACGATGGTGGAGTATCCGTGGGGGCTGAAATGGCCGCCCGTGCGCTCCACAGGCAACTTTGCGGATATGAGCGCCGTGCCGCCTCTGCGTGCCGACCATGTGATACCCGATTACTACGATGATTTTCCCTACACCGCGCCCGTGGGTTGCTTTGCCCCCAACGCGCTGGGGCTGCATGACTTGGCGGGCAATGTGCAGGAATGGGTGAGCGGCAGCTACGGCGGTCCCGCGGGCTTCCATTTCCGCGACTACGGCGTGACCCGCGGCGGCGACTACGGCTCGTTCCGCCCCGGTCAGCTCTCCCTGCACGGTCGCACGCCCCACCCCGCCGACACCCGCCGCCCCACCATCGGCTTCCGCGTCGTGCTGGAGAGGAAGAGATGAAGGAATTTTTAATTTATAATTTTTAATTTATAATTTTAAGAGTTAGCGCACCTTTGGTGCGGGGATTTTATCGACGCAGAGCGCGTGGCGTGACCTTTATCATCCGACAACAGCATGCGCTCTGCGTTGCGAGTTATCCCTGCGGCGAAGCCGCACAAATTCAATACTTTATAAATTATAAATCATTGCCATCCCATAGGGGATGGTGACAGAATAAAAAAAGTGGTGTTTGACTTTGTACCGATTACACTCATAATCGGTGTGAAATGAAACAAAAAACAAACACCGGAGAGAATATAGCAG
>JAZLFB010000288.1:0-3277 GCA_045615585.1 Akkermansia sp.
GGAGACGTCATCCACCCCGCAGAGCGGGGTTCGGTGTAGAGACGTTAGGCCGGTGGTTACCCCACGGGTTTACACCCGTGGCTACCGTGCCTCCGGGGCACTCCGCCATTCGGCGGGGTTTTTCAATATGCGCGCTTCGCGCGAATCACAGGGCTTCATCTGGCCGCATGCCAGATGAAGCAGGTATCGCTCCGCGCCGATAGGCGTGCTAAATAAAGCTCCGCCGAATGGCGGAGCGCACCCGAAGGGGCCTGTAGCCACGGGTGTAAACCCGTGGGTGCCGAGGGTCCTAATGTCTCCGCCGGGGAACCCCGCCTCGTCACGCGGCAGCGTAGCGAAGGCGGACGAACGGCGGGGCGGCTCCGCTATCCCGTTGCATGTTGCAGAACCACCAAGATTCGCCTTGCGTATCATCCACCCCACCACCCGAATTCATAGGTTTCCATAAATCTTTGGGACACATGTGTTACGCTACGGAAACGCGCGAAAATTGGGTTGACAATCGATGTCCACTCATGCTATAGAACACCTTGCCTGCCCGCTGGACACAGAAATGGCTTTTTTCTGTCAGACAAAGGGCGGCAGCGTAAAACTCTGCTTGGCCAAAATGAAATTCGTACACGATGTCACTTCAGATACCGCCGAACAAACAGGGTTACTTCATCAAGGCCAGCTGAAACTAGATTGGACTTTCATCTATGAACGTGGCAGTGGCAAAAAAAAGCGCGCGTCAATCAACGTAACCGGCGAGTATTCCACGACCTGCGTTGATTATGTAATGGTGTTTGGAGATTCCAAGTTGCATATCCCTGTCAATCAGTATACAGACTTGCGTAGTACATGCGACGTGACAGATTTCGCACAGAGCGTGCCGATTTGCATAAGTGCATATAAAGTATTTTATAAGCGAATACACAATAATGAGACATTTAAGAAGGCTATGCAGCAGAAATGCAGTGATAATCCATACATCAATGTCTATACCACCATGGCTTTTGGTATTGCGCTTTCGCGTGAGTATAAAGGAGACCATGAAGTGTATTCTCCAAAAAAATCGCCACTAGCATTCAGCATCAATAAACTATTCGAAGATTTATCTAATCAAGCCACTCTTAAGATGAGATGCGAAGAAGAAGCCGTAACTTTTACTGTATTTGCACGACTTCTAGGGAAAAAGGACATTAACATAGTATGCAGCCCAAATCACGCTTGGGTCGAGACATCTCCTGGTAAATGTAAATATGATATTTCAACATTCGTTCCAAATGATAATCTAAACGACGACACCCACATGGAAATAGATGAACTGTCTGAACTGTCCGGTTTGAAAACCGAACATGACCCCATTATACTTAAATAACATGAAATCAACACTAAACATTATATTGCTGTTATTTATCCTTCATGTTCCTGTTCCCTGTTTAGCACAGGAAATGAGAACGATAGAGGCTCCCGCAGTGACGCTTGATTGGCCAGATGCCAAAGAGCTGTGGACTTGGCAACAGTTGAGGCAGCATTGGGGGAAAAAGTGGGACTACAGAACGGATTTCGGTTTCGATGAGAGTTTCGTCGTGCCAGCCTTGATGGGCAAGGATGACGACATTCTTGTCAACGGGAATTTTATTTGTTCTCAGCGTTCATATATCTACTTGAGTCCAAGGGGATATACTTTGGCGGCTGGCGATTTTCGGAGAGCCACCCGAGATGTCGATTCTGATATACTCTTCTGCATTATGGCGGATCGGGTGAGCCATCAAGCAACTAGGGCGGAGGACGATGCCGAGAAAAAATCATACTTGGAAAATCGTGTTGCCCCGCGTGTAGAGAAAATATCGGAAAACGAGTATATCATCTCGTCCCGTAAAGGGGCGATAACTGATAAAGGCGTAATTCCTAGGCATTTCCGCACCATTGACGCTTACGTGCGTGATGGGGGAATTATCACAACTTCTGGATACCTTGATGGCTTGGGACCTTTGCTCCTCAAGGGCGAAGTGTCAGAGAAAACATTTAGGGAGGAGCAGTTGGCCGCATACAGGGAAGTTTATCATTTTGCCTTTTGCGGGAAGGGAACTGTGGATGACAATCCAAAGGTAGTGAAAGACTATATGGCAAGAATCGCCCGCAACAAGGAACAAACCAGCTGCTGGAACATGGAAGCCATCACGCCACTAAGCCAAATAGCCTATGAGAGGGAGAGAGAGAACCATCCCGAAAAGTTCTACTCCTTCGGCGGCTATAGGGACCTGAACAGCATTCGCGCCACGCTTGGTCTTCCCCAAGTCAAAGTTCCCGGATTGAACGAAGGCAAGTTTCCCAATACCAATGCGGGTGTAGCGACTGGGAAATCTGTCGCCAAGGTACTGGAAAAGGCCGCTGGGCGAAAGTGGTCGGATGTCCTGAAGGAGAGAGGCGGAGAGCATGTATACAGAGCCGACATCGAATTCGGGGACGTCACGGTCTCCTATCTTATAGACCACACATGGCACAAGGAAGCTGCAATCCACGCAATGCTCAACTATTCTACCTTGATAAGCCAGTCGGGCTTGAAGCCGGAAGAATTGGCGGCCAGTCTCAATCCCCGCCGCAACCTTGTGGGGGATTTTGACCTCTGGCAACGCCCGCAGCTGGATGACAATGGATTACCTGTAAAAGGCTCTGAAAACTCTTTCGTCACCTTTATGCGGGGGAACTCTGTTGTAACACTCTGGCTGAGCGGATACGACAATGAGGTGTATGACCTGCGGCCGCTGGCGCGCGCCATCGACAAGCTGCTGGTGGAGGGCATGCGCAAGGCGGGGGAACCGCTCACGAAGGAGCAGGACTACCTGAAGGAGGACGCGGAGAAGAAGCAGAAATAAGCGCCTGGCACCAACGCTCTTCCCACCCAGGGCAGGGGCCGCCGCAGCCCCTGCCCTTCTTGGTACGACCGACGCGATACGCAAACTGTGGTGAAAGTCCACAAGGTGCCGTGATGATGCGGAATCCCAAACCTGAAGGACAAAGTTGCGGGGAGGCAACGAACCGAGGGAGAGGAAATTCGAGGGGGAATCCCGACTACGCGTGTAGACAGGATACCGCCGTACGGCGCAGGCGCTCTAAAAAAACAGCCCTTCCCCTTCCTTCGGGACATGGAAAAAACAGGCGGGTGGAGAAAAGGGAAGCGAAAGGGATTTGAACTCGGGCATAGCCTGTTCAAGAACAAGGCGAGGCACAGCGCAATGGGGAGAGTGCCCGCGCCGACGGCGCGCTAAGTTCACAAAATCTCGAAGCCCCT
>JAZLFB010000289.1:0-2589 GCA_045615585.1 Akkermansia sp.
GCTCTACACCAGCGGCGCGGAGCGCCTTTGTGCCGTCTTCATCCCGCGTGACGACGCCCTCACCGTGGAGCAGAGCCACGCCATGCTCTCCTCCCTCACCAAGCGCCTTACCGCCGCCCTGCCCCCCGTGGCCCGCATCATCGTGGCCTACGCCTCACATGTGTCCCAATGATTTTTGGGAACCTATGAATTCATGCGGTGGGGTGGATGGTACGCGAAGCGAATCTTGGAAGTTTTCGTAATGAGCAACGGGATAGTGGAGCCACCCCGCCATCCGTCCGCCTCCGCTGCGCTTTGGCGTGACGAGGCGGGGTTCCCCGGCGGAGCTTTATTTGGCGCGCCTGTCGGCGCGGAGCGATACCTGCTTCATCTGGCATACTGCCAGATGAAGAAATGCTCAGCGGACCAAACGTGCAAAAATCAAGATCGGCACCCCCCCTTGCGGGGTGCATTCCTTCGTTGAGCCACGGGTGTAAACCCGTGGGGTAACCACCGGCCTAACGTCTCTATACCGAACCCCGCTCTGCGGGGTGGATAACGTCTCCCGTTGCACATCTCTGGCTGCCTTTACTGATAAAATTCAAAGAGGGGGGCTTCTATTATGGGCGTTTTTCCTAACGTGCCCCATCAACTCGTTGCAAAACATGAATCCATTTATTGGGTCACACGCACGTAATACCTCAAAATAAAAACGCACCGAAAGCAAGCACGGCGTGGAGATTGTTTCCGCCCACGATTGGGTGTGGGGAAGCATACAGGTTTGCCAATACTGTAGGTCAAGCGAAATCTTGCAAAAAATTGAACTTCAAGCATTTTCTACATCAGGCGGTTGCTCGTCTCCCTCCGCTCACGCTGTTCCCATACGCCGCAAACCCCGCTGCCACTAGGCTTCCCACCCTTCGCCAAGCCTACAGTATTGGCAAAACTATAATCGTACCACTGAACAACCAAACAAGAACGAGCATGAGAAAAACATTATTCATCACCATGTTGGCTGCCGCCCTGCTGGGTGGGCAGGTGTTTGCTGAATTCACGGGTACCACCATTGAGGGGTATGAAGGGGTAGACTATGACTACTATTTCGGCAAGTATTCCGCGACCGGATCTGTCTCCGGCGGAGATGTCACCATCAAAGCCGACCCAAATGGCGAGGTGCCATACAGTGCCAAGGTGTACGGCGGCTACACAAATGGCATGGATACGGGTGACAGCGCTTCCAATAACAAGGTAACGATGACGGGGGGCGAGGTCTATAACGTATTCGGAGGATGCGGCTATGACTCGGCATACGGGAACACCGTCATCATGACCGGAGGGTACTGCAATGAGATATGGGGCGGCTACTGCTGGCAAGAAGACGTAACGTTAAGCAACAATGTTGTCATTATTTCCGGGAATGCGGCGTGCGGCTATGCCGCTGGAGCTGTTGAGGGTGACGCAACTAACAACAGTGTGCACCTGGTAGGCAAGGGAGCCGTGGATGTGGCCATCAAGGATGGTCAAGGAGTCATCGGCCACTACAGCGGCGGCAACGGCATCACTATAAGCATCATTGAGGGTACGGGCGGCCGAGGGACAACCTCCGGCAACTCCATCAACATCTACGGCACCGGCATTACAGCGTATTGCGTACAAAACATGCAGATACTCACCTTCAACATTACGAATGGTCAGCTGACGGGCGCGACCCGGGGCGAGATTATGCTCAACCTCCCCGATCCGGAAGACTTGATGCCATTGAACCTTGAGGGTGTAGAACTGCAGGTTAACGACATTGACGTGGCTTCCTGGACGCCCGGCACCACCATTACGCTGGTGCAGTCCGCACCGGGAATCGAAGGCTTTACCGAGCCCCAGGATGTTGAAATCAAGCGCGGGGATGAGGTGACAGCCACGGGAACGCTGCAGCTTTCCGATGATGCCACGACGCTTGTCCTGACCAACATCCAAGGTGTGACTCCCGTACCCCCGCCGCCGCCCGTACCCGCCGCAGAGGCTGATGCTTTGGATGTGACGCTGGTGAACTCCCTGTGGGCGAGCAGTGCGTATGTGCGCGAGTTCGTGCGCCTTTCCGGGGCGCAGGGCTATGCCCTGAAGTCTGGCGACACCGCCGTGTGGGGCGGCGGGTTCGGCACCTTCATGCACGCCACGGGCGACCGGGGCTTCAAGTCCGACGGCGGCGGCTACGGCATTGGCGTGAACCATGCCTTCTCCGCCAACACACAGGCGGGCATCAGCTTCGGCCAGGGCTTCGGCTCATACCACAACAGCGGTGTGGACGGTGCCACGGTACACCAGCGCGCCATTCTGGCCGCAGCCACCGCCTCCACCCGCATGGGCAAGGATTTTTCCCTGGGCGGTCACCTGGCCTACGGCAGCGTGCGCAACCGCGCTGATTGCCGCCTGGACGGAGCCACCGAGCGTGCCCGCTGGAACGACAACGTGTTCAACCTGGGCGTACAGGCTGCGTACGACTTCCATGTGACGGACGCCACCGCCATCACGCCCTTCCTGGGTCTGGATTGGGCATACGGCGCACAGGAAAGCATCAACGAAGTCGGATCGTAGCCATGTCGTTCTGTGGGCCAA
>JAZLFB010000290.1:0-6084 GCA_045615585.1 Akkermansia sp.
AAGGGGGATTTGGCGAGATGTTGCGCGGCGCAGCCGCGCAAGCATGGATGCGCCCTTAGGCGCATCCTTTGTCGAGCCCTTGGGCGATAAGAATTTTAGCCCAATACGTGAGTATTGGGGACAAGGCGGGTGACATTACACCCCCCATAACCCTGCCGCATGGCAGGGTGGTTACGGAGCGACGGTGAATCTGTTCTTGTACGTGTTTCGCGCTTTGATTCATTTTCCTGTAGCCCGAATCCACTCTGAACGAGGAGCGCAAAAAACGTACAAGAGACGTGCCACCCACCCCTTGGTACCACCCTGCCATTCGGCAGGGTTAGGTGCGAAATAAAATCACGGTGGATATTCCCAACTCTCACGAGTTGGGCTAAAATTCTTATCGCCTAAAGGCTCAACGGACGCGCGGGCTTGAAGCCCGCGCAACATCCCTACAAACTCCCCATTTGGCGCTTTGCTTGTTAATCCCCTTTTTGCCCTATTTTCTTTCAGAAAATTGCGGCAATACGCATTTTTCTGAAATGTTTTCTTGACGAGAAGCGGGCATTCAGGCTATTCTTGTTTCAGAAAATTGCGGCAAGACGCAAAAAACGAAAATGACAATCGAGATACAACGCGACGATTTGCTCCGCAAGCTGGTGCGGGCACAGGGAAACGGGATGGTAAAAATCATCACGGGCATCCGCCGCAGCGGCAAATCGCACCTGCTGTTCCGCCTCTTTGCCGAACACCTGCGGCACGAGGGGACAGATGACGCGCACCTCATCATGCTGGCGCTGGATGACCGCCGCAACAAAGCCTACCGCAACCCCGATGCGCTGCTGGACTACCTTGAAGCCCGCATACCCGCCGAGGGGCGTACCTATGTGCTGTTGGATGAGGTGCAGATGGTCGATGAGTTCGCCGATGTACTCAACACCCTGTTGCACAACGAGCGGCTGGAAATCTATGTGACAGGCAGTAACTCGCGCTTCCTGTCGCGCGATGTTGCCACCGCTTTCCGCGGGCGCGGGGATGCCATCCACGTCAGCCCCCTGAGCTTTGCGGAAACGATGCAGGTGTACCGCGGTACTCCCGAGCAGGGGCTGACGGAATACCTGACCTACGGAGGTCTGCCGCAGGTTGTCCTCTACCCCGAGCACGAGGACAAAGTGAAATACCTCAACACCATCTTTGCCAACACCTACCTGACCGACATTAAAGAACGCTACCGCATTGGTGCGGATGATGATTTGGAAGAGCTGGTGAACACGGTTGCCTCCGGCATCGGCGGGCTGACCAACCCCACCCGCTTAGAGCACACCTTTTCCTCCGTCAAAAAGAGCAAAATTTCCGCCGCCACCATCAAGAAATACCTCACCATTTTAGAGGAGGCTTTTCTGCTGGAAAAAGCCACGCGCTACGACATTCGCGGCAAGCACTACATTGACACCCCCGCCAAATACTATTTTACGGATTTAGGGCTGCGAAACGCGCGGCTCAACTTCCGACAGTTTGAGGAAACGCACCTCATGGAGAACCTTATCTACAACGAACTGCGGCGTCGGGGCATCGCCGTGGATGTCGGCGTGTACCCCATCCACACCCGCAATGAAAAAGGCGTCAGCGAGCGGCGGCAACTGGAGGTGGATTTCGTCTGCAATCTCGGCAGCTCACGCGCCTATATCCAATCGGCGTACCGACTCTTCACCCCCGAAAAGCGGGAACAGGAACTGCGCTCGCTGCTCAGCATCAAAGATGCCTTTGCCAAAATCCTCATCACGGCAGACAGCAGCCCCCGCCACTACGATGAGCACGGCGTGCTGCATCTCCCGCTGCTCGACTTCCTCCTCGACCCCGCTGCCCTGCCGCTGTAAGGAAAAAAGAGCGATATCTCTGCGACCGTCAAAAAGCCCGTCTGACGTTGTGACAGACGCGCTTTTCTTATTGAGGTGCGCGGGTGCGCACCCGATGGGGGTCAGGCTTAGATCTGGCCGAAGAGGGTCTTGCCCTCGGACAGAAGGTCCTGCGTGGCCACCTTGAGGCGGTCGCAGATGCCCTGCTCGCCCTTCTTGAGGTAGGAGCGGGGGTCGTACACCTTCTTGTTGCCCACTTCGCCGTCAACCTTCAGCATACCATCGATGTTCTGGCACATGTGCAGCACGATGGGCTTGGAGAAAGCGTACTGGGTGTCGGTGTCGATGTTCATCTTCACCACGCCGTAGGAGATAGCCTCGCGGATGTCGCAGAGGTCGGAACCGGAACCGCCGTGGAACACCAGGCGCATATCCTTACCGTGCTTGTCCATCACAGCCTTCTGACCGTCGCGGAGAATCTTGGGCTCCAGCTTCACGGCACCGGGCTTGTACACGCCGTGCACGTTACCGAAGGTGGCGGCCAGCATGAATTCGCCGAGACCGTTCAGGGTCTCGTAGGTGAGAAGCATATCCTCGGGAGAGGTGTAGAGCTTGGCGGCATGAGCGCCGCTGTTGTCCACGCCGTCTTCCTCACCGCCCACAACGCCGATTTCGAGCTCGAGCACGATACCGACTTCGGCGCATTCCTTGAGCACCTGCTGGGAAATCTTGAGGTTCTCGGCCATGGGCAGGGCGGAAGCGTCCAGCATGTGAGAGTTGAAGAGGGGCTGCAGACCGGCGGCCACACGCTTCTTGGATTCAGCGATGAGGGGACGCAGGAAGGAGTCAATCTTGTCAGCCTGGCAGTGGTCGGTGTGAAGGGCGACGAGCACGTCGGACTTCTCGGCAAGGCGATGCACGGCTTCGGCAATCACGATAGCGCCCGTGGCGGAATCCTTGACAGCCGTACCGGAAGCGAACTGACCGCCACCGAGGGAAACCTGAATGATACCATCGGACTTAGCCTCAGCGAAAGCCTTGAGGGCGCCGTTGATAACTTCGAGCGTGGTCACGTTCACGGCGGGATAGGCGTAGCCCTTTTCCTTGGCCGTGTTGAGCATCTTGATGTACTGTTCTTGTGTAGGTACAGGCATGGTACTGTTATTTGGGTTAGATGTTTCGGGCGGCACGCCTTGTGCGTGGGTCGCCTTGCACGGGCGTTATTCTACCGCTGCAAGCCGCTGTTGGCAAGAAAAATCATGAAAAAGTTGAAACCTGAAAGTTATCACAAGCGGCCCGAATGTTGATTTTTTCATCTTTCGTTAGAATTTGGTGTAGACTTCATTCCCAAAAGAGCATATTATAGCGGTGACGAGCGGTGACATTGCCGCTCTGCCACCCCAAACTCAACCGAATATAAAACCGATGAAAAAATTCTTTCTTTTCGCCCTTGTGGCTGCCCTGCCCCTGATGGCACAGGAAGCCGCGCCCCAGCAGCTGCCCTGCAACTGCGGCTGCAACGAAGGCAAGCCCTGTGAATGCGCCCCCGTCTGCCCCGACAAGAAGGCCGCTTTCCAACGCATGCACCGTTTCACCGAGGAGCAGAAAGCCGCTTTCCGCGCCAAAATGCTGGAGAAATTTGACACCAACAAGGACGGTCAGCTGGACGACAGCGAGAAAGAAGCCATGAAGGCCGAAATCATGAAGCACCACCAAGGCAAGCCCGGCATGCACCGCCCGCAGGGTCAGCCCGCCGCCCCCTGCAACTGCGGCTGCGGCGAGGGTAAGCCCTGCGAATGCAAGGGGCACATGCAGGGGCACCCCCACATGGGTCGTCCCCACAAGCACCACCATCACCACGGCATGAAGCCCACCCCCCAGCAGCCCTGCAACTGCGGCTGCAATGAGGGCAAGCCCTGCCAGTGCGGCGGCAACTGCCCCGACAAGAAGCCCTGCAACTGCGGCTACAATGAGGGTAAGCCCTGCGAATGCGGCGGCAACTGCCCCGACAAGAAGCCCTGCAACTGCGGCTGCAATGAGGGTAAGCCCTGCGAATGCGGCGGCAACTGCCCCGACAAGAAGCCCTGCAACTGCGGTTGCAACGAGGGTAAGCCCTGCGAATGCGGCGGCAACTGCCCCGATAAGAAGGCCTAAGCCCTCTGCAAAACTCTTTTTGAAAGGCATCCGACATTCTTGTCGGGTGCCTGTTTTTTACCCCTGTCTCTCCGTTACATTCCCTTGACATTCGGGGCGGGATACGGCAATATGGAGCCATGAAGTATTATTACCTCAACAGCGCCAAGGAGCCGCAGGGTTCTTTCACACGAGAAGAAATGCTGACCCTCTTGGCGAACGGCACCGTGACGACGGAAACCTTGGCCGCCGCAGCGGGTGATTCCGAATGGAAGCCCCTGTACCTGCTGTTGGGGCTTTCGGCAGAGCCCACCGCCGCGCCGCCCGCCCTGCCCGAAAGCGATTTAGGCAACTGCCCCCATTGCGGCAACACCCTCACCGCTTCCTCCGTACCCGCCGTCTGTCCCCATTGCGGCAAGCACCTGCACGCGGGCTCCGACAACGTCATCACCAACATGTTGTTTGTGTTGAAACACGGGCTCACCTTCCGCGGGCGTGCCACCCGCACCGAGTTCTGGAGCTTTTACCTGTTCTACTACATCGTCAATCAGGTGTTGAGCATGGGCTTTAAGGGCCTGCTGGGGCTCTCCCCCACGGTGGAACAGTACATAAACGCCATGAACCATGACGGCACCATTCCGGGCTCAGAAATCCCCGCCTTCAGCGAGATGATTCAGCATGATTGGATACTGCTGGGTGGCTTTGGACTCTCGATGCTGGTGAGTTTGGTGCTGCAAGCCTACTTTATTTGCACCACGGCCCGCCGCCTGCACGACCGTGGGTGGAGCGGTTGGTTCCAGCTCCCCGCCTACGTTATCATGCTTGTTTCCATGGGCTGTCTCTTTGCCGCGTTCGGCTGTCTGGCAACGACCCACCCGGCAGACTACGCCCAACTGTACACCTACTTCGTCGGCACCATCTGCGGTATGCTGGCTGCCCTCGTTTTCAGCATCTGGCTCCTCGTGCTGTTGGTACTGCCGAGCCAGCGCGGTGCCAACAAGTACGGGCCCGACAGGATTAACCCCAAAGGATAAAAGGAATGTTTGAAGTTTGATGTTTGAGGTTTGAAGTATCAAATTCGCGTGGCTGTCGCCACAGGATGAACGAACCGCAAAGCGCCTGCAACCGTTTCTTACAATTTCCGCCCCCCGTTTTTATTCGAACAGCTGAGCCCATCGCTCTGCGTTCCCCTATCTTCCCGCACGCGGAGCGTGCCTAACTTCCGCACATCAAACATCAAACATCAAACATCAAACTTTCATCATGTCCCTTCCTCCTATTCCGAGTGCTGAGCCGCCTACGTTGTGGGCTTGTTTCCGTTCCATTTTCCGCAAGGGGAAATTTGCCGATTTTTCGGGGCGCGCGGGGCGGCGTGAATACTGGGGCAGCGTGCTGTACAGCGCACTGCTGTATGTTGCCATAACGGTGCCGATTATCGTGTGCGGCATCGGCTACGCAACCGCTTTACACGCTGCCGACGAGGGCTTGATTGTAGGCTGGGCGCTGGCATTGATGGCCGCCCTGCTCCTGCTGCTGGTGACGGTGCTGTATACCTTCACCCCGCTGACCGCCCTGTGGGTGCGCCGTCTGCACGATGTCAACTGGAGCGGGTGGTGGATTGTGCTGCACATGGTGTTGGGAACCATCGGTTTTGCGACCGCTGTTGCCGCCGGCATGTCCGAAATCCTCCTTCTGGCAGAGAATGTCCCCATGTCCAAGCACAGCGAAAAATTACTGGAGTGGAAGCTGGAGGCCATCATCGACCTTCAGCTGCTGCCCTCCTCCCTGCTGGGCATTATCCTCTTCGTGCTCACCGTGCTGCCGGGGCAGAAATGTCCCAACCGCTTCGGCAACCCCACCTAAGGCATGGCTGAACCCGCCCTTGAACCTCTGTTTGTGCTGGGCCCCACGGGCAGCGGCAAGAGCGCCGTGGCCGTGGCGCTGGCGGAGCTGGCGGGCAATGCCGAAATCATCAGCGCCGATGCCTACCAAGTCTACCGAGGCATGCCCATCATCACCGCCGCTCCCACGGCAGAGGAGACGGCACGCGTGCCGCACCATCTGGTGGGCTTCATGAGGCCCGCCGGAAACAACGATGCCGCCCTGCACGCCCGCC
>JAZLFB010000291.1:0-8455 GCA_045615585.1 Akkermansia sp.
TACCTGAAAGCGCTGGATGACCTGATGCGCGAGGCACGCACGCTGGCGGCGCTGCAACACGACCGCGTGGTGAAGGTGTACGATGTGGTGGGCGGCAACGGCAGCATTTTCTGTGTGATGCAGTGGTTGCAGGGCGGCTCGCTGCGCGAGCGTTTGGCGGCGCGGGCGCAAAACCCCATCACCCCCGAACAGGCGGCAGACTGGCTGGCGGCGTTGTTGCAGGCCTTGGTGTATCTGCACGCGCACGGCGTGATTCACCGCGACTTGAAGCCCGAAAACATCCTCTTTGATGAAGCGGGGTTGCCCGTGATTGTCGATTTCGGTGCCGCGCTCAATAAGCCGCAGCTCACCACTTCCGCCACGCGCGGGGCTTTCTCCCCCGGCTATGCCGCACCCGAACAGCTGACAGGCAAGGGCGAGGTCGGTCCGTGGACGGATTTGTTCTCGCTGTCCGCCACGTGGTATGAGCTGCTGACAGGCACGCGCCCTGAAACCGCCGATAAACGCTTGATGGAGGACGACCTCATCCCCCTCACCGCCGCCAAGTTGCTGGTGCCTGCACCCCGCCCCGTGCTGGAGATGTTGCAGACCAACCTGTCGCTGCACCCCGCCCGCCGCAGCAAGCGGGCAGAGGACTGTCTCTTTTGGCTGCGCCGCGGTCATGCCCCCAACCGCCTGTCCGCTTTTCTGTACCGCGCCGCGCTGCCCCTCATTCTGACCGCCGCCGCTGCGGGGGCGGTGGGTGCTTACCTGTTGTTCCCCCGCGAAGCATCCGCGTCCGCGCCGATACCTGTACCCGATGCCCCGGCGGGAAATCAGGTCGAAATTGACGCTGCCGCCGCGGCGCTCGACAAGAAACTGCGCGACCTCTACCATGTGCCTGAGCTGTTGGCTGACTTGCAGGAGATAGAACCCAAAATGGAGGCTCTGGGTGATGCCGTTTACGAACAAGAGGTCAAGGATTGCGACCGGTGGCTGGCCGAGATGGATACGCAGGAGTTCCGCGATAGATGGGCGTTTGCCGATCGGTATGACCCGCCGGATGAGTCGCGCCCTCAGAGCGTAGGATTTATCAATATTGCCGGCGTTTTTTTTCAGCGCTTTAGAATCAAAGGAAGCGACTGTGACCACGATTTCAAGCTCGCGTGTGAACGCTTAATCAACGAAAAACGCCGCGAGTGTGAAAAGAGTATGCTCGGCACGGGTGAGTTGGCTAAGCAGTACCGCCCCGCCGATTTTCAGGAGGCCGCTGTGTTGCCGACCGTGGCCGCGCAGATTGACCGCGAGGTGCTGGCTGCAATGACGCAGTTTGAGGATACCGTGAACACCTATCACTACACGGGTGATTACAGTGAGCAATGTCTCAAAAAAGCCCATGAAAAATGGAACAGGATGGTGGAGGCTGATGCCGCCGCCAGACCGAAGGAGCTGCGGGCTTTGGTGAACAAACTGCGGGCGGAAGCCGATGTAGAAGGCCGATTGAAGCAGCAAGAGGATGTCAAAAAGCGTTATCAGGCGCAGATGGCCAAGGCTCAACAGGAGGAGAACTCCGCCCTGAAAGAGTTCCGAGCCCGCATCAGTGCCCTGACGACAGCGGCCGATGCCCGCGCGTTGCAAAGCGAGATAGCAGAGAGGAAACGCCGCTTGTACTACGCTTACGCCGAGGATATCGACGGCTTGGTGAAGGAGAGCAAGGAAATCGGTTGGGCGTATCGCGACAAACTGTCCGATTTGCAGGAGTATAAAGGCACCCCGCGCGAGAAGCGTTTATTGAATGACGCGCTGGATGAGCTGAAAGAGGCAGTCCCGGAGTCGGATGCCTACAAATGGCCCAAGCCTAAGTTTGAAGACTTGGAAGCCTTGAAAAAGGAAGCGGTTCATGCGTGAGTCGTTATCCCCTCTTGTGTGTGTTACGAGGGAATGAAGGGAATCGAAAAGTGGGAAATTTGTGACTTGATGGCGATAAAAATAGCAATGAGGGGCAGCGAAAACAGATAAAAGGTTATAAAAATATAGAAAACGCTTGACTAAATGTCGCAAAAGCGTTATTTTGTCGTCAGCCCGCTGAGATAACCGTTGGGGCAAGGTTGCCGCAACCTCGGCGGGGTAAGACAAATAAACTACGACAATGATTAGTGTCCTTGCTACTGCTGTTGTGACGCCGTTTATGATGGCCGATCAGTCCGCCGCTCCTGTTGCTGCCGCTCAGGAGACTCCCGCCGCTTACAACTGGGCTACCCAGAATGCTCAGGCTGTCCTGACGGAAGACGATGCCACGTTTGGTGCTTCGGGCTCTTTCTGCTTCATTCCCGGAGGCAATGGTGCCCAGTGCGTTGACGATTGGCACATGTGCTAAATGGCATTTCCGACCTGTCGTTTCTCTTGTGGAAACGGCAGGTCTGTTTTTTCTCTTTTCTTCCATGATTCTGCTTTTGACCAACAGCCACGATGTCACGACCGACATCCTGATGCCCTATCTGACGGAGCGCGCCGAGGTGTTTCGCTTCAATATCGACCTGTGGCGTGACTACGCGTGGTCGATTGGGGCAGAGGGGTACACGCTTTCAGACCCATCGGGGCGCGTTTGCCGTGAGTCGGAAGTAGGCGCGGTGTATGAACGCAAGGTCATGTTTGACCCGCCCGCCATTGACACCCCTGCGGGCGGCAGCCCCGCGGCATGGTTGCGGGAGGAGGTGTTTCGCATTTGGTCGGGAGTCAAAGATTTAGCTTTCGGCAGCGGCAAGCTGGCACTCATTCACCCCTCCCCATCGGGCAACTGGTATAAAATGCGGCAAATGCGCTTGGCGGCCAAATATTTTCCTGTGCTGCCGTGGGAGATGTTGCACGGCGTCACCCCTCAGCTACAGGGTGCGGCGGTTGCCAAAACAAACGGAGCGCAGCCAATGGGGAACGGACGAATTTTTCATGTGAGCGCCGTGAATCCCGCCGCTGTTGATACGTCTTTCCCATGGTTTTTGCAACAGGCGGGGGAAGCGGAGGAAGAAGTGACCGTGGCTTACATTGCGGGGCGTTGTTTTGCATCGGCCTATTCCCGCAAAGGGATGCGAGGCATGGACAGCCGACCTCTTTGCTCAACAGGAGAAATCCAATGGTATCCCTGTGAGCTGGCTCCCGATGAAGAACAGCGCATAGTCGCCATGATGCGCGAGACAGGTCTTTCCTTTGCCCGCTTGGACTTTCTTCGCACGAAAGAGGGGCTTTCTTTCTTGGAACTCAACCCCAACGGTCAGTTTGCGTGGATAGACATCCGCAACGAGCGCGGCATGCTGACCGCCGTTGCAGATGAAATCATGCGCGTCCATCGCGCCAACCTCCCCGAAACCGCATGAAACATCCCTTTATCCAAGAGCTGCTGCTCTTCCTCATCCCCCTCTGCGGTGTCGCTTTAGTCGCGCTGGTTATGGTCGTCATGACCTTCTGGCTGGCGGGGCGGGCGTGACCCACTAAAACACTTACAGCTTCTCCTCATGCTCCTCAGGAACAAGCCCCGCAATCTCCTCTGCCAGCTTCGCCGCATCCAATCCTAAAATCCCGCACAGCTTCACCACTTCGGTAAAGGTCAGATACCGCTCCCCGCTTTCATACTTCGACACAAATGTCCGCGTGCCATCCAACAACAACGATAATCGGAGCTGGGATAACCCCAGCTCCTCCCTCCGCCCCCGCAGCATCTCGCGGAGCCGAACCTCTGCCGCCGTTGTTCTGTCGCGCTTCATTGTTTGTCATTGTACCTAAAATCACAAACTCCCCCAAAATAGGGGAGTTTGTTCTTGCTTCTCTGCTCAAAACCTGCTACAAAAAGCTCGGTTATATCGCTAATGAATGAAAGACTGATGCCTTTGTGAAGATTAAATATTATTTTATTCAGAACATTTTTTACAGCTAAACAGAAATGAAAGGTCAAATTTACTACTCTAATGATAATGGGACTACGTGGGAAGGCCCGCTGACTGCGGATGAGGTGGAAGTGTTGAAAGCTGCGGGCGTGATATCTCCGAATTCGCTGGTGAAATCGGAGTCGGAGCCGGCTGCCGCCCCGCAGGCAGTCTCCGCGCCTGTGCCGCCCACGCCGCCTACCCCGGGTGCACCCGCCGCTGCCCCTGCGGCAGAATACTACCTGTTACATAACGGTGTGCAGAGCGGCCCGTTCACCGTGGAGGGCCTGCGCACCATGATGAGACAGGGGCTTGCCGCCCCGCAGGATAAGGTTTGGAAAGAGGGGATGCCCGCTTGGGAAGATATCTCGAAGATTTTACCCACGGATGCAGAGGGTGACAGCCTGCCCTCCATCAAAGCGTTCTCTCTTTCTAAGTTCTTCTCCACTGCGTTTAAGCATCACAAGACAGCCGAGGCCGAAGAGCTTTTCTGCGCCGGTACGGCCAAGGGAACGCCGATGTTGGCGCAGGTGCAGGAGGACTGCCCCGCCCCGTGGTTCTTTCTGCGGGTCATGTTGTTCAGCTTGGTGCTTTTCTTTGGTTTTGATATGGCGTTGAATCACTATGCCAATTTGAAATTGATACCGGGTTGGGAGTTTGTTGGGGCATTTGGCTTTCCTTTATGCCTGTTAATTCTCTTCTTTGAGATGAACGTTCGTAAAGACACGTCCGTGTATCGTTGCCTGTTTATGTTTCTGGGCGGCGGGCTGATGTCTATGGTTTTTGCGTTGGCTTTGTTTGATGCGGTGGAATCCAGCCACGCCTATATTGCCGGGTTTGTGGAGGAGCCTGCCAAATTGATGGCTGCTGTTTTTGTGGCGGGGGCTCTGAGAAACGGTCGTATTTTAACAGGTATGCTCTTAGGCGCTGCAGTGGGGGCGGGCTTTGCTGCTTTTGAAACAGCAGGATATATTAACGATGAACTGTTGATTTCCATTCGCCATTTCAGCGCATCTCAGACGCTGGAGGAGTTGTGCAGCTTGGAAAATGTGTTGACCCCTGAGTTAAAGCAGGCGTTGCATCAAGTTGCTCTGAATTTGGCCCAAGAGAGTTCAATGCACGTTGATTTCGGTAAAACTGTTGTCAAGGTTCGGGCAATTGGTACCATTGTTGCGGGGCATACCCAATGGACGGCTATAACGGCGGGTGCCTATTGGTATGTGATGAATCTGAAGCGGAAAGAGCATGTTCTCCGTGAAGATTCTGCCGATTTCGCTCTTCCTGTTCTGACCGATTTCCGCTTTTTGAAGATTGCCATGATTCCGGTGTTGGTTCATGCCTTTTGGAACAGCGAGTTTCTGCGCGGTTCGGATGGGGAACACTACATCAAAATGGCCATTTGCGGTTGCGTGACATGGTTCTTCGTCATCAAGCTGATGGTGGCAGGTCTTCGCCAGATTCGAGAAGAAAAAATAGCTAAAGGTTTTACGATTCTTAACAAATAACAGATATGTCCTCTCTCTATCTTTTTGATTGTGCGTCGGGTAAGTTGCGCCGCGGGCAGATGTTCCCGCTCAACGTGGGGAACACGGCGGATTGTGCGTGCCGCCTCACGATGGAGGCGCAGCTTGTCGGCTGCTTTATGCAGCGCAACGGTCAATGCACCTTTTACCCCCGTGTTCAGTACAAGGTCAACGGCGAGAATACGTCCTCGTCTATGGAGCTGCAATCGGGTACGGTCTACCTGATGAGCGCAGCCAAGGGTCTGTTTGCCGTCATGTACGATGAAACGGATTCTTTGGGCACAACCTTCCAAAATGCCAATGCCGACCAGTGGCACTACTTTGATGCTACGAAAAACAGCTGGGTCGGCCCCTACTCCATGGGGCAGTTCAGTTCGCTGGTTGGTTCTTTATCCGCTGATTCATGGGTGATGATGGGCGGCCTTTACTCCTGCATGTGCCACTACGGCGAGTTCTTGGAAATGGCCTCTTTCGCAGCGGGTGCTGTTGCCGTACCCGCGCCCACGCCCATACCTGCCGCCGCACCCGTAGCTCAGCCGACGGCGGCGGTCGAACCCGCCCTGGCCGCGGTGCCCGCCGCTTACCCCGATGAGGAGGACGATGCCGCCGATACACCGCATATTGACGAGGACAGCGGCCGTTACCTGTGCCCCACCTGCTGGCTGCGCTTTGATGCGGGTGATGTAATGAACATTGCCAACCACCCGGATCTGATGGGCGACCCCGTGCTGGGGCGCGATGCCATGTTGCGCTTCTTTGCTACGCGTTTCAACGCTAAAGGTCAGGCTTTGGATGACAAGGGTATGCCCTGCATGCACTATGCGTGCCCGCATTGCCGCCGCAAATTGCCGCCGCATTTTATGGAGCTGAAACACCATATCTTTTCCATCATCGGGGCACCGTCTGCGGGCAAGTCTTATTATCTGGCTTCGCTGGTGCATGAAATGGAATACACGATGGGCCCGCAGTTCGGGCTGGGGTGGAAGGATGCCTCGCCCACGGATAACTCCATGCTCAACGATGTGAAGAACCGCCTGTTCTCGGCGGAATCTCCGGCAGATGCCTATCTCTCCAAAACCGATTTGGAGGGTGCTCTGTACGAAGAGTTTTACCGCCACGGGCGCATGGTGAAACTGCCCCGTCCCTTTGTCTACAGCCTGTCTAAGCCGGGCACGGCAGAGCCGCCCACCTCGCTGGTCTTTTACGATAACGCGGGTGAGCACTTTGAACCCGGCCGTAACAGCGAAGATTCGCCCGGTGCGGGCCATGTGGCCGTGGCGTCGGGGCTGTTCTTCCTGTTCGACCCCGTGACCAACCGCGCGTTCCGCAAAATGAGTTCGGGGAAAGACGACCCTCAGCTCACCACGGATTCCCGCCACATGGACCAGCAGAACATCATCATGTCCGAAACCTACGCCCGCATCGTCGATACGCTGAATCTGGGGCCGGGGGTGCGGTTAGATGTTCCCTTTGCCGTGATGCTGGGCAAATGCGATTTGTGGGAGGACGCTTTGGCCGAACGCTACCCCGATGCCAAGCTGCTGCCCTGCTTTGAAAAGGGCAGGGTGATTCAGCGCAACGTGAAGGCGAACTCCGATTTGCTGCGCCGTTTCCTGATGGATATCAACCCCGCCCTGTGTACGGGGGCGGAAAGCATTTCGAGCAACGTGCGTTACTTTGCCGTTTCGCCCCTTGGGTGCCCGCCTGTTCGATTCACCGACCCCTTGGACGGTGTGGATAAAATCGGCCCCGACCCTGATAAAATCGCCCCGCGCTATGTCTGCGACCCCACCCTGTGGGTGCTCAGCGTGATTGCCCCTCACTTAGTCCCCTCTGTTTAAGCCATGTTACAGTTAGTCTACACCAGTGCTCCCCGCTTGTTAGAGGCGGGTAAAACCGGCTTCGGCACCGTGGCTCGCTCCCGCGAGCTGCCCGCAAGCTTGGTGGCGTATTTGGAGCGTCTCAGCTCGTTCGACCGTTCGGCGGGCGTCAGCGAGTATCAGTTCTACAGCGAATACCGCATGGGCGGTACCCGCTATCGCATCTTTTCACGCGTGGCCGACTGTGGTGTAGACTACACCCGCCGCACCAACCACATTGCCCACCACTTGGTGACAGCCGAGGGTGATGAAGAGGAAATGCGCATGGCGGCCTCTACCCCCGCAGGGGTGTTGCAGGCATTGGCCGGTGCCTTTTTGCGCACATGGACAGGCAACCCCACATGGTTGCAGCCGCAGGAGCTGCCCGCCGTGTTGCCCCTGCACGGTAACGGCAGCTGGCAGCAGGCCTGCGGGCAACCCGCCTATGCCCGTTGGCTGGCTAACCTGCCGAAAAGCGGTTGCTACCTCACCACCGCTAAAACCTACAGCGCGGCGCAGTGGGCGGAGTTGTTGCATGAGGGCTTTTTGACCTGCCCTGACCATGGCTGGGGTGTGGCATTTACCACTGCTAAGGTCAGCACTCTGCGCAGCTCCGATTTCCTGATTTGCTGTGTCGATGCTGCGCAGACACAGGCGGGCGTTACCCTGCCCGGTCACACCATGGCCTTGGAAATTAAGCCCGGTATGCAGGCCCCGCCCGCCCCTGTGGCAGCCCCTGCGGCTCACCCTACCGCCGTGGCTTCTGCCCCGAATCCCGCTCCTTTCGTCCCTCGACCCGCCGCCCCCGCAGCCCCCATGGGGGCTGCTCCGCTGCCGCCGCAACCCGGCGCGCCGACAGCCCTGCCCACAGGGTGGAACGATGGTGTGCAGCCGTCTGCTCCCATTCCCCCTCAGCAGCCTGCTGAACCCGCCGCAGAACGGCGGTCTGCCAACATGGGCATGTACGTGCTGGGCGGTTGCGTGGTGCTGTCTGCCGCTATTCTCTATGTGGGCCTGAGCCCCAAGGAGCAGCCGCAGCAGCCCCCCGCGGTTCAGCCGCAGCCCGCCGGGCAAGCAACGCCTGCGGTAGACAACGATGCCGCTGCTGAAGCCGCTGCCGCCAAGGCCGCCACCGAAGCTGCTGCCAAGGCCGCCGCCGAAGCTGCCACCAAGGCCG
>JAZLFB010000292.1:0-53654 GCA_045615585.1 Akkermansia sp.
GAACGCGCACGACTACCGTTACCACACGTGCCCCGACCTCATCCCCGTACACACCGCCCCCGTGGTGGAGAAGGTGAAGGATGAAATGCCCGAACTGCCCGATGCCCGACATGCCCGCCTGCAACAGCAGTACGGTCTGCCCGTGGCCGATGCCACCACGCTGGTGGCCGATGTGGACCTTTGCACCTTCTTCGAGGAAGCCGCCGCCCTCTCCAAAGCCCCCCGCAAGGTGGCTAACTGGGTGATTAACGGCTTGCAGGCCGCCCTCACCGAGCACGAGATGACGATTGCCGACCGCCCCGTGACCCCCGCCGCCCTTGCGGGATTGGTGGATATCATTGAGGAGGGCATTGTCTCCAACAACCAAGCCAAGGAGGTTCTGGCTCTCCTGTGGGAGAATGCGGATATGACCGCCGCTGCTGCCGCCGATAAGCTGGGCTTCAAGAAAGCCGACAGCGGCGCCTTGGAAGCACTGGTGGAAAAGGTGATTGCCGAGAACCCCGACAAGGTTGCCCTTGTTAAGGCGGGCAACACCAAGCTCATCAACGCCCTCACGGGGCAGGTGATGAAGAACAGCAACCCCAAGCCCAACCCCAAGTTGGTCACGGAAATCCTGAACGCCAAACTGGGATTGTAATTTTGACTTCGGACGATACGCAGCGATGCTGCGCGTTACGAAAAAGCCCCATCTGACGTGTTGTCAGATGGGGCTTTTCTCTGTTTGCACCGTTAGGGAGCAATGGTTCTTAGCAAAGCTCAAAAGCCTTCTTCCTCCGCAGGGGCGGGAGCCGGTGCGGGAGCTGCGGGGGCGGGCTCGCTGTGTTCGATGATGGTGTCATCGCTATCGCCCTCGGCGGGGTGCGTGTCCGCAGGCGCGGGTTCCGCAGAGGGGGTAGCGGGAGCGGGCGTGGGCTGCGCGGCGGGGGCTGCGGGCTGTTGGGCGGCGGGGGCCTGTTGCAGCGGCTTGTGCGTCTGCGGGTCAACCTCCACACCGTTGATGTACATGCGCGTTACCATCTGCCCTGTGGCGGAATCGTAGTGGCTGACGGTACGAACGGTCTGCATTTGACCGTTGCCGTTCATGCTGACGCTGACAGCCTGACCGTTGAAGCTGCTGTTGACCTGCGGGGCGGGACCTGCCAGCGGGGCTACCGTGGTCGGCACGGCGGGGTCGGGTTGCTGTGCGGCATCGGCGGGCTGCTGCGGGGCAGGGGCGGGTGCCTTGCGGAGAGCCATGCGGCTGCAGGCACGCACGGGGTAGCCCGTGGGGTCTCCCATCATGTAAAGGTGGTCAATACGCATCACGGCTTCATCGCCCTGCTGCATTTGTTCAATGGTATCCACCACGGCGGCGGGCTGACCGGGCAGCTTGCGGTTGAGTGTAACGGTGAAGCGGGTGCCGGGTTGCAGACGGCCGTCACCATAGCGCACAAAACGCTGGTAGGCCAGATTCTCCACTACCTCGAACACGGCTACGCGTGCGGTTACAACGGCATCGAACTCGCTGGGGGCGGGTACAGTCATGTCATGCTGCCCTTGGTAGGTGGCACGCACGGTGTTGGAGGCAAAAAGGTCGCAGTTGCCCTGCAGCGAGCTGCCGGGCGCGGCGGCTGCGGGGAAGGAAATGCGGATGTCAGCAAGGGACGGCATGGCCACAGCCAGCGTCAACAGAGCGGTTAAAAGATGGTTTCTGTTCATAAGCATCTACTTGGTTGACACTTATAGATACGCGTTGCGTTCATTCTTTCTTTCAGAAAAGTGTAAAAATCCTGCATTTTGGGTCAGTTTCGGGCAAAAATCATCTGTAAACAGCTTGCCTGTACCCAAACCGTGCAGGGTGTCGGGGTCGAGGTACCCGCACAGCTCTGCCAACAGGGTGAGCCCCACATGGCTCTCCAGCGCCGAATTGACCCACCAACGGATGCCGCGCGCGGCGGCGAGTGCCGCCCATTGCTCCAACCCCGCGACCCCGCCGTGCAGCGAGGGCTTAATGACGATGGCGTGCGGGCGTATCGTGTCCAGCAGCGTTGCTCGGGCATCGGTGGTCGCGGCGGCTATCAGCTCTTCATCCAACGCCAAGGGCAGGGGGGATTGCGCGGCCAGTTCTGCCATGGCTTTCGGTTGCCCCGCCCGCAGCGGTTGCTCAATGAGCGCGACCCCCGCCGCCGCCAGTTGCTCCATGCGGTGCAGGGCTGTTGAGGTGTCGGGGAACGCGCCGTTCGCATCCACCCGCAGTTCGGCGTGGGGGTAGCGGCGGCGGGCTTCCTGTAGCATGGCAATCTCTTCCGCAAAAGGCAGGGCGCCCACCTTCATTTTCAGACAGGTGAAACCGTTTTCAATGCCGCGCTGCATCTGTTGCAGCATGCCCTCCGCCGTGTCCATCCAAATCAGATGATGCACGCGCAAGCCCGCCTGCCCGCGCGCGAAAGGCGTATCCCACAGCGGGGCATCGGGGCGGTAGAAGCGCAGCAATGCCCCCTCAATACCGAAACGAATGGAGGGGGTGTCGGCAAAATCCGTCGGGCGTAAACCTTGCTGCCGCTCCGTTTGGTGACAGGCGGCCGTTAGGCGTGATTCGTAGTCCGCACCCTCCTCGGGTGAAAGACCGGGCATGGTGCAACATTCGCCCGTACCCAAGCACTCACCCGCCGCCGTTTCGGCGTGTACATAGTACACCGTGCGCTCGCACAACGCCCCGCGGCTGGTGCGGGCGGGGGTGCGGAAATGCAGCACGCGCCGCTCCGTCCGCAGACGGAACGGTGGCTCACCCGAAAGCTCGGTCAGCGACTCGGTAAGGCTCACGGCAGCTTGGGGTATTGAGAGAAATCGGGCTTGCGCTTCTCCAAAAAGGCTTTTGAACCTTCGTGCGCTTCATCGCACATGTAGTACAGCATGGTGGCGTCGCCCGCCAGCTCCTGAATGCCCGCCTGTCCGTCCAACTCGGCATTCAGCCCCGCCTTAATCATGCGCAGGGCAAGGGGGGAAAGCTGCATCATCTCCTCCGCCCACTTCACATACTCGTCCTCCAGCTGTGCCAAGGGTACCACGGTGTTCACCAGCCCCATGGAAAGAGCTTCCTGCGCGTTGTATTTGCGGCAGAGGAACCAGATTTCGCGCGTCTTTTTCTGCCCGATGCAGCGCGCCATGTACGAAGCGCCGAAGCCCGCATCAAAGCTGCCCACGCGCGGACCCGTCTGCCCGAAAATCGCGTTTTCGGCGGCAATGCTCAAATCGCACACCACATGCAGCACATGCCCGCCGCCGATGGCAAAGCCGTTCACGGCGGCAATCACAGGCTTGGGCAGGGAGCGGATTTGCTTCTGCACATCCAGCACGGAAAGGCGCGGCACGCCCGCTTTGTCCACATAGCCGCCGCGCCCCTTCACGTTCATGTCGCCGCCCGCGCAGAACGCCACATCGCCCGCGCCTGTCAGTACCACCACGGAAATATCAGGCATTTCGCGGCACAGGTACAGGGCATCGCTCATCTCCGCTGTGGTCAGCGGGGTAAAGGCGTTGCGGTAACGCTCGCGGTTGATGGTAATGCGCGCAATGCCGCCGTATTGTTGAAAGAGGATTTCCTCGTACTCCTTAATGGTTTTCCATTCTCTGCTCATGTTGCCAAGCAGCTTACCGCAACCGCGCGCGTGCGGCAAGCCAAAACTTGCCGATACTTTTTATCGCGGACTCACAGCCTGCAAAAAAGCCTGCTCCCGACACTTTGTCGGAAGCAGGCTTGAGAATAAGGGGAAAACTTATTTACTCTGCCCAGGTGAGAACCACCTTGCCGGACTTGCCGGAGTTCATCACGTCGAAACCGTCCTTGAAGTCGCGGTAGTCGAGGCGGTGGGTGATGATGGGGGAAACATCCAAGCCGGAGCGCAGCATGGCGTCCATCTTCTGCCATGTGCTGAACATCTCACGACCGTAGATACCCTTCATCTTCAGCCCCTTCCACACAAAGGTGTTCCAGTCGATGCCGCTGCCGCCGGGCTGAATGCCGAGCAGGGAGATGCAGGCACCGTAGGAGGAGTGCTTGATGATGTCCTTAAGGCAGGCGGGGGCGCCGCTCATTTCAAGGCAGATGCCGAAACCTTCGGTAATGCCGAGGTCTTCCTTGGCTTGGTCGATGCTGTCACCGCCGATGACGTTTACGGTGCGGTCGGCACCCAGCGTCTTGGCAAGACCGAGCTTGTAGTCGCTCACATCGGTGATGGTGACGGTGCGGGCACCCGCCTTCTTGCAGACGGCGGCGGCCATGGAACCGATGAGACCCGCGCCCGTGATGAGCACGTCCTCACCCACCAAATCCCAAGACAGGGCGGTGTGCGTGGCGTTACCCAAGGGGTCGAGGATAGAGGCAATCTCCATCGGCATATCCTTGTGGATGCGGATGACGTTGCTCTGGGGGATGGAAAGATACTCGGCAAAGGCACCGGGGCGGTTCACGCCCACACCCTGCGTGTTGGGGCAGAGGTGGAAAAGACCGCGGCGGCAGTTGTGGCAGTGACCGCAAACGATGTGACCCTCACCGGAAACCACTTCACCGACCTTGTATTCGGTGACGGCGGAACCGACCTTCTCAATGATACCGCAGTATTCATGACCCACATGCATACCCACGGGGATGGTCTGCTGCGCCCACGGATCCCAGTTCCAGATGTGCAAATCCGTACCGCAGATAGCCGTTTTGTAAATCTTAATGAGGACATCGTTAGGGCCGACTTCGGGCATCGGCACGTCCATCAGCTCAAGACCCTTATCGGCCTTTGTCTTGACAAGCGCTTTCATGGCGCGGGAGTATACGCCCCCGACCGCCCCTTAGCAAGCCTTAATTCTGCCGAAAGGAAGAAAAATACCTGCGGTTTGTCAAGCGTGTTCTCTTTTGGCGTGTGCTGACGGATTCTGAACTTTACAAATGCCCGCCGAAGTGCTAGATAAACGTCTTTCCCGCCAACCATGAACAATCTCCTTTCCATCGAAGAACTGACCGGTGAGCAGATTTGTGACCTGCTTGCCTTGGCACACCGTCTGAAAGCCGAGCGCGGCCACCATACCGAACAGCCGCTGGCAGGGCAGACGTGGGCGTTGATTTTCTCGAAATCCTCCACCCGCACCCGCGTATCGTTCGAGGTGGGTATTGCCGAACTGGGCGGTCGCCCCATGTTCCTTTCGACGCGTGATATCCAGCTGGGGCGCGGGGAACCCATCAAGGACACCGCCCGCGTGCTGGGGCGCATGATTCACGGTGCCGTTATCCGTACCTACGCCCAGCAGGATGTGGTGGATTTTGCCGAATACTCCAAGCTGCCCACCATCAACGCCCTGACGGATTTGGAGCACCCCTGCCAGATTCTCGCCGACCTGCTGACCATTGAGGAACAGTACGGCGTGGGCGCATGGAAGGACATGAAGATTGCCTTCATGGGTGATGTGGACAACAATATGGGGCGTTCTTGGATGTGGGCGGCCAAGCGACTGGGCTTCACGCTGATGCTGGGCGGTCCCGCCCACGCTCTGCCCAAGGCGGAGACGCTGGCGGCACTCGACTGCCCCAATATCATCTGCACCACCGATGCTGCGGAAGCCGTGCGCGGCTGCACCGTCATCAACACCGATACATGGATTTCCATGGGGCAGGAAGCCGAAAAGGGTACCAAAGAAAAAGCCTTCTTCCCCTATCAGGTGAACGCCGAACTGTTGAAACTCGCCGCCCCCGACCATGTGGTGCTGCACTGTCTGCCCGCCTATCGCGGTTATGAAATCACCGAGGACGTGCTGGAGGCGAACGCCCCCGTCATCTTCCGTGAGGCGGAGAACCGCCTGCACGCCCAAAAAGCGGTGCTGTACACCCTTGCAACCTCTAAAAACTAATCTATCGTGACTGCTTACGACGAACGCATTGAGGAGCTTTTTGACGACATGTCCGTCTTTGAAGACTGGACAGAGAAGTACGAGTACATCATCTCCCTTGGGCGCAAGCTGCCGCCCATGCCGGAGAAGTACCGCAAAAACATCAACCTCATCAAGGGCTGCCAGAGCCGCGTGTGGGTCGGTACCGAGGTGAAAGAGGGGCAGATGCTCATCCATGCGGACAGCGATTCGCTCATTACCAAGGGGCTGATTGCCCTGTTCATCCGCCTGCTGTCGGGGCTGACTCCCGCCGAGATTCTGGCGGCGGACATGAAGAAGCTCGATGAATGCGGGTTGAAGGAGCATCTGGCTTCCACCCGCGCCAACGCCCTTACCACCATGGCCGCCACCATCCGCAAGGCGGCGGAGACGGCAGCGGCGTAACAACCAACGGATTCATGCCCGCAGACTTACAGGCGATGGTGCGTCAGCGTGCGGCGGTGATACCGCCGCAGACGGATGCCTACCGCCTGTGTGACGGCACGGCATGGCGCGGCGTGTTCATTGATGCGCTGGCTGACCGTTTGCTCGTTTCGCTGCGCGATACGGAACTGCCCGCCCCCTTGGCGGCACAGCTGCGGGCGAGCGGTCGCTCTGTCTACGTCAAGCGGTTGGACAGAGATGTGAAAGAAGCCCCCGCGTTTTTCTGCGGCCCTGCCGTGCCGCCGCGCTTTGAAATACAAGAGAACGGTGTGCGCTACCTCATGGATATGGAGTCAGGCTACTCGCAGGGTATTTTTCTGGATCAGCGCGACAACCGCGCCCGCGTGCGTTCCCTGTGCCGCCCCGGCATGACGCTGCTCAATACCTTTTCCTACACGGGGGCGTTCTCCGTTTGCGCCGCGCTGGCGGGTTCCCAAACCACCACCTTGGATTTGGCGCAGCCCTGTCTCACATGGTGCAAAGAGAACATGGAGCTGAACGGACTCAACCCCGCCGACCACTATTTCTGCAAGGGTGACACCCTGCATTGGCTTGACCGCTTTGCCCGCCAAGGTCGCCGTTTCGATGCCATTGTGCTGGACCCGCCCACCTTCTCGCGCGATGAAAAGGGGCGTATCTGGCGCGTGGAGCGCGACTACGGTCGCCTTGTCGCCAAAGCCGCCGCCTGTCTCGCGCCCGACGGCTGGCTGCTCTGCACCACCAACTGCCGCAAGCTGACTCCCGCCGCCTTCCGCCGCATGGTGGGGGAGGGCATCCCCGATGCCCGCCTCACCTCCGCCCCCATGCCCCCTGATTTCGATGGCGAAGCCTACCTGAAATGCCTGTGGGCAGAACGGTAATGGGTGTGCATGCTCACTGCCATGCCACGGCACCGCTGAAACCGGGGGCAGGGGTGAACAGCTTAATGTGCGGCGCGTTCTCAAACAGGGGAATGATGCGACCGTTTTCGTATCGGTAGGGGTACTTATTTACATTCCAAATGCTGTCGCCCGCCTGTTTTACCAAGGCTTCGGCGGCGCACCAGCAGTCAAAGAACTCCTGCGCGGGGCAGCCGCGTTCTTCGTAGGCGGCGTACTGTTCCTCCGTCATGATGCGCTTGGCCAAGCCCGCCGAAATGCGGGAGCGGTGTTCCTGAATATCCACCCCGATGCCGCCCTCGTGAAAGGCCATGCAGAGCAGGTCGCCCGAATGGCTGATATTGAAGGGTTGTGCGGCAAAATGCAGCTTGCCGTGGGTGCCGATGCTGAATTGAACCTTCTGCGGGGTGCAGCCGCAGCGGCGCGCCAGTTCGCGCTTCAACACGCAGCGGATGCGGCGGTAGCGGTCGCCGCGCTTCTCGGCAGCGGCGCGTTCGGCGGCATCCAGCAGGGCATCATCCCCCGCGGGCAGGTCAGACAGGCGGTAGAGCAGATAATCCATCAGAGGGGGTGCAGCGAAAAAGTGTTATCGTCTGTGTTGTAAATGCCGAAAGTCGGGTGACCGTAGCGCAGCCCGCAGACCTCGCCAGGGTTAGCCAACAGGCAACGCCCGCCCTGTGCGGTGGGAACGTAGACGCTTTCGGACTTGTGGCTGTGACCGAAAAAGGCGGCGTCGAACTCCCCTGTGGCGGCGGCTTGAGCGGCAACGTGCGGGTAGTGCGACAGAAACAGGCGGCGCCCCGCCAACTTCAGCGAGCCGACATCGCCGTGCAGCCGCGTGGCTTCCCACTCCTGTGCCAGATGCGCGAAGGTCACGCGCTCTGTCTCATTGTTGCCGAACACCACATCCATGCCGTGCGGCCATTCCTCGCGCATCAGGCGAAAGGTGGTGCTGCTCTCCATATCACCCGCAAAGAGCAGGTGGGTGCACCCCGCCTCGCGGGCGTATGCCAACGCCGTCAACAGGCGGGTGACGGAATCATGCACATCGGACAGTACGGCAACCAACATGATGAAAGGGTGGGGTTAAGACGTTTTCTGCGGAAAGAAGAGCGGGGAGAGCGGCAGCAGCCCATCGGGTGCCGCATCCTTGATGAACGGTACCATGCCCTCCTCCGTCTGCCCCCAGATGGGTCGGTCGGCGGGCGGCTCCACCGCCCACACAGGCGTGCCCGCTTCATTCACATAGCCGCAGTAGGCGGGCACCACGCGCAGGGTGGCGGCAAAGTTGCGGGCAAGCTCGGCGGCGTAATCCGCCCCCGCGTGTTCGGCAAACCAGTCAGCACAGCGGCGTTCGGTCTTGTCGTAGTCCGCCCCTTGGCGCAACCAGCACACGCCGTCCGACTCCACCGCCACAGGCAGCTGCTCCAGCAGGGCGTAAAAGGATTCCCGATGCTCCGCCAAGGTGGGGGTGAAGCGCAGACCCGCCGTCTCTTCATCCGCCATGCCGTCATACAGCCGCAACAGACGGGCGTAGACGTAAGCCTTTGCCTGCGCGGGTACGGTGTTGGATTTCAGATTCAGCACCGCCGTCAGTACCGTGGGCAGATGTGCCTGTTCAAAGAACGTGTCGCGCGACAGCCCTGCGGCGGCCACCAGCGGGCGGGTGTCGATACGGCGTTTCCACAGCTTTTCGGGTTCCGCCCAGCGCACGGCGGCGGGGTCGCTCACCTGTTTCTGCGGGTCGAGTGCCGAGCGGCGGAAGGTGATAAAGTTTTCCTGTACGGCGGGTTCCTGCTCGCTGATATAGGTGCCTTTTTCGGGGTGGGTGAGTGCCAACAGCGGCGTGTGCAGCACGCGGTTGGTAAACAGCTCTTCCATGAGATGCGCCTGTTCGGGCGTGGCGGGCAGCTCCTTGCCGAAGGTGGGACCGTTCTTCAACCAGCAGCGGTGAGCCGTCTCCGCCTGTTGCGGGGAGAGCGCGTGGCGCTGCTGCTGCATCTGCTCGGTCAGGGCGGCGGTGTCAATCCGTCGGCAGCGGGCGGTTTGTAGGTAGGCAGCGGGGGCGTAGGCAGAGAACGTCGGGGCCTTTTTGCCCTCGCCCAACAGCTTGCGGAACTGGAGGTAGGAGTGGGCGGAGGGCAGCAGCGACAGCAGCGTGCGGTAACCGCGCAGGTCGTGCAACAGGCGTTCGCTCTCCTCCATGCGCTCTTCGGCTTCGCGCCCGATGTCGACCGACAGACCGTAGGCTTGGCACGCGGCGGCACAGGCTTCCAGCCGTTCCGTCAGGCTGCGGCGGTAGTTCAGCAAAGCGGCTTCATCCACCGCGGGCATGCCGCCCATTTCAGGCGCGGGGGGCAGGGGGGCGGTCAGCTGTGCCAGCACATCGGCTTTTTGCTGCGCCAACTCATCCGCTTCGCGGGCACAGGCGGCATCCCAACGGCGTTGCAGGGCGGCATCCTGTGTGTCGTGCAGCACTTTTTCCGCTTCCGCGCGCTGGAGCAGGGTGAACTCCGAGAGGTGCTGCGTGCCTGCCTCCACCGCCGCCAAACGCGCTTGGAAATCAGCAGCGGCGCGTTCCTGCACTTGCAGACGCAGCGCCATGAGCTTGGCTTCCGCCCCTACACGGCGGCAGAACAGGCGGTTGATGCCCGTGTTGCACGCTAACAGCGCGCGGCGTTCCTGTGCCACATAGCCCGACTTGCGGGCGGCGACCATCACATCGGCGGCGCGTTCCGCCTGTTGCGAAAGATAGTCATACCCCGACAGCCCCGCCGCAACCGCCAGACAGCCCACCGCCACGGCGGATAAGCCCAACAGCAGCGGGCGGCGACGGCGGCGGCGTTCCCTCTCCATATTCCGCAGCAGAAGCCGCAGACCGGTTTTCTCTGCCTCTGTGCGGCAGAATGAGGGGTGCTTGGCCGCTGACGTCAAATGCAGATAAACGGACAGTAAGCGGCGGTTGGAAAGCTGTGTCAGGTCGGGAGATAAACCCAGTTCCTCCCACTCGCGCCGCGCTTGCGCCCTGCGGCGTTCGGCGGCGGGGTCGCGCTCCGCCAGCAGCGGCTCCCCCGCGTCCAGACGGCGCAGTTCCTCCGCTGCGCGGGTGTGGTCCGGCTTGCGGCGCAGGACATCCGTCAGCAGCTCGCGGGCAGCATCCCGCTTGCCTGCACGCGCCAGCTGTTGCAGACGCACCATATCGGGGTCACGGCGGCGGCTCATGGTATCAGACGGAAGGGTTGGGGGTGAGTGGACACGTTCTATTTGTTGCCTGATTTTAGCAGAAGCGCACCGAAGCGGCAAGGCGAAATAGAGCCGTCCCCCCTGATTTATACTTGACCCGCTCCTCTCTTTAGCTATACTGGAAGCGGTTATTCCTGCACATCTCATGAAACACTTCCTCTTTTTCTTGGCGGCACTTGCCTTTTTGTCGCCTCCCTGTCATGCGGCATCTGACCTGACCGCCGAGCAGGAGCAAGCGTATCTGCAGTGTATCAGCCCGTTGTCAGGCTGTATCGATGATTTGGGGCAAACCGCCACGCTGTTAGCGGCGGTGCTGCACGGGGAACGCTCCGACAAGGAAGTTGCCCCCGAAGTCAAGCGGCTTCTTGGCCGCACCGAGCAAATCCGCAAGGCGTGGATGGACGCCGCCCCGCCCGAGGATGAGAAAGTGGCTGAGCTGGTGCAGATGTGGCTGAATTGGAATATGGACAAATTGGCAACCATGACGAGCTACCTGATTAACTTCAGCAACGAATTGCTGAACTCTCCGAACACGGACAGCGAGTTGACGGAAGTGTTGGAACATTGTTTCTTTGCCGCAGATTTGCACCGCCTGAGCGAATTTTCAGAGGAAGAAAAGGCCAAGGTAGAGCGCGAATTAAAAATTCTGCAAAATCTTGCGGCCGGCATGAAAGAATGTATCGCCGTTCTGCGTGCCGTCACAAACCGAGAACAGGCCGATGCTGCCGCCCCGCAGGCGGAGCGTTTGATGAAACAGTTAGAAGCCTGTTCGAAAGCGGCGGAAAGTATCGAGACGACGGATGAAAGATCGGTGGAGCTTCTCCGAACGGCGGCGGGAGCCTTGGGTATCGGCCGTCTCGATATGGAACTGTCGGAAGTGCTGGATGAGCTTGTGGTCGAAAACGACTGTTTCGACTCCGAGCCCCTGAAAAACGCCGTAGAAGGGCAGTAACAGCAGAGTAGGGGGCGGTTCAGAACGGCAGTCGACCGTAACAGCGGGCAACCAGCCACGCCGCCAAGGCGTACGGCGGTTTATTTCCTCCGCTTCAGCTCGCTCTCATAGCGTCTCCCCAGCTCTGCGGCGTTTCGGGTGACCCAGTCGCTCAATCGGCGGTGTCCTGCGGGCGGCACATCGACCGCCAAGCGGTCTTGAGAAAGCCCTGCAATTTCGTCGCGGGTCAGCATGACATCTCCGACCAAGGTGCCCAGCACACGCGCGGCGAGCAAGCCGAGGGCAGGGGGCACAGGCAGGATGGGGCGGTAAATCCCCATGCCCCGCGCCAACAGCTGCCACAGCTCGCGGAAGGTGTAGGTTTCCGCCCCCGTGGCATTGATGATGCGGTGCATGTCCGTCTCTTCCGCTTCGTTGAGCGCCAGCTCGGCAAAATCCTGCACATGGATGGGTTGCAGCCTGTAGCTCCCCCAACCGAAGGTGCCTACGGCGGGCAGATGCCGCAGCGACCACGCCATGTTGTTGATGAGGATGGATTCTGCCGCCGTTTCGCCGAACAGAACGGCGGGGCGTAGTACGCTGTGCGGAATCGCGGTGGCAAGCAGGGCCTCTTCCAGCTCTGCCTTGCCTCGGAAATAGGGCAGTTCGGAATCCTTGTCGGGCTTGGTGATGCTTGTGTGCACGATGCGTTTCACCCCCGCTGCCTTGGCGGCGGCAAAAAGGCGTTTCGTGTTCGCCACCGCCTCGTTATGACTGAACGCCGCGTGCCCCTTGCCCGCATACGAAAAGCGCACCCAGTAGGTGTTGATGAGGATATCCACGCCCTCCAACACGTTCTCCTGCGTGCTCCACGGCAGGGGGCGCAGTTCGTAGTGCTGCGGATTCGGCAGACGGTCGGCGGAGTTCGTCAGCCCGATGACGCGGTAGCCGCGCCGCACGGCTTCGGCGGCAATGTAGCGACCGCTGTAGCCTAACACACCTGTAATAGCGATTGTTTTCATAATTTCTGTAATTTGAGAAATGTGGAAAGATGGTTCGTTTGAGTCGGGAAAAATAACGGCTTACAGCTTGGCGAGCAGGGCAAGCAGCTTGCTGCCCATCAGGGCGGCGCGGCGAAAGACGGAGGTGGGGTAATTCTGCGCGGCGGCAGCCACGGTGTCGGCGGCGGATAAGAGCTGTTGCATGGCTTCCATGCGTTGAGCCAGCACCTTGTCGCCCTCGGTCTTGGCGGCGCGCAGACATTCATCCACGGCAGCCACGGCACCCTCCGTTTCGCGGCGGCGGCGTTCCTCCAGAATGCGGCGGGCGATTTCCCACACATCCGTCTCCGCAGAGAAATAATGGCGGCGGTCACCGGGGATGCTTTCGCGGTACACAAGGCGAAAATCCTCCAGCTCGCGCAGAGAGGTGGACACATTGGAACGAGCCAAGCCCAGCGTTTCGCAAATCTCTTCGGGCGTCAGCGCGCGGTCGCAGATGTACAGCAGCCCATGCAGCATGGCGGTGGAGCGGGGAATCCCCCAGCGCGTACCCATATCCCCCCAGCGGCGCACAAAGCGTTCCTGTGTCTGACTTAACTGCATGACTGTATTTTCTGAAATTTCAGAAATTTGTCAAGAAAAATTGTTGCGTTCAGAGGTCTGCAGGACAGGAAAGAGTGACATCATGCCCGCAACGGCGTGAATCGTGCTTGAAACGCCGCGAATTGCGGGTATAATAGGCGCGTAACCATTTAACTCACCCAGACGACTATGCCTGATGCACGATTCCAACCGCTGCCGGGATTCCGCGACTTTGCGCCGCAGGAATGCTCCCTCCGTAACTACCTGTTCAACACGTGGCGGCGTGTGGCGCATCGTTACGGCTTTGTGGAGTGGGAAGGCCCGACCATTGAAGCCACCGACCTGTACCTTAAGAAGAGCGGCGGCGAGCTGCCCACGCAGCTGTTCCGCTTCAAGGATCAGGGCGAGCGCGACATCACCGTGCGCCCCGAACTGACCGCCTCTCTCGGTCGCATTGCCGCCGCCTACCAGCGCGAGTACACCAAGCCGCTCAAGTGGTTTGAAATCGGCTCCTGCTTCCGCTACGAGAAGCCGCAGAAGGGGCGTTTGCGCGAGTTCGTGCAGTTCAACGCCGATATTCTGGGCGAGGCTGGCGAAGGCTCCGATGCCGAGCTGATTGCCCTTGCCATTGACTGCATGCGCGAGTTCGGTTTCACGGCTGATGATTTCGTTGTCCGTATTTCCGACCGCGAGGTGTGGCTGAAATACGCCGCCGACCACGGCGTGCCGGAAGAGAAAGTCGGCGATTTCCTTGCCGTGATTGACAAGTTTGAACGCGACCGCCCCGAATACTGCCAAGAAAAGCTGGATGCTTTCGGCATGAAGCGTGCGGACTTGGTGGAGTTCATCACCAACCCGCCCGCCGGTTGCTCCCCCCGCTACGATGCCGTGCTGGCCGAGCTGGAAGCCCGCGGTCTGGCGGAGTATGTGAAGCTCGACCTCTACGTGGTGCGCGGTCTGGCGTACTACACGGGGCTGGTGTTTGAAATTTTTGACAAGGGTCACAACCTGCGCGCTGTCGCGGGCGGCGGTCGTTATAACGGTCTTGTCTCCACGCTCTCCAACGGCGCGGTGGATATGCCCGCCACAGGCTTTGCGATGGGTGATGCCGTGATTGCCCACCTGATTGAGGAATGCCCCGCTGCCAAGGCCCTGCGCGATGCCGCCGTCAAGCCCAACGCCTGTGACGTGTGCATGGTGCTGGCTGCGCCTGAAAAGCGTCCGCAGATGCTGGGGCTTGCCTCCGCCCTGCGCGATGCGGGCGTGCGTGTCGATGTGCCGCTTTCCCCCGCCAAGATGGGCAACCAGCTCAAGCGTGCGGAGAAAATCGGTGCCAAGTACGCCGTCATTATCGGTGCCGAATATCCCGAAGTGGAACTTAAGAACCTCGCCACCCGCGAATCCGTCCACACCACGCCCGAAGAACTGCTGGAAGAGCTGCTCGCATGACCGCCGCCGAGCGGCGGTCATGAGGAAAGTTGGAGGTTGGAAGTTTTAAGTTAGGCACGCTCCGCGTGCGGGTAATTCTCGCACGCAGAGAGCAAGCCGTTGTTTCCGAAATAAAATCAACCATTGCCGAAAACAAAGCATTGAACTCGTCAGAACCCTCAGTATACGCTTTGCGCCCCCTTTTCCCCCGTGGCGAAGCCACGCAAATTTAATACTTCCAACCTCCAACTTCAAACTTCCAACTTTTTATGCCCTCTTTCTCCTACCCCGACCTTCCCATCTCCCGCCATCGGCTGGAGATTGCGGAGGCGTTGCGGCGCCACCAGGTCGTGGTGGTGGTGGGTGAGACAGGCAGCGGCAAGACCACCCAGCTGCCCAAGATTGCGCTGGAAGTAGCGGGGGAACGCAAGGGTCGTTTGGGCTGTACCCAGCCGCGCCGACTGGCTGCCGTGGCGGTGGCGCGCCGCATTGCCGAGGAAGTGGGCTGCGACATCGGCGGCTATGTGGGCTACCAAGTGCGTTTTGATGACAGCACAAGTGCCGACACCAAGCTGAAACTGATGACGGACGGCATTCTGCTCGCCGAAACGCAGAATGACCGCGACCTGCGGCAGTACCACACCATCATTCTGGATGAAGCCCACGAGCGCAGTCTCAATATCGACTTCCTGTTGGGCTACATGAAGCTGCTGCTGGCGCGGCGGCGTGATTTGAAGCTCATCATCTCCTCCGCCACGATGGATGCGGGGGCTTTTTCCGACTTCTTCGGCGGCGCACCCGTCATCAATGTCGAGGGGCGCACCTACCACGTCGATATGCACTACATGCCCCCGCGGCATGAGGACGAGGAACTGCAGCAGCATGTGGCACGCGCCGTGGAATGGCTGTCGGAGTACGACTCCAAGGGCGACGTGCTGGTCTTTCTGCCGGGTGAACGTGAAATCCGTGACTGCGCGGACGAGCTGAACGCCCTCAACCTGCCGAAAACGGACATCCTGCCCCTCTTCGCCCGCTTGGGGCTGGGGGAACAACAGCGCATCTTCCACCCGCAGCGCGGCACGCGCCGCATTGTGCTGGCCACCAATGTGGCGGAAACCTCGCTCACCATCCCCGGCATCATCTATGTGATTGACAGCGGCTTGGCGCGCATCTCGCGCTATCTGCCGGGGCGACAGGTGCAACGCCTGCAAGTGGAACCCATCTCACAAGCCAGCGCGCGCCAACGCGCGGGTCGTTGCGGTCGTGTGACGGAGGGCGTGTGCATCCGCCTGTACAGCCAAACCGATTTTGAGAGCCGCGATGCCTACACCGACCCCGAAATCAAGCGTTCGGCGTTGGCGGGTGTCATTCTGCGCATGGCGGATTTGCGCCTGCCGCCGCTGGGTGAATTCCCGCTGCCCGACCCGCCCGGTCCGCGCCTGATTAACGAGGGCTACAAGACCCTGCGCGAAATCGGCGCGCTGGACAGGCACAAAAAGCTGACCGACACGGGGCGCAAGCTGGCGCGTCTGCCGCTGGACCCGCGCCATGGTCGCATGCTGCTGGAGGCGGAGCGCGAAAACGCCCTGCCCGAAATGCTGGTGATTGTGGCGGGGCTGTCCATCATGGACCCGCGCGAACGCCCGCAGGACTTCGCCACCCAAGCCGACCAAGCCCACGCGCAATGGAAGCACGAGGACAGCGACTTCCTTTCGCTGCTCAAACTGTGGCGCGCCTCGCTGGAGTTCTGCGACGCGCGCGGCCATCTGCGCCGCAACCAGCTGCGTAAGTGGTGCAGTAAAAACTACCTCTCTTTTCTGCGCATGGCCGAGTGGCACAATTTGGTGCAGGATTTGCAAAGCTCGCTGGAGGATGTCATGCGCTGGCGCATCCCGCCGCTGCCCGAAGAAGCCAAACAGGCCACGGATGAGATGATTCACCGCTCGCTGCTGGCGGGCTCGCCCCTGCAAATCGGCTTCTGGCGGGCGGATGAAAAAGTGTACCGTGGGGCAGGGGGGCGCGACTTCTCCATCTTCCCCGGTTCGGGGCTGTTCCGCCGCAACAAGCGCGCGGAGTGGCTGATGGGCGCGGAACTGGTGGAAACCTCGCGCCTGTTCATGCGCCGCTGCGCCCTGCTGAACCCCGAATGGTTGGAGCAGGTCGCCCCGCAGCTTTGCGCCCACCATGCCTACGATGCCGCATGGGACAAGGCTGCGGGTGTGGTGTACGCCAAGGAGCGCGTCACCTGCGGCGGGCTTACCGTTATCGACGGTCGCCGCGTCAGTTACGCCCGCTACAACCCCGCCGCCGCCCGCGACATCATGATACGCGACGGTATCATGGCCATGGAGCTGCGCGACAAGCCGCCCTTTCTGGCACATTTGGAGGAGATGCGCGAGGCTGTCCGCACCGCCGAATCGAAACTGCGCCGCCGCGACCTCATTTGGTGTGCGGAAGCCGTGTACGCCTTTTTTGCCGATAAGCTGCCCAAGGATGTATGCTCCGAAAAAGCCCTGCGCCAATGGCGGGAGAAGGTGGAGAAGGGGAACCCCCGCTACCTCTTCATCCCCTACGAGGACTGCATCTACCCCGGCGAGGACGAGACACCCCGCTACCTGTACCCCGATGAGCTAAAAGTGCAGGGGCAGGAGTACCCTGTCTACTACAACCACGACCCCGCCGCGGCGGATGACGGCGTGACCATCGGTGTGCATATCGACCAGCTGGAGGTGTTGCCCGACTGGCTGTCGGACTGGAACGTCCCCGCCCACCTTGCCGACCGCGCGGAGATTCTGCTGCGGAGTCTGCCCAAGGATGTCCGTACCTTCCTGTTGCCCATCTCCGAAGCGGCGGATGATTTCTTTGAACTGTGGTACGACCGCGAGTCCGACCGCCCGCTGCCGCAGGCTTTGGCGGAGTTCGTGATGCAGCGCACAGGCAAGTTCTGCAACGCCCAGCAGTTCGATATGGCGAAACTGCCGCCCGAATACGTCACCAAAATCTGGGTCTGTGATGACCGTGGGGATGAGCTGGCACTCGGCACGGATGCCGCCGCCCTGCGCGAGCGTCTGGCGGGGTATCAGGAAAAACGCTTCCGCAAAAAGGCGTCGCGCACCTTCTCTTCCACCCCCATGACGCGCTGGGATTGCGGCGACCTGCCCGAAACGGTAGAGGTGGGCAACGGCATAGGCTACCCTGCGCTGATGCCCGATGGGGAGCAGAGTGTCAAAATCCACGTCTTCCCCACGGCGGAGGAAGCCGCCTACGCCCACCGACTCGGCGTGCGCCGCTTGGCTCAAATCAAGCACGGCGATTTCCTGAACGGTATCCGTAAGCGTTTGCCCATCAAGAGTATGGAGGCTCGTTTGGCTCTCACCACGCTGGGTCAGGCACCCAAGAACAACACATACGACACCCTCTTTGCCGCGATGGATGCGGGGCTGGCACCCCTGCCGCGCACGGCGGCGGATTTCGATGCCGCCTGTCTCCGTATGCGCGAGCGCGTGTACGACTGCATCAGCGGTCCCCTCGGCAAGATGTGGGATATGCTGGCCGCTACCGATGCCGCCGTGCGTACCTACTGCGTTGCCGCCGCTACCGACCGCGTAGCCGCCCGCATTGCGGAGGACCTGCAACGCCAATGGCAATGGCTGACGCGCCCCTTCTTCCTGAGCAGCATGGAACCCGCGCAGCTCACGGACTACAGCCGATTCCTGCGCGGCGTGCAGGAGCGCTTACGCCGCATCAAAGAACAGCCCGCCGCCCGCGAGTTGGAGCGCATCGACACCCTCAACGCCGCCCTGCGCCCCGATTTCTACGAAAACGCCCCCCGCCACCTCAACCACCCCGCATGGCAGACCTACGGCTTCATGGTAGAGGAATACCGCCTCTCCCTCTTCGCCCCCTCGCTCGCCGTCAAAGGCCGTGCCTCGGTGAAAAAGCTCCTCACGGCTTCAGAGAAGCTGTGAGCAATTTATTTTACGCCGAAAATGTCTGGCTCCCCCACCGTAGTGGGGGGAGATGGGTACCGCTAAATCTTGTGGAGAACGCTCTGTGCCGAGATGGCGCCAAACTCATGTTTCACCCACCTGTTAGAGCTTGAAAACCCGCATGCGGACGTGGAAAATGCATTGGCTGAAAGCACGCCGGCGGCAATTTACTTAAAAGTTGATAAATACAACATGTAGTAGTCAAGTAAAAAATAGGCACCAACATTTTGTGGAAATAAAAGTCGCAAACTTTCATTTTTTTGCTTGCAAAAAACACCTGCGCATGCTAAATTTCGCCCGTTCCCGACAACGACGGCTCCGGCGAAAGCCAACGGCTGACGAACGAGCGGGGGTGGCGGTTCGGAAAGAGGACTGCAACCTATTCACTTCAATCAACTTACAAGAAAGCAATCACTATGCCGGAAATCATTAAACGCAACGGTAAACGCGAGCGTTTCGAGGCCTACAAGGTACAGCAGGCCATCGAGAAGGCGTACCACGCCTCGCAGGAAGAGTACAACCCCCTTGTCTACGCCAACGTGCTGGACAAGCTCAAGAAGGAGGAGTATCTGCCTGTGGAAAAGGTGCAGGATATCATCGAAAAGGAACTCATGCGTGCAGGTTCCTTTGAGACTGCCCGCAATTTCATTAAGTATCGCTTCCTGCACAAGCTGCAGCGCGAACAGATTGCCGGTGTCTACCAGGGCAACACGTGGGTTGATTGTAAGCAGACGATTGAGGAGTACATCGGCAACACCGACTGGCGTATCAAGGCCAACTCCAACACCACCTACTCCAACGCGGGCTTGGTGAACAACACCGCCGGTAAGGTGATTGCCAACTACTGGCTGGACCAGATTTACACCCCCGAAGAAGGTGCCGCCCACCGCAACGGCGACTACCACATTCACGACCTTGACTGCCTGACGGGCTACTGCGCCGGTTGGAGTCTGCGCGCCCTGCTCAACGAGGGCTTCAACGGTGTGCGCTCCCGCGTGAACAGCCGCCCGCCCAAGCACTTTCGCGAGGCTCTGGGGCAGATGGCCAACTTCTTGGGCATTCTGCAGTCCGAATGGGCCGGTGCTCAGGCTTTCTCCTCTTTCGATACCTACCTTTCCCCCTACCTGTTCAAGGATCAGCTTCCCTTTGAGGACGTGAAGAAAGCCCTGCGCAGCTTCGTGTACAATCTGAACGTGCCGAGCCGCTGGGGTCAGTCTCCTTTCACCAACGTGACGATTGACTGGACGGTGCCTCGCGACCTGCGCGAGCAGGGTCCCATGAGCGGCGGTATGCACATCTTCACCGACATGCACGACGAGGCTCTGGAAGCCATTGCCAAGGAACGCGGTGTCGATTCGCTGGAGGATATGACCTACAAGCACTTCCAGCCCGAAATGAAGATTATCCAGAAGGCTTTTTACGAGGTGCTGACGGAAGGCGACAGCACGGGTCAGCCCTTCACCTTCCCCATCCCCACCGTGAACATTACGGAGGACTTTGACTGGGATGACGAGAACGTGCCGCTGCTGTTTGAAAACGCCGCCAAGATTGGTTCTTCCTACTTCCAGAACTTCATCGGTTCCCAGTACAAGTTTGATGAGAACGGCAACCGCGTGATTGACGAGGAAGCCTACAAGCCCGATGCCGTGCGCTCCATGTGCTGCCGTTTGCAGCTCGACCTGCGCGAACTGCTGAAGCGCGGCGGCGGTCTGTTCGGTTCTGCCGAAATGACGGGTTCCATCGGCGTGGTGACCATCAACATGGCCCGCCTCGGCTACCTGTACAAGGGCAACAAGAACCTGCTGTACAGCAAGCTGGGTGAACTCATGGACCTTGCCAAGAGCACGCTCGAAAAGAAGCGCGTGTTCATCAATAAGCTCTACGATCGCGGTCTGTATCCCTACACCAAGCGTTACCTGCCGCACCTGCGCAACCACTTCTCCACCATCGGTCTGAACGGTGTGAACGAAATGCTGCGCAACTTCTCCAACGACACGATGAACACCGCCTCTCCCGAAGGTATCGCCTTTGCCGAGGAAGTGCTGCACTTCATGCGCGACCGCATCCGCGGCTATCAGGAGGAGACGGGCAACCTGTATAACCTGGAAGCCACGCCCGCCGAAGGTACGACCCACCGTTTTGCCCGCGAAGACCAGAAGCGCTACCCGGACATCATTCAGTCTGGCACGCCCGGTCACCGCTACTACACCAACAGCTCTCAGCTGCCTGCGGGTTACACGCACGACCTGTTCAAGGCCCTCAAGATGCAGGACAAGCTGCAGTGCTGCTACACGGGCGGTACGGTGTTCCACATGTACATGAGCGAGGCTATCTCCTCCCCCGAAGCCTGCCGCGACATCGTGCGCAAGGTGCTCACCAACTTCAAGATGCCCTACATCACCGTCACGCCGCTCTTCTCTGTGTGTGAGAAGCACGGCTACCTGAAGGGTCGTCATGATTACTGCCCGCTGTGCGATGAAGAACTCATTGCCCGCGCCCGCAAGGAAGAGCAGCCCGAGCTGCCCCTGTACTAAAGCCATTCACCCCTAACCCAACATAGAAAGAAAATTATGGAAGAAATCAAAGGAGTCACCAAGACCGATGCTCAGATTCTCGCTGAGCACGAGGAAGAACGCACCCGCTGCACCGTCTACACCCGCGTGATGGGCTACCACCGCCCCGTGGAGACCTTCAACGCCGGCAAGCAGGGCGAATTCGAAGAGCGCGAGCACTTCACCGAGCCTTGCGGCTGCGGTTGCGACCAGATTCTCAAGTAAGAAGTACAAAGTACAATGTACCATGTACAAGGTGTAGAAGTGCGCGTGGCTGTGCCGCGACACTGAGACACGTCTCCCGATACCTGCGGTGCCCCCGCAGGTATCGTGTCTATGCCTTGTACCGCGCTTTGCGTGATTTGTCCATTGTCCATTGTCCATTGTACATGATGGTACATCCTGCCGACATCACGCCGTTGACCTTCTTGGATTACCCCAAGAAGGCGGCCTGTATTTTTTGGTACACAGGGTGTAACCTGCGCTGCCCCTACTGCTACAACCCTGAGCTGGTGCTGGGCAAAGGCGGCGGCATGGATGAAATGGAGTTTCTGCGCGAACGCGCAGGCTTTCTGGATGCCGTGGTGCTTTCGGGCGGCGAGGCTACGCTGAACCCCGATATCGAGGAGCTGTGCCGCCAAATCAAGGAATTGGGGCTGCTCATCAAGATAGACCACAACGGCAGCAATCCCGATGCCATCCGCAACTTGGCAGAGCAGGGGCTTATCGATTATGTGGCGCTGGACAACAAAATGCCGAGCACGCGCACATGGAAGCTCGCGGGCGGACGCAACCTCTACGACAGTTTTCGCGAGGTGCTGAAAGTGCTGCAAACCTACAAACTGCCGCATGAAGTGCGCACCACCGTTCACCCCGGTTTGCTGGATGAAGCCGACATTCTGCAAATGATACGCGAAGCCTACGCCGCAGGCTACCGCGATACCTATTACCTGCAATACTTCTTCTCCGACGGCAACGTGAAAACCCTCGGCAATCTGACCCCGCCCACCCGCCGTTATGACCGCGGGCTGCTGGACGACATGGCCCCCCTCAAAATCGGCTATCGCAACTTCCCCGAGGATAGGTACAAATGAGGAAGTTGGAAGTTAGAGGTTGGAAGTTGGAAGTAAGAAATTTGCGTGGCTGACGCCACGTTATGTAAAAAAAGAACGCCGCCCCCTTGTTCAGGAGGCGGCGCTTGTTTTAATCGAGAAGCTGTGATGTCTTGTTAGTCGAATACCCGCACGCGCAGCGTGCCTAACTCAACACATCAAACCTCAAACTTCAAACATCAAACATTATTTATAAGATTCCTGATAAATCTTCACCATGTCGTCGATGGTCAGCTCGCAGGGGTCGTTCGGGAAGAGGAAGCTCATGCTGTCCACCGCTTTATGGGCCATGGCGGGGAACTCATCGGGCGTGATGCCGTAGTCGCTCATCTTCAACTCATCCACGCCGCAGGCCTTTTGAAGGTCAAGCAGAGCGGTGATGAAGTCCATGGGCTGCGTAGCATCGGTCTTACCCATGGTCTGAGCCATGCGCACAAAGCGTTCGGGGCAGCAGCCCGCCTGAATGAAGTGCGTGTAGTAAGCCTTGGAAATCATAATGAGTCCCGCGCCGTGCGGCAGCTCTTGGTGGTAGGCGGACAGGGCGTGCTCCAGCGAGTGTTCACTCGTGCAGGAACCCACGCACATCTGCAAGCCTGACAGCCAGTTGCCGAAAGCCGTGTGCTCGCGGGCGGCGATGTCGGCACCGTTCGCTACGGCAGCGGCCAGATGGCGACCCACGTGCTCAATGGCACCCAGCGACACGAGGTCGGTCATCAGGTTGGCGTTCTTGGAGATATAGCCCTCCGTGCTGTGGAACAGAGCATCGAAACCTTGGAAGGCGGTGAACTGGGGCGGTACGCTGGTCATCAGCTCGGGGTCCACAATCGCCAGCTTGGGGAAAAGTTTTGTACCCGCAAAAATAGCGGTCTTTTCGTTCGTTTCGGGGTTGGTAATCACGCCGCCGCCGTCTGTTTCGGACCCTGTGCCCGCCGTGGTGGTGATGGCCACAATGGGCAGCGGATCCTGTGAAATGGGCTTCTTGCCGCCCGTGCCGAACAGCACATACTCCCACAGGTCGCCCTCGTTCGTCGCCATCATGGCAATGCCCTTGCTGCAATCCATCACGCTGCCGCCGCCCAGGGCGACAATAAAATCACAGCCGTTCTCACGCGCAGCGGCGGCACCCGCCATCACCGTGGATTTCAGGGGATTCGGCTCCACTCGGTCAAAGAGGACGTGGGGAATGCCCGCCTTGTCCAGCTGCTCCTCCGTGCGGGCCAAATAGCCGTTGGCGCGGGTGGATTTGCCGTTGGAAATCACAATAAGAGCCTTCGTGCCGGGCAGGGACTGCTTGTGCAAGGTGTTCAGCATACCCGCACCGAAAAGCGTGCGGGTGGGGATATCAAATGAGTAAGCATGTATACTTTCCATAACCCCGCCATTATCCACCCGGGGGGCAGGGCGGGTCAAGGGAAAAACGGGGCAGTATCATTTAAAAGTGCGGTGAAATGGTGCCTTTTAAATGTTCGCCGAACGGGATTTCAACCTTTATGCATGCTCCGTTCTTCCCCATTGACAGTCGCACCTTCTCCTTTTCGGTGCAGCCTCCCTATACGTTCTTGCCCTGCGTTGTGCCTTGCGGGCGTAGAGAACGCAGCGGATTACCCGCTCTTAACAAAAAATACATCAAACATTCAAACTTTTCCCCTCGAGTGAAAAAACTTGATTTTTTCCGCTGTATACGTTAGAATCCCCCCGCGCAAGAGGGGTGTTTCACCGCTGTGACAAAACTCTCACAATCTTGCTGCCGTATCACCTTAACCATTTAATTACAATAGTTCATGGCTACACATCGCCGCTATAAACCGAGTCGTAAGAACTCCAATCACACCTTGCCTACCGTTGCTGTGGGTATCACATTGGCTGCCTTGGCCCTGTGGGGTATCTATGCCAAGGGTGAGGACGTGCTGCTCTTCTTTAAGGGGCAGACCATTATCGTGCCCAGCAATGAGGAAGCCAATGCCAATCTCGACCGCCTGTTGGGTGACCTGTCGGGCGATAAAGCCCGCCTGTTGGAGCTGGCTGAAACCTCCAACCACCGCTTGGGCTGGTTGAAAAATGTGGACACCCGCCGCCAGTTCCGCTGGTTCCTGATGCTGCGTTTGGTGGACAAGGGACTGTGGGATGAGGCCGTTAAAATTCTGCCCGAGGTGGAATCGCTTGCCCCCGTGGAAGGTCTTGACCGTTTGGCTGATGCAGCCCAGCAGCACAAGGATTACGAATTGCAGCTGCGCCTTGACCGCGAATTGCAGGACAAGCTGATGTCTATGCCTGACCAGACGCCCCTGCTGCTGCGCTCTATCCGCCGCTCGGCTGAAACATGCATCCGCATGAAACATAACGATGAAGCCGTGAAAGCTATCGCCCGCTTGGATGCCCCCGCCGTGATTGCCCGCCTGCGCGACCCCGATTTGGCAGCCGAGGCGGCCTCTCTGCAAATGATGCGCGCTGATGTGTGCGAGGTGAAAGAACCCGTATTGCAGTCTGTCCGCAATATTTTGGAACAGGCCAAGTGGCCGCTGTGTCCCGCCACCTCCAAGCTCATGCTGGAGGAAGTGAGCAACACCCTGCGCGACAATTCCAACCTTTCCCAATCCTCTCTCAAAGAGATTGAAGAAAAGCTGCTGCACTGCCGTGATTCGATGTTGGAGTATCCCGACAAAGAGCACCGCCTGCCCATTTGCTACACGCTGTTGGGCGAGTTGCGCCACCGTCTCAAGAACTATGAGGGGTGTGCCCAGGCGCTTTCGCTGGCTTCTGCCTTTGCCGAAGGTTACGGTGAAATGACGCCTGAAATGCAGGTTGAGCTGTGCCGTGTCCGTTTCAGCGCCAACGAGGCGCGCGGTGCCGTCAACGAAGCCATGCAGGACTGCCGCTACCTGCTGGAGCATGAAAAAGACCCTGCCCATGTCATGCGCTGCCTGATTTTCCTGTCCTCTCATGCTGAGGGCGAAGAGAAAATCAGCCTCTTGAACCGCTGCTGGAAGATGATGGAGGAGAACCCCGCCGTGGCGAAGGAACACCCCGATTTGAAGCCTGAAATCGCCACGGAAATGTCGAATTACTACCTCTCACGCGAGGAGTACAACAACGCTATCAAGTGGGTGGAGGCCTCCTCAAAAATGGTGGCTGAGGCCAACCCCGATATTACCAACGGCAAGGCGCTTCAGGCCCGCATGAAGCTGGCTAACGTGAACCGCAAAGCCAAGCGCGATGATACCGCTTGCCGCCAGTATCGCGATGTTGTGCGTACTATCGAGCAGTTGTCGGAGGAAGACCGCGCCCGCCTCGATGCCGCCGACAGTCGCCTTTACAAGAGTGCTGTGCGCGAAGCCGCCCGCACCTTCCTGCTGATGGGCGACCGCTGGTCTGCCAAGGAATGGGCCAAGAAGATTAAGGAAGGTCTGCCCGACAAGGTGCGCTGATGGGTACCATGTCAACCATGCACAAAAAGAGCCTCATTGCAACGGCGGCTATTTTCTGTTGCCGTTTCACAGGGTTGTTGCGAGAAGTCGTCTACACCTCGCTCTTCGGTGCCACGGGGGCGTTGGATGCCTTTTTAACGGCGTTCCGCGTGCCGAACATGCTGCGTGATATGTTTGCGGAGGGGGCGCTCTCCCAAAGCTTCACCAGCGTGATGAGCAAGGTGGAGAAGCAGGACGGACCCGACGCTGCTTGGAAACTGGCAAGCCGTGTCAGCTCGCAGTTGATGTCGCTGATGCTCTGCATTGTGGCGGCGGGCGTGTTGGCGGCGGGCGTGCTGATGCAGTCTCTCTACCCCGAACGCGCGCAAGTGGTTGTTGAAACGCCTGAGGGGGCACCCGCCGTCTCCTGTGTTTCCGCACAGTTCAAGGGTATTCGCACCAATGCGGACGGTCTGAAAGAAGCCGTCTTTACTGCCGATGCCGTGATGGAGGACATGGAGCCCGGTGCCTGTCTGCGCGTGAGTCATCTGGAAAAACTGACGGAGGGGAGCCCTGTTGCTCTCTCCTCCACCTGTCACCACGATGGCAGCCCGCATCTGCGCCCCGAAAAGCGCAATTTCCTGGGCTTGGCTACCGACCTCTGCCGCATCATGTGGCCCTTCATTCTGTTGGCATCGCTGTCGGCGCTCTGCATGGGCGCGCTCAACGTGTTCGGCGTGTTCGGTCTGCCCAATCTGGCCAGTGCGGCGTTCAACCTGACCACCATCGGTCTGGGTATCTTCTTCGGTTGGCTCTTTGACCCCGCGTTCGGTCCCGATGCGCTGTACGGCTTTGCCATTGCCGTGGTGTGCGGCGGTGCGGCACAGGTGCTGGTGCAAATCCCCAAACTGCGCAGCAAGGGTTTTCGTTTTCAATGGGATATCGGCTTTCGCCGCGACCCGCAGACAGGTAGACTCGGCTTTGCGGATGAAGCCGTGCGCCGCGTGTGGTACCTCATGCTGCCGGGCGTGATTGCGGCGGGTATCACGCAGACCAACGTCTTTATCAACACCTCGTTCGCCCTGTATTTGGAACCCGGTTCCGTGGTGGCGTTGTCGGGCGCGTTCCACCTGTGGCAGCTGCCTGTGGCGCTGTTCGGCGTGGCGGTGGGTATGGTGGTGCTGCCGACGGTCTCGCGCATGACGCTGACGAGCGGCGGCACGGAAATCCCCGATTGTTTGGCTCGCGCCCTGCGCTTTGTGGCGCTCTTTGCCGTCCCCTCCGCCGTGTTCCTGTGGCTGTGGGGTACGGAGATTGTGAGCGTGTTTTTCCAACGCGGGCGTTTCGATGCCGCCGCCTCCGAACTCACGGGTAACGTGCTGGCGGCTTACTCGGCGGGGCTGCTGGGGTATGCGGGCATGAAGGTGTTGCAACCCGTGTTTCTCGCCTTGGAAAAACCGTGGGCACCTGCGGGGCTGGCCATGGCGGCCTGTGCGCTTTCCGTGGGGCTGAACTACTGCTTTGTCCACATCTGGCATCTGCCCGCGCCCTATCTGGCTGTTACCACCTCGGTGGTCACCACGCTTAACTTTGCCTTCTACTTCCTGTACCTGCGGCATTTGCTGGGCTCGATGTCCTGCCGCGTGCTGCTGCCCGGTCTGTGCCGCATTCTGGCGGCGGGTGCCGTGTTGGCTGCTGCCTGTTGGGCGGTGCGTGAATACTGCTTTGCTGATTTCACGGCGTGGGGCTTCTTCTCCCGCTTCGGGGCGTTGGCACTGGGCGGCATCGGGGCAGGGGCGCTTTACGGCGCGGCCTGTCTGCTTTTCCGTGTGCCTGAATTGACCGCCATTGCCGGCAGATTGCTCCGCCGCTAAAGCCGTAGAATAGGCAACGGTCGCCCGTATTTTAAGAAAGGACCCCGCCTGACAATTCAGTCAGGCGGGGTCCTTAAAGGTTGCGATTTCAGCGGGAGCTTACATCGTCAGCGCGAAGGCCTGTTTGGCGTTGATGGCGCGGGCAATGTTCTGCACCTGCTGTTCGGAGACAGGCATGTTCGTCTTGAGGAAGGCGAGGGCATCGCCGCTCTCGTGGTCGCAGGGGGCCACGATGTTGTCGATGTTGATACCCGCCTGAGACAGCGCCTGACCGATGCTGGCAATGATGCCGGGGCGGTCGGTGTAGCGCAGCACAAGGGAGTTGCCCTCCAACCCGGCGTACAGGTTGGCGAACGCACCGATGGAGGCCACCACGGGCTTGCCGTCCACCAGCATGCCGCGCACGCTTGTCACGGTCTGCTCGCCGTCGGCTTCCATGTAGATATCCAGCTTCAGCGCGTCATCGTAGTTCTTGTCGTCCAGCGGCTCACAGGCCTTGAACACAATGCCGTGTTCGCGGAAAGATGCATCGGCGGCGGCGGGCATCAGACCGTGCTCCGCACCGGGAACGGCACCTTGCAGAATCCACGGCGTGAACCACTTGCGGAAAGAGCGCAGGTTGTTGTAGTAGGTGCAGTCAATGCGGCGGATGGCGTGGGCGCCGCCCGCCATGTAGCACAGCTTGCCGAGCATGGCGGCCAGTTGCAGGTGGGCGGGGTTGAGCTTGGCGGGCATCTCGGCATTGATGACGGCGCTCGTGTCACCGTGGTCGAAGTAGTCGTGCATCTCCTGTGCGGCGCGCATGGCGGCGGCCTTGTTGGCCTCCTTGGTGTTGGCACCGAGATGGGGCAGCATCACATCCGCCACATCGGCGCTGGGCTGCTGGGCGGCGGTGTCCTTGGGGTGCACATCGGTGCAGTACACAATGTTCTTGCCGTTGGCGCGGGCGGTGCGGATGGCGTCTTCATCCACCACGCCGTAGCGGGCGCAGTTCACCAGCATGGCACCGTCTTTCATCTTGTTGATGAGTTCGGCGTTCACCATGTTCTTGGTGGAGGGACCGCCGGGAACGTGGATGGAGATGATGTCGGCGGTGGAGAAAATCTCATCCAGCGTGGCGGGGGTGGCACCCATGTTCAGAGCGCGCTGCTTGGAGAGGAAGTGATCGTAACCCAGCACCTTACATTCAAAACCCTGCAAGCGCTTCACGAGGCAGCGGCCGATGTTGCCGAGACCGAGAATACCCACGGTCTTGTGCGTCAGCTCCTTGCCCATGTACTTCTTCTTGTTCCACTCACCGGCACGCGTGGTGGTGTCGGCGGGCACCACAAAGCGGAAAGCGGCCAGAATCATGGCAATCACCTCTTCTGCCACGGCGTTGGAGTTGGCACCGGGGGTGTTCATCACGTCAATGCCCTTGGAGCGGGCGTAAACGTAGTCAATGTTGTCGTAGCCCGCGCCCGCACGAATCACGCACTTGAGTTGGGGCAGGGCATCAATGATGGCGGCGGGCACCTTTTCGGAGCGCACGATGAGACCCGCAGCATCGGGGTGGGCAGCCACCTGCACGTCAATGGGGTCGGCATCGTTCTGGACAACATCATAGCCGTTGGCTGTCAGCGCAGCGGCAGCGGCCTTATCGAGCTTGGTAGGAATGAGGATTTTCATGTTAATTTATAATTTTTAATTTATAATTTATAAAGTATCAGTTCGCCGCGCCTGCGGCGCGGGGAAAGACGGAGATGGTAAAACGTGGCTTCAGCGTTCGATTTCGTGGGCGAAGAGACCGGAGCGCAGTTTCGGCTCAAACCAAGTGGACTTGGGCGGCATGATTTCGCCGCTGTCGGCCACGTGGAAGAGGTCGGCCATCGTGACGGGGTACAGGGCAAAGGCAACGCCCGCGCCTGTGCGCTTCTCCAGCTCCTCCAGCCCGCGGATGCCGCCCACAAAGTCGATGCGGGGGCTGGTGCGCGGGTCGTCGATACCCAGCACGGGGGCCAGCAGATTGGCTTGCAGAATGGCGCAGTCAAGGCTCTCAATGGGGTGCGTTGCGTTGAAGGTACCCGCCTTGGCGGTGACGGTGTACCACTTGCCGCCGAGGCACATGCCGAACTCGTGCTTGGTGCGCGGGGCGTAGGGAGCGGTGGGGGCAGGGGCTACCTCAAACTTATCGGCAATGGCGGCGGTAAACTGCTCGGCGGTCAGACCGTTCAGGTCGCCCACCACGCGGTTGTAGTCCATGATGAACAGGTCTTCATCACAGAAGGTGACGGCCATCAGGTAGTTGAACTCTTCCTCGCCCGTGAAGTCGGGGTGCTGCTCGCGGCGCTTGGCGGAGACGGCGGCGCTGCTGGCGGTGCGGTGGTGACCGTCGGCAATGTACAGGGCGGGTACTTCTTCAAACCCCTTGCGGATGGTGGCAATCACCTCGGCATCCGTCACGGGCCACAGCAGGTGGGTCACGCCGTCCTCGCTGGTGAAGTCGTATTCGGGCTTGTGGAACTTAATCCACTCGCGGATGGCGGCGGAAATGCCCTCGTGCTTGCGGTAGGCAAGGAAGACAGGCTCCGTCTGGGTGGAGCAGGTGTCAAAGTGGTTGATGCGGTCAAGCTCTTTCTCCTTGCGGGTCAGCTCGTGCTTCTTGATGGTGCCGTTCAGGTATTCATCCACGCTGGCGCAACCCACGATACCCGTCTGCACGCGGCCCCACATCATTTGGCGGTAGATGTAGTAGCAGGGTGCGGATTCGCGAATCAGAAAACCTTTTTTCAGGAAATCAGCCAGATTTTCGGCGCTCTTGGCGTAGGTGACATCATCGTGAATCTGCTCTTCGCTCGTGTCGATATCAGCACGGCAGATGTGCAGGAAAGAGGACGGATTGCCCGCCGCCATGGCGCAGGCTTCTTGGTGGTTCATCACATCGTAGGGCAGGCAGGAAACCTGCTCAACGTACTGCTTGGGCGGCCGCAGAGCGGCAAAGGGGCGAATCGTAGCCATAGTGAAAAGGAATTAACCTTATCAGCCTAACACACGCCCCCGTTTTGTCAAGGCGTAAGCACGGCATAAAGCGCCTTGATACGCGATTTTCTCTTCAATAATTTACTTGCTCCCTGCAACAATATCCGTTAGAATATCACTACCATGGATGCGAACGCGAGAAAAGGTTTTCTGTCGGGTATGCTGCTGATTGCGCTGTTTGCCTGTACGGCTACATATGTAGCGGGTTTTGAATGGGTGAAGGCGTGGCGATTCAGCCCGCTGATTGTGGGTATTGTGCTGGGCATGATTTATGCCAACACGCTGCGTAAACAGGTGCCCGCCGAGTGGAACGCGGGTATCACCTTCTGTTCGAAACAGGTGCTGCGCTTCGGCATTATTCTGTACGGTTTCCAAGTGACGCTGGGGGATGTGATGGCCGTGGGACTGCCCGCCATTGTGACGGATGTGCTGATTGTGTCGCTTACGCTGATTTTCGGCGTGCTGCTGGGGCGCGCCCTCAAAATGGATACGGAAACGACGCTGCTCACCGCCGTGGGCAGCTCCATTTGCGGCGCGGCTGCCGTGTTGGCTGCCGACCCAGTGGTGAAGGGTGAGAGCTACAAGACCACGGTTGCCGTTTCAACGGTGGTGATTTTCGGCACCTGTGCCATGTTCCTGTACCCCGCCTGTTACCGCGCGGGTCTGTACGACATGGATGCCCGCCAAGTGGGGCTGTACACGGGTGCTACGCTGCATGAGGTGGCGCACGTTTACGGCGCGGGCGAGGCGATGAACGGCACGGATGATTCCGTGAAATCCGCCTGTGGTCGCATGACGGCGGCGCGGCAGGAGTTGAACGATTCCGTGGCACTGTATCTGGAGCAGCACCCTGAGGAAGCGGGTGATTTGGCCGCCCCTCACGCCCGCATGAACGAGGCCTGTGCCGAGCTGCGCGGCAAGTTCTGCGAAATTCCCGATTTCGGTCAGCAGAACCACGCCGATATCCGCACTCCCGCCGTGATTGTCAAAATGATTCGCGTGATTCTGCTGGCTCCCACGCTGATTATCCTCAGCTTCATTCTGAGCCGCCGCCGCACGGAAGAAGGCGGCAAGCGCGGCCGTATTCAGGTGCCCGCCTTTGCCCTGTGGTTCTTGGCGGTCATCGGCTTCAATTCGCTGAATCTGCTGCCTGAGGCCTGTGTGGGCTTCATCAAACAAGCCGATGTCTTCCTGCTCACCATGGCTATGTCAGCGCTGGGGGTGGAGACGAGTTTTGATAAGTTCAAGAAAGCGGGTGCCAAGCCCTTTGTGCTGGCGCTGCTGCTGTTCGGCTGGCTGGTGTTCGGCGGTTACTGGCTGGTGAAGGGTGTCACCGCTTTGCTGTGATGCCGCCTGTTCGTCCTCCTCGCCCTCGGTGGCATCGTCCGTCATATCGGGGGCAGCGGGGGCTACGGTTTCCTTAACTGATTCTGCGGTGGGTTCCGTTTCGGGGGCGACCTGCGGCACGGTCGGTTCGCCGTCGGCGGGTTCCGCCGTCTGTTCCGGCTCTTCGGGGTCGGGTATGACCTGCTGCGGTTCCTCCTTGGGTGCCGTATCGGATGGCGCATCGGGCAGAAGCTCTGCCCCTGTCGTGTCCTCGTAGGGTTGCACTCTGTAGCAGCGGCGCAGAATCATGCGCGGCTTTTTGTTGGCATCGGCGGGGCGGAACCACACCTCGAACGCCGCGCCGAAGTACTGGTGGCTCTTGCCCTGCGAAATGATGAAGAGCGGCGTGCGCGGCGGGAAGACGGAGTTCAGCTCCTTGCGGAAATCGCGCATCCATTGCGGCACCGAGCCGGGGATGTCGTGGCGGAACAGCTCTTCTGTATTGGCGGAGTAGCGGGCGGGGCAGCTGAGCAAGCGCAGCGTCTTGCCTGTCTCCGCATTCTTGATGTACAGCAGCAGCGTGCCCGCCTCATGCGGGTTGGCGTAGATTTCCGCTTGGTAGGTGCCCTCCTGCGAGGGCGGCTCGGACAGGCGCAACTCCGGCTCATGACCGGGGTAACTGCGGCGGCCAGTCAGCATGCGCTGGATGGTGTCGATGGTCGGGTCTTCGGCCAAGGGCTGCATGCGGGCATCGACGGCGGTAATCGCCGCGTTGAGCGCCCTGTGCATCGTCTCGGCATGGTCGGCACCGCGCCACGCCAGCAGCAGATACTGGTTGGGACCTACCTCCACAGCCAAGTCACCGGCATTCTCTTGTTTGTCGGGGAAGGGAGCACCGGGTTTCACTACGGCATAGCCCTTGGGCAGCAGGGCCCCGCCCGTCAAACGGCGGAAACACACATGGACCAGCCCCGGCGCTCCGGTAGTGACAGGGGGTACCATCACCAAGTGACCGGGCTTGGAGTAGAAGGTGTCGTCATCCGTTTTGCCACCCCAGCGGGGCGATGTTTCCAAATAGGTTTTCAGTACATCGGGGTGCTCGTTCTCCAGTTTACTCAGATTTGGGGTCTTCGCCACCGTTTCGGCGGGCTGCTCATCGGGCATGATGGTGATAAACAGCGAGGCGGGGCCGTTGAGCCTATCATTGGCGGGGTGCGGGGTGTCGCCTGTTTGGATGGCGTGCGGAGTGTCGTCATCGGCGGGACCTTCAACATCTGCCAAATAGGCGATAAAGGCGAAGAAGAGACAGGCTGCACACCATACGGTACCGAATTTCAGCACCTGCAGCAAAGCCTTGGTGTTGTGAAGTTTAAGCATCAGCACAAAACCGGCCGTCAGCATGGCAACCACAGAAACAAGCACCGCAAAGGAAAGAATCATGCCCGCGTAGGCTGTGATGCTCTCCAGCAGATAATCAGGGCAGATTTCGGGAAAGAGCAGGGGAATACAGCACATCAGCGCCACAGTGGCGCAAACGAGATGAATCTCGGTGGGTGAGAGCAGCAGACGGCGCAGATAATAGCGAATCATGGGCGGGCAGCGGGGGCTTGGGACAGCAGCTTGCGGAGCAGGCGCACGCGCGGGCGCTCCTCCTTCAACGTCTCATATTCCGCACGAATGGCCGGCATCGAAGTTTCCGTGGCGATTAATTCGCCTCCTTCTACCATGCTGCTGATAATTTCGGCATGGCATGGCAGACCTTCACGGTTCAAATAGGCGGCGACGCGCTCTAATTTCTCTGCAGAAAGCCCTTCTAAAATTCCTTGATGCAGCGCTGCATCGGTTTGCAGTACTTCGCGCATGGCTGCCAGCTCGGCATCCTGAGGCTCTTCTTCCGTTTCATCGGGCGGGATAATGCCGTTGAGCCGGAGCTCTAAGCGCAGAACGGCCTGTGCCAATTCCGGGTCATAGGTGCCGGCGTATTTCTTCAAATCGGGCAGAGCGCGGCGACCTTCCTGGTTGACCAGAAGCTCCAGCAGCGCCGACATGGGTGCCGCTGCGTTGCAGTCAATCATGTCGTCTGCAGAGCCGGGCAACATGCTGTTGAGCTTTTGCAGGGCCAGTCTCAATTTGCCCGGGTTGACCTGCCAGCCCAGTTGGGTTAACTCCTGCAAAAAGGCATGGGGAATTTCCTCCAAAAAATGTTCGCCGTGCTGCCAGAGAGGCAGGTCGTTAATATAGGCGCGTGCCCGTTGCGGATTGGCAATGAGCATAAAGCCCAGACAGGTGTTTATACCCCCTTCGGGGATAGCATAAAGACCTTCTGCCTGCATGTAATGCCGCAGCCTGTCTTCTGCTTTTTCATAGAAAGGTGCACAGTAGCGGCGCACCAGATACTCACGGCACCCCTGCACGGGGGCCAGCGGCATTTGCGATGTCCTCAATTTCATGTATCGCAATTGCAGGTGTTCTTCCGGCGGCAGGCGGAGAGCCAGTTCGCGGGGAATGAGGTCCTGTTGCCTGAGTGCCGCATAATAATCCGGCATACCGCTCAGGTAAAAAACGGCGTTGCACCCGGAGGAATCTTCGGTCAGAGGATTGGCTCCGTTGTTGAGCAACGTGGTGATGCAGGGTTGCAGATAGGCAGACGTGCTTTTATTGCTGCTGACTGCCGTTCGGCAGAGGGTGAGAAGGAGACTGTTGCCTGAGGCATCTGCCTCGGTATCAAGCCACGGCGCCAACATCACACCGCTGGCCGATTGCTCTAAGGACGGCAACGTAGCTACTTTTGCTGCATGGACAGGGAGCAATGCAGACAGTAGCATAAGGTGAAATAAGTGGCGCATGTTAAATGGCATGTTACGATAATTTGTTCGGCGTGTCAATCCCTGAAGTGCTATTCGTTGCTGTCATTCTCCGGCTTTGTTTGCGGCATGGTGCCGAACATTTCGGCGTGCTTCACAAAATACTTGGCAGTGGCCACGGCCAAACGGCAGGTACACCTAACGTAGACTTCGGGGTCTTTGCTTTTTTGGTAGGGAAAAAGGGGATTTGAGGCTTCTTCTCGGCAGAGCGCAGCCGATTCAGGGTCGCCGATAATCTCCATGTCTTTGAATAAAAGCTCCTGTTCATCGCGCGACATTTTCCCGTCCATGAATGTTTTCAGCGAGGTGAGACGCAGAGCCCGCTTCATTTCCTCTGTTTTGGACTTTTGTTGGCCCTTTGCATAAAGCCATTGCTCTACTTTGTAGCTTTTGGCCGCAGGCAACCCTTTTTGAAGCAGGATGGCCTGCCATGCACCCGCTTGCAAAACCGGGTGAGAGTCATCGTTTGCCAGCCGATTCATGTCTTCTGCAGAAATTGTGCTGAATGCCAGCAATTCCATTAGCTCTGCCGCAACGCGCAAGGCACCTGCGGCTTCCGTCTTTCTTGCCAGATTGACCAGCATGCCGGGCGGAAGCTGAATACCGTTGCTATGAATAGTTTCGAGTATTTCCAGAGACTCTTCCTGATTGGTTGCCCAGAATGTTGCATCATCCCACAGGGGCATTGCGGCAATTGCAGCGGCGCCTTGAACTTCATCTGCACGCATCAGCAATTTAAGGGCGCAGTTCAAACTGTGGCGGTACGACGGGTTTGCCTTCAGTTCATCATCCGGGTTGAGCATTGTTGCAATCTGCCCGAACCCGTGGCGCAGAGATTCTTCCGGCTCTTGGCGCATGTCGGCCCGCAGAATCGTCGTTATCAGTGAATCATCTGCCTTAAAATCGAGCGGCGGAGCATCGAAATGATAACCTTGTGCCGTCAGGTTTTCCATGAGCCACGGGTTGCCCATCAGCAAATCATAGGCACAGAACCCCGGATAGACGGGGTCTTTGGGGCTGATGCGGTACACATCTCCCTTATTCTCTAAAAGAATGAGCAATAAATCCGATGGCCGGTTCTCAATTTCTCCGTTTGAGAGAGGTGTGAGCGCGGCCTTGGCTGCATTCATAAGAGGCGCGGTGCCGTAGATATCCGCTTGTTCAACCGAACTGCCTTTGCTCAGCAAAAGGTGGGCACAATCCGTGTACTGCTTTTTCGAACCGCACCTGTCATAGGTTGCCAAAACATTCATCAGTTCTTCGTATTCAGCAGGCAGCGGGCTTTTTGCTTTGTCTAAAACGGCGCGGAATGCCTTTGACCAGCCCCGAAGAGCGGGTACCAATCCCGCCTGATGGCCCGTTTTATTATCCCATGTTTTATCCAACAGATAGATAAAGGTATCCTCATCCAGATTTTCAACGTCTCTGAAAATGCTGTAGTCGGCAATTTTCAAATGGTTGGCGATAAGCAGATTCAGCATGAGTTTTGTTTCTGCGGACATATCGCGCGGAACATCGAAAAAACAAACAATCGGTGCTCCGAATCTCTTGCTGACAGCGTTCGGGTCGGCCCCATTTTGCAGCAAATGGGTCAGCAGACGGTTATTCCCGGCAGCGCAGGCCAAATGCAGCATGGTGGTGCCGTCCTGTGTCGTGTGCTTAACATTGCCGGTTGCGATGAAATCTTTAATAAGCGCGGCAAGGTCGGCATCGTCCATGTAATTATCCACACTTTCATTCAGCATTTGATTAACAGCCTGCACAATTTCCGTCGGCGGCGGAGAATCTTTTTGCTCACAGCCTGTCAACAGAACGCCGGTACCTAGCGACGCTCCGATAAACAGTACCTGAAAGGATTTGGGGAACACCATAAGTTCATTCTACCACATTGTCAGATGCTCACAAGCATAAACGAACAATTTTGCAGGAAAAAGAGACAGTTAAAAACAGAAGCCTGTTTTTTTTGATTGTCAGCAGGGTGCCGGGCATGCTATTTTGAACGCAGAGGCACACAACGGTGTCTCACCCATCAGTTATGCGAAAATTCCTTCTCTTCCTTGCCGCCGCAGCCCCCGCGCTGTTCGCCTCTCCCCTGCCGCAGAAAGCCGATTTGCTGGCAGAGAATACCGTTGTGGCTCAGTATGTGGGCATGAAAGAGCGCCCCTGCCATTTCCGCACGGCTCTCTGCCCCGACCGCTGCGGTCACGCCATGAAGATTGCGCTCTTTGCCATTAAGAAAAATGAGCATTACGCCAAACACGGCGAGTACGGGGATGAAAAGGCCCCCGAAGGTTCCATGCTGATGATTGATGTGCTGGGCGACACCCCCGGCCAGCCCGATGAGGTTTCCGCCGCCCTGAAAGCCCTGAAGCCCGGTGATGTGGTGCGCCTGACGCAGAAACATTACTACGCCGATTTCGGTACGGTGGTGGAACCTGTGCGCCCCGTGACGGCTTTGGAGAAGCTGGGCAGCGAACCCTTGCCCGCGCCGCAGCCCAAGGACCCCGCCGACCACGATGACGAGGTGATGCCCTTGGCTCGCTGATTCTGTGCTTTTCTTACGCCGTCGGCAAGGTTTGCACTTTGCCGACGGCTTTTTTTGTGCTAGAATGCGCGGCGTGAGATTCTTGGTGACAGCCCTGTTTGCCTGTGCCGCCCTCTTGTTGTCGGGTTGCGGTGATAACCGCAGTTCGGCGGAACGCGCGGCGGCGGAGGGCATTCTGCTGGTGGGCAACAATCAGGAACCCATGAGCATTGACCCCCACAAGGCCACCGCCGTGGCGGACGGCAAAATCATCTCCTGTCTGTTGGAGGGGCTGTTCCGTCCCGATGCCGAAAATGATGCCCTTTTTCACCCCGGCATGGCGGAAAGCTGGGAGCACAACGCCGATGCAACGGTGTGGACCTTTCACCTGCGCGAGGCCCGCTGGAGTGACGGCAAGCCTGTGACCGCCCACGACTTTGCCTATGCCTACCGCCGCCTGTTGCACCCTCAGTTCGGCGGCAAATATGCGGAAATGCTGTACCCCCTGCGTAACGCCGCCGCCTACAACCGAGGCGAAAAAGCGTGGGAGGACGTGGGCGTGGAAACGCCCGATGCCCGCACCCTGCGCCTGACGCTGGAGGGACCCGCCCCGCATCTGCCGTATCTGCTGCTGCATTTCACGTGGTTCCCTGTGCCCGCTCACGCGGTGGAAGCCCACGGCGGTATGCTCGACCGCCGCAGCCTGTGGACGCAGCTTGAAAACTGGGTGGGCAACGGTGCTTATGTGCCGCAGGGACACCGCTTTAACGATTATTTTGCCGTGGCCGCCGCCCCGACCTACTGGCGTGCCGACGAGGTGCAGAACAAGGGCATCCGCTTTCTGCCCATTGTGAACGGCTACACCGAAACGCGCATGTTCATGGGAGGTAAGCTGCACATCACCAACAATGTGCCGCCCGAACTGCTTGCCGTTGCCAAGCGGGAAGCGCCGCAGTCGTTCTGCCTTGACCCCTACTACTGCACGATTTTCTACCGCCTGAACACCGCTCGCAAACCCTTGGATGATTTGCGCGTGCGCCGCGCCCTGTCGCTGGCGATAGACCGCGAAACGCTGGTGGAAAAAGTGGTGCGCGGGGCGGGGCAGCCCGCCTACGGCTTCACCCCGCCGGGCGCGGGTTATGCGGGTGTCACCCCTGCGGAAGCCGCGCAGACACAGGCTGAACGCGAGACCGAAGCCCGCGCCCTGCTGCGTGAGGCGGGTTTCGAGAACGGCAAGGGTTTTCCTGTTATCGAGTTGATGACCACCTCGCGCGATGTTCAGCGCGTGATGGCGGAGACGATTCAGGCCATGTGGCAGCAGACGCTGGGTATTCATGTGGAAATCCGCGCCTGTGAGTGGACGGCTTACAAAGCTGCCCAGCAGAATGGGGAGTACGATATTTCCTCCTCCTCTTGGAGCGGTGATTACCTTGACCCCGCCACCTTTGTGGAGCTGTGGCGCAGCGGCGGGGGCAACAACTGCACGGGCTGGGGCAGCCCCGCCTGTGATGCCGCGCTGAACCGCGCCGCCCAAGCCGCTACGGCAGAGGAGCGCCGCGCCGCTCTGCAAACGGCGGAGAGCGAGATGTTGCAGGGGCAGCCTGTCGTTCCCCTTTATTGGAGCCGCCGCAGCTACCTGAAGGACACGCACGTGCAGGGTTGGTACCCCCTGTTGCTTGATAATCACCCGCTGGACGCCGTGCGGGTAGCCCCCTAATAATACTTTTTTCTGTCTGGTGAGAAAGAAAACGTCTTCCTTACTCGCCGCAGAAGGCTTGAAATTGCGTAAAATTTTGCTATAATCAGCCGCAGATGAACACATTCTCCGAAAAACTTTCCGCCCGTATTGCCGCCACGCGTTCTGCTCTCTGCGTGGGGCTTGACCCCCGCCCGCAGAGCGATAACATGAACGAGCTGGCCGACTGGCTGCGCAAGGTGGTGGCTGAAACCGCCCCCTACGCCGCTGCGTACAAGCCCAATATCGCTTATTTTGAGGCTATGGGCCTGCCCGGTCTCAAGGTGTTGGAGGAGCTGCTGCCCGACATGCCCAAGGACATCCCCGTGATTCTGGATGCCAAGCGCGGCGATATCGGCGAAACGCAGAAGTATTACGCACAGGCTTACTTTGACCGCATGGATGTGGACGCCGTGACGCTCAACCCCTTCATGGGCTACGATATTCTGGCCCCCTTCCTTGACCGCCCCGGCAAGGGCGTGTACCTGTTGGCAGTGACCACCAACCCCGGCTCTGCCGATGTGGAGCAGCAGACGCTGGCCGACGGTCGCAAGGTGTACCAGCTGGTGGGCGATATGGTGCTGCGCGCCAAGGCGGAGCACGCCGCCACCGAGGTGGGTATGGTGGTGGGTCTGACCAACGCCAACGGCGAGATTCTTGCCAACCTGCCCGATGCCCCGCTGCTGATTCCCGGTCTGGGGGCGCAGGGCGGTGATTTGTCGGCTCTCATGGGCGGTAAGCGCGTGGCTCCCCCCACCATCAATGTTTCCCGCGGCATTCTGTACAAGGAGCCTGAACTGAGCTTTGCCGAAAAGGCGGAGAAGTACGCCGCCCAGATTCGCGCGGTGCTCGGTCTGTAAAATCACCTTTTGATAGGCGGCCATGCAACAGTATCTTGACCTGCTGAACGATGTGCTCACCAATGGGGTGGGGCGCGAGGATCGTACGGGTACGGGCACCATCGGGGTGTTCGGGCGACAGGCTCGCTTTGACCTGCGCGACGGCTTCCCCTGCCTGACCACGAAAAAACTGCACCTGCGCTCCATCATTCACGAGCTGCTGTGGTTTTTGAAAGGCAGCACGAATATTCAGTATCTCAAGGACAACGGCGTGAGTATTTGGGACGAGTGGGCCGATGAAAACGGCGACCTCGGTCCCGTGTACGGCTCGCAATGGCGCGCATGGCCGGATGGGCAGGGCGGCACGATTGACCAGATTGCCAAGCTGATTGACGGTCTGAAAAACAATCCGTGGAGCCGCCGCCACATCGTTTCCGCATGGAACGTGGCACAGGTGGACGGCATGGCGCTGCCCCCCTGCCACTGCCTGTTTCAGTTCTGTGTGATTCCCGCGCAGAAAGAGGGGGAGAAGCACGGGCTGAGTCTGCAACTCTACCAGCGCAGCTGCGACCTCTTCCTCGGTGTGCCGTTCAATATCGCCAGCTATGCGCTGTTGCTGCTGATGGTGGCACAGGTGTGCGGCTATGAGGCGCGAGAGTTCATCCATACCTACGGCGATTTGCACCTGTACAAGAACCACCTTGACCAAGCCCGCCTGCAACTGACGCGCGCCCCGCGCCCGCTGCCTGTGATGCACCTGAACCCCGCCGTGACGGAGATTGACGGCTTCAAGTACGAAGACTTTTCCTTGGAAGGGTACGACCCCCACCCGCACATCAAAGCTGCTGTTTCGGTATGAGTCTGCGTTTCACAGGGGTGGTGGCGATGGCCGCCGACCGCGCCATCGGGCTGAACGGCACGATGCCGTGGCGCTTGTCGGATGACTTGAAGCTCTTTAAGCGTCTCACGATGGGGCATCCCATTCTGATGGGGCGCAAGACGTGGGAGTCGCTGGGCCGCCCGCTGCCGGGGCGGCAGAACATTGTGCTGACCCGCGATACGGCATTCGCTGCCGAGGGTGCCGTGGTGATTCACGACCCCGCAGAGCTGGGGGGCATGGAGCTGCAATCGGATGAGGTGATGGTTATCGGCGGCGCTCAAATCTACGCCCTGATGCTGCCGCAGCTTTCCGCCCTGCATGTGTCAGAAGTGCAGGGGAGCTTTGAAGCCGATACCTATTTCCCTGAGTTTTCGTCCTACTTCTCCCGCCGCACGGAGTTGGAACCCTATACGGGGTTCACCCATGTGTTGTACGAGAAGTAAACTGTGGTAAAACTACTTTATATTGAATGGGGCTGCCTCGTTCGGGGTCAAACCCCGCATGAATACCGAATGTTCGTACAAAGGTTTTGCGGAGGGGCGCTACACGCTGCCCGATTTGCCGTATGATGTGAGTGCTCTTGAGCCGTTTTTAGATGCAGAAACGGTGACGATTCACCACGACCGCCACCATGCGGCCTATGTAGAGGGTGCCAACAACGCTGCCCGCATTTTGCAATTGGTGGCTGAGGGCGAGCTGGAGGAGAACGCGGCTTCTGTTGCGTCTCAACAATTGGCCTTCCACTTGGGCGGGCACATTCTCCATTCTCTCTACTGGCGCAGTATCAGCCCGCAGGGCGGGCAGCAACCTCAAGGTGTACTGGCTACTGCGATTAAGAACGCTTTTGGCTCTTATGCCGGATTTGAAAAAGTGTTTCGCGGGGTAGCCGCAGGGGTGCAGGGCAGCGGTTGGGGCGTGCTGGGCGTGCTTCCGATGTGCCACCGTCTGTGTTTGTGCGGTATCCGTAACCACCAGGATGCCGTTTTCCCCGGGTTCAAGCTCTTGCTGGCCTGCGATGTGTGGGAACATGCCTACTACTTGCGGTACCACAATAACCGCGCCGCGTATCTCACGGCTTTCCTGAAACAAGTGGATTGGGAAGGGACGGAGAAACGATATGAAGGCACCTGTCACTCAAAGGCGCAGGCTCATTAAGCGAGGCGAAAGAGAAAGAAAAACAGGAACGGCGGCTTAAAAAAGCCGCCGTTCTGCATATTCAGTCGTTAAGACGATGTGAAATCGGGAACTTCAATTGCTGTTCAGGCGCATCTACATGCAGCACAATGGGCATTTGCGAGCGTTTGAGTTCTGATGCAATGATTTGGCGTTGAATGAGTCGCACATCATTCTCTTTGAAGAGAAGGTTGTTGTGCTTCAACAGGTCTGAGGCGCCGATGTTGCGGTCGGACAGCTCGTGGATGATGCGGTCGCGCTCCGGGTGCGTCGGCTCGGTCAGGGTGCCGAAGAGGTCCGGCTGCTGCTCTGAAAAATGCTTGCAGAGCATGTAAATATCCATCTCGTACAGGTTGGAAAGCGGGGCAAGATAGCCGCAGGTATCGCCGTACAGGGTGAACTGCCCCGTCATGATGTCGCTGCGGTCGAGGGGCGAGAGGAGCATCAGCCCGCGGGCTTCCGCTTCCGTCATGGTCATGGAGGCACGCAGACGCTGGGTGAGGGCAGGGGTGGGAGATTCCAGATGCAGCAGGGCGGCGGCGGCATTCTGTACGCTGTCTGCCTCGTGGCAGATACAATCTGCATGCAGCGTTTCGGCAGCGGCTTTGTTGCCTTCGAAGGTGATGCAGCACACGTTGCCCGAACCGAGAGCTGACACAGCCAGAGCGGTGAGCAGGGTAGAGTTCGGGTGGTCGGCAAGGATGACAGCACCGCCGTAGCCGTTGTTGCGGACGGTATCGCGGATGCCGCGCTCTATTGCAGAACGCAGCATTTCCGTAGCATCGGGCAGGGCGGGGGCCAATGTCTTGCCGGAGATGTTACCCACCTTGGCAGACGTTTCAAAGAAGGGCAACCGCAGCAGCGCCTTACCTTCGCTGTTATACAGGGCGGAACCGCCGCCGTAAATCTTGTTGCCGTACATGCCTACGGGGACACAGTTGATGACAGGGGTGAGATTTGCCTTAGCCTCCCATGTGCAGCGCTCATGTGCCTTTTCGGAGGCCCCTGCATACCAAGGTTCGGAAGAGAGATGCACCAGCAAATCAAAGTCAGGACCTTCCGGCAGAATTTCATCATCGCCGATGGTAACATAGACAGCGGTATCGCCTACGGTGGTTACTTCGGCGTCTTCCAATTCGGTAACGCTGTCATGCTCCAGAAGGAAGGGTACCGGCACCACCTGAGGGTCGGGGTCAAGGCTCTCATCGAAGTAATCATTTTCTGCACCTTCAAGCAACCATTCATCTTCGGCCAGTTCGCTGTCATCGAATATTTTGCCGTAGCCGCCCAGCAACAGGGGGGCGTTGCCCAGCTCTGCGGAGAGTGCGTTCATGGCGGCGTTCATTTGGCGCAGGAAGGAACGGCGGTTTGCCAGACTGCGGGGGTCAAGACCGCAGAGGGCAGCAGCCGGTGCCACCACCAGTTCGGCACCGTGGTCAAGACAGTCGCGGTAGCCTTGGACAATGGCTCGCAGGTTGGCAGAGAAATCCCCGGGCAGGGGGGCATTTTGAATGAGACCGATTTTTGTGATTTTGGCAGTCATGGCAGAGAAAGGTGGTTAGGGCGGGAATATCCTGAACTTCAACGGCGGAAATAGCAAGCAAAAAGTGCATTGCAGACATGTTTTGTCGAGTCAAAGCAGTAGGAATCAGCGGTATTGGGTGGGTTCGATATGCAGTTGGCGGATGCGGTAGTTGAGTTTGCGGATGGTAGTACCCAGTTCGCGGGCGGCGGCGGAGACGTTGCCGTGTGTGCGTTTCAACGCGGCGGTAATCAGCTCTGTTTCGTAGGCGGCAGTCAGCGTTTCAATACCCGCGCCGGGCTGTTGCTCGCGGCGGTCGGGCAAAATGCTTTCCGTACCCGTGGCTGCGGCGGTTTGCAGCGAGGGCGGCAGGTCAATGGCGTTGATGACAGCGCTGTTGGACATGATGACGGCACGTTCAATCATGTTTTCCAACTCACGCACGTTGCCCGGCCAATGGTAGCTCATGAGCATATCAATGGCGGGGGTAGAGAGACGCAGCACGTTCTTGCCGTATTGCTTGTTGTACTTGGTAAGGAAGAAGTCCGCCAGAGAGATGATGTCCACCTTGCGGCTGCGCAGCGGCGGCACGGCAATGGGCAGTACGGCGAGTCGGTAGTACAAATCCTCACGGAAGGTGCCGTCCTCTTTCATCTTCTCCAGATTGCGGGAGGTGGCGGCAATGATGCGCGCTTCGGAGCGGATAGGCTGTTGCGAGCCGACGCGCTCGAAAATCTTTTCCTGCAACACGCGCAGCAGTTTTACCTGGGTCTGCACGGGGATATCGCCGATTTCATCCAAAAAGAGCGTGCCGCTGCCCGCTTCCTCGAAACGACCGATGCGTTGTTTGATGGCACCCGTGAACGCGCCCTTTTCGTGTCCGAAAAGTTCGGACTCGATAAGCCCCTCGGGCAGGGCGGCGCAGTTCACCGCCACAAAGGGGCCGTCGCGGCGGTCGGAGGCATAGTGAATCGCCTGGGCAAGCAGCTCTTTACCTGTGCCTGATTCGCCCAGCAGCAGCACGTTGGCAGAGGAGCGCGCCACCTTGGTCATTTCCAGATACACCGAGCGCATGGCGGAGGAATGGCCGATGATGTTGGAGAAAATGCCCTGCTTTTCACCCAACTCGTAGCGCATACGGTCGTTTTCGCGCTCCAGCTGTTGGCGTTCCTGCGTTTCTTCGCGCACGGAGGCCACGGCATCGGCCACAATGTTGGCGACAACCGAGAGCAGACTCAACAGCTTGTCCAGCGTGCTCTGCCGCAGCACGGGGAAGGAGAGGGAGAGCGTGCCGATGATTTCGCCCGCGTGCAGAATGGGTACGCAGAGGAAGGATTCGCTCTCATCGCCGTGCAGGGAGCGGGTGCGGTTCAGGAAAGCGTGGGAGCGCGCGGTGTCGCGAATCACGGCGGGGTTGCCTGTTTGCCCCACGCTGCCGGTGATACCCTCGCCCAAATGGTAGGTGCCGCGGGCTTTTTCCGCATCGGACAGACCGTAGGAGGCTTCAATCACCAGCACATCCCCTTGTAACAGACAGAGAGCACCCTGCGTGATACCCAGATTCTCCTCCAGCACTTGCAGGATATGCTCCAACAGCCCGCCCACTTCGCGCTGCCCCACCAGCACGCGTGAAATGCCGGAGAGAACGCGGAGTTCCAAGCTGTCACCCGCAAGTGCGGTCAGGCGTGACCTGGCGTCCTCGCTGCTCATGACTTAGTACAGATTGACGGGCATGGCCGTGCCGGTCTCACCCAGCGTGAAGGAAAGCCCGAAGCCGGTTTCTTTCTTGCCGAGGTTGTTGCGCAGGAAGAAGGTGGCACCGACATACCACGCACCGTAGTTGTAGAACACGGAGTATTGTTGCAGCGGCATGCGCTTGTATTTGAAATCCCAGTACCAGCGGGAACCTACGGTGTATTTCTCATTGATACGCAGGTTGCTTTGCAGGTTTATCTGCTCTACATCGCGTTGAACGGGGTGTTTGCGGATGCTCGAGAAGCCCACCGAACCTTCCCACCATGCCACCGGCTGATACGAGGCGGAGAGTCGGTACTGGTGGAAGTCATCCCCCCTGTCGATGAACGGAGTTTGCGCATCGAGGCTGAAGCAAAGGCGTTCCGACGGATAAAACTGCACATTCGTAAACAGGTTCGAGAATTTGTTCTGCGAATGCGGGTTGTCGATGTTGTAATCGAGGAAGCTGTTCCAGTTGACCACGCGCAGCTTATCGCCGTCCACCTTAGAGTTCAGCACATTTTGCAACCCGAAGCGCCAGATGTTCCAAGAACCCCAGCCGTCAATACCCGTAAAGCCGCACAAATCGAGCGGCATGGGTGCGCAGGTGCTGTTACTGAACGCGCTTGACCATGTATCCACCTGCGGCACCAACGTGTTTGAGGAGGAGATGTTGGTGTGAGAAATCGTGGTGTAGGGGTGTACGATATGCGTCAGTCCTTGCAGGCCCAGACGCTTGTAGGAGAAATTGTTGTATTCGCGGTGCAGCTTAAAGTCGAAATCACAGGCGGCGAAGCCGAGGAAACGGTTATCGCTGCCGATGCCGCCTACATCGTAGTACCCAGTGTAGCCGCCGCCGACCTTGGGGGTGATGTTCAGGAAGTTAAATGCCTTGAACGAGGTGCTCACCTCATGCGTGGTGTTGAAGCGGGCATAGCTGTCTGTGTTAAGCAGGCGACTGTAATAATCGCGCAGCCTCGGGTCGGTTACATTCTCCAACGCCGTCCGGTACAACAAGCGCTGTTCAACAGGCATGTATTGGCGCATGAAGGTGCCGCTGTTGTTGGTTTCGTAATTCAGCCCCGTGTTCCCGATAGCGGTGCGAACGCGGTAGAAGCTCGCCTCTGCACGCTCATCCGTCATGTAAAAATTATTGGGGGCAAAGCGGGCATACAGCATGCTTTGCGTGGTGGCCGTGCGGCGGGTCACGCGTACCGTGTTATCAGGCTTGTCATCCGTGCGGTAGACATCCTCAAAAAAGTCTCGCAGCACATAGCGGTCGCTCAATACGTTGATGTTCGAAGCGAGCTTCCATTGCGAGTTAGTGTCGGCATCGGGGGTGACATCCCAGTCTGCGGTAAGGGCTATGCGGTAGCGCTTGTCGTCCAGCTGGTTGGTGCGGGGGAAACTGGTGGGCGAAATCTGAGGGTCGGAGTCAGCGGCGTAGTACGTCTCCAACTTAATTTTGTGCTTTTCGTCTTTCTCAAGGTTCTCAAAATCCAAACCGGCGGCGGCACCGCGGCGGAGACGGTAATCGGCGTGTACCGTGGCAACGTAGTCTGCCGTGGGCATCAGACCGTGCGTGCGGCGGTTGCCCAGCAGAATACCGTATTTGTTGAGCAGGTAGGCACCCCATATGGATTTGGAACCGGGGGTGGGCAGATAGCCTTCTTTGGGGTTCAGGGAGTGCGAAAAGGCAACCCAGCCGAAAATAGGTACGGTCATGTCACCGTCTCGACCGCCTACATTCAGACGTGAAATGCGACCGTAATCGCCGGGATAAACGGTCAGCGTGCCTGTGCCGATCCATGCGGTAGGCTTTTCCACGTCCTCTGTAGTGACATAGGCATCGTGAATAACGACAAACGGTTTGCCTTCTTCATCTTTTTTGTATTCGATGGAAGAGCCTCGCACAATCAGACCGTTGACTTTGGCCCGCACGCCGTTGAGGGTGACAGCACTTGTATCCCATTGGTAAATACCGTCGCCCGATGCGCGAACCAACATGTCTTCCCGATAGAGAGAAAGGGGACCCTTCACCGAGGCTCGCTTATTCTGCAGGTCGGCACTGACCCCCTGAACTCGCAGGTCGGCACCGGTATCGGCCTTTAGATGTATGCCTTTGGTACCGCCGGCATAGGTCAGAACACGTTTCTCTTGGTCATAGTCGATGTTGCCGCCTTCGCTGTTGATATGCAGTGCTTCGGGGATATCATTGCCCACCAGACCGCCGCTGGAACCGATCAACTTATCTGCCAGCCCCAGCACGGGATTAGTGGTTGATTTTTCCTTGGGTGCGGCAAAGGCTTCCCCCGGCAGGGGAATCAATTCTTCTGCCTGAGTTGCACCTGCCATCAGCAGGGCACAAAGCACCTTTGCCCCGTTATTGACCGCCATGTTATTACGTGTCCCCATGTTCATGGGTGATTTTGCCTGAAAATGACAAATTTGTCAAGCAGGAAAGGGCGGAAGAAAGTTGGAAGTTGGAGGTTGGAAGTTTGAAGTATAAAATTTGCGTGGCTGCGCCACGGATAGAAGAAAAGCATAGCGTTTGCTGTGGGCTCTGACGAGTTTCAACCTTTGTTGTGTTCTACCGCCTTTTCCCGATGTCGGGTGATACTGACTAAGGTAATCGAAATGACCTGTTGTCATTAGCTTCGCGGTCGAAAAATAAGCGCGGCGCAGCCGCGCCTGATTTTATACATCAAACCTCAAACATCATACTTCAAACATGAAAAACGGCACCGAACCCTGCGGTACGGTGCCGTGAAAAAGAACAGCGTCGCTTGCGGACGTGGCCTAAGCGCGCAGCTTAGGACTTGTAACGCAAACGCTTCTTGTGGCGGTTCTGGCGCATGCGCTTGCTGCGCTTGTGCTTGTTAATCTTGGCCTTACGTCTCTTCTTAAGCGATCCCATAATGGTTTATGATTTCGGAGTTAAGTTCTCTGGTTGAGAATGTTCGGTAACGCATAATGCGTTACGGCGGGATATATAAACCTTTTTTAACTAATTTGTCAAGCCGAATCCGCGTTTTGCTGTCATTTTTGCTGCATTTGTGCGCTTCTGCGGGGGAATTACCGCATTTGCTTACCATTGTTTTATCGCACGGCGTCATCTTTCCTCACCACTGTGTTGAACCAGTGTTGCAGCAGCTCCGTCACGCCGTCGGTGGCGGCGTGGTAGCCACCCAAGGCGAGAACCCCCGCCGCCACTTCGGGGTGGGCACTGCGCGGGGCGGCACAGAAAGCGTGGGGGAAGTGGCGGAAAGCATCCAAGTCGTTATGCCCATCCCCCGCCAAGGCAAGGCGGTGCTGCGGTACCTGCCAGCGGTCGGCCACACAGGCAAGGGCGGTACCCTTGTGAAAACGCGCATCGGACAGGCGCAGGAAACGCCCCGCTCGCTGGGAGGTCACGCCCTCATGCCGCTCCACCAGTGGGGCAATCAGCGGGGCAAGACGCTCCATCATCTCCGCATCTCGGGCTTCAACGGAAAGCGGGTCGCGTTCGGCGTGCTCCCACTTCAGTTCGGGGTGGGTGCGGCGGATTTCCGCCATGTGGCGTTGCAGGGCGGGTGCTATCGCCATGCGCAGTTTCATGTTGGCCTCGTGCGCGGGTTGGTTGTGTTCCGCCACGGGGCGCACGGTTCCCTCGGTATCCGCCATGTAGGCAAAGCGCTCGAAGGTGCAGATGAAATCGGGCAGACAGGGAGAGCAGGGCAGCAAATCCTCGCACAGGTAGCGCAGACTGCGCCCTGTGTTGATACCCCAACGCACGCCCAGCGGTCGCCACGCCGCCATCAGCTCAAAGAATTCGGGGGAGACAGACGGCCCTTCTTTGCTGCGCAGAGTGCCGTCGTAATCCAGCGAAATCAGCCAGCGACAGGTGCCTTGAAAGGGTGCTGCCTTGCCGGGCAGGGGGCGAAACTCCTCAACGTTTCGGTTTTGCATCGCTCTTGGCTGCGGGCTTTTTACTCTCTTTTTGCAGAACCGCCTTCAGCGTGTTCCCCTTGCTTGTGCCTGATGTCGCGGGCTTCTTAGCGTCAGTTTTGTTGCTATCTGCTTTTTTGACAGGGTCCGTTTTTTTCGCGGATTCTTTCTTTTGGTTGGCAGCGGGGGCTGTATCGCTCCCCTTCTTCGCTGTTTTCGGTGCGGTAGAAGGCACCATGAACGCTGCCGTTACCGGCACTTTGACCCCGGCAGCAATCTGCGCCGTGACAGGGGTTTTCATATCCACCGTGTGCTTGTAATCCAACGCACCCGCAGGCACTTCCTCACCCTGCTTACGCATGTGAATTTCCACACGGCGGTTCATGGCCTGTTCTTCTTTGCTGCCTCCGGTGCTGACCAGCGGGCTGCCGTTGCCGCAGGAGCGGATGTAGACATGCTCTACCGGCACCGAGTTGCTGATCAACCATGCCCGCACGGCGGCGGCGCGCTGTAACCCGAGCAGGGCGTTGTAGTCATCACCGCCCAAACTGTCGGTGTGACCTTCAATCAGGAACCATGTGTCGGGGTTCTTTTGAATGAGAGCTGCCAGTTGCAGCATCGTGAGTCGGGCAGAGTTGCGCAGCTGGCACTCATTGAAACCGAACAGCAAGTCTGCCCCAAGGCGTGCCACGCCTGACTTGGCCCCCAGATTTTCCACGCCCATCAACTCTGCCAGACTGCGGGTATCTGCGGGCAGTTTTGAGTTTTGCTCCGCGGCGGTTTTGCGCAGCTCGCTGTCTACCAAAGCATCGGCGTTTTCCAACTCCTCCGGCTGGGCCATGGCGTTGGCAATAACGCTGTTGTTGTTAACCGGGGTGGGTTCTGCCACTTGTAGCGATTCGGGCGGCACCACATCGGGTGTCATGGCAGAAAGGTCCAGCTCTGCCGGTGCCATGTCGCTGACGGCACTTTCGGCATCATCTTTCGCAAAAACAGGTTCGGGAACCGCCAGTTCCGTTTTGCCCGGAGCCAGCGTCAGCTCTTCCATTTGTGTGTCCAGTAGGTCGATTTCCTGCGGCTCGTGGGGAATTTCCTCCGGCTCGGGCGGGGCTTCGGGTGCCTCCTGCTGTTCTGCCTCTTTGATTTCCTCTTCGGGTTGCTCACGCACCACAACGCGCATGATTTCATCTTCTACCTTGGGAGCCTCCAGCAATTCGTGAAAATTGATATCCAGCAACTCCGGTGCCCATATATACAGAGCCAGATGCAGCACGAAGGCCGCCGTGCCGGCCCCCAGAATGACAGGCATCATGTTGCGCTGGCGGGTCAGTTCATAACCTTCACGGCGACGGTTAGTGACACGCGCTGCGCGTTGAACGGTGACTGTTGCTTCCTCTTGGCTCATAAGGTTACATCAGGGTTAAGAAGGGGGCGGTCAGGGTCGGCAACGCGGGGTGCGCGCACGGCAGGCACAACGGTTTCATCCAACCAGTGAATCATGGCGGTCATCACGGCATCTGCATCTTTCAACAGGCGCACTTTCACCTCTGCCTTGCGCGCTTTTTCGCCGCTGCCCTGGGTAAATGTTTCCGTGCGTTCTTCGGCGTCGGGGGCGTCCTGTTCGTTACGCAGGGTCCACACCTCGCGGGCGTCGCTTTTCATCCTCTTGAAAATCGTGAGAGCATCTTTCAGATTGCTCACAGGGTTGTCCTGCTCCATATTGATGACCAATACCGGCACTGTGCGGGAAATGGCACTGGCACGTTCTACCGGGGCCACATCAAAGCTGTCCAACCCCACGGTGTTGTTGAATTTCAAATCCATGAGGGCCAGTGTCACCTGACTGAACAACGACTGCGGCAGAAAGGTGCGTTGCACGGATTCTCGCAGAGAGGCATAGGCATCCAACGATACCAGCCCGCGAATCCGTTGCTCCTCCGGCGCAGCCTGTAGGAGCAACGCCGCACCATACCCCTGACCGACACCCACGATGACGGCATCTTTCTTGCCCGTCCGTTCGGTAAGAGCATTGAGCAGCAGCGGTACATCCTGCGATTCTTTTAAACCGTGGGTACAATAGGGGCGGCGGTTGTTCATGCCTCGCGGGTCCCAAAGCACGCAGGGTATACCCGCTGCCGTCAGCGATTCAGCCAGCGGCAGAGAAGAGCAAATGCCGTGGTCCCAATCGACGCAGACCAGCGCATAATCAATGGCGTGTAAATCGGGTGCGGGGTGGAGCGTCAAATCACCGATAACCGTTAGCTGGCGAGATGATTCTTCGCCTTCTTTCGTCACTAAAACGGCCTGCATTTCTCCGCCGTCCCACCCCTTGAATGTAAAAGGCGCCAAGTGAAGACCCTGTGCTTTTTTGGGTAGATTGGCATACCCCGAATAGGCCTGATTGATGGGGGTCAGCACGGGTTGAGCCAAGTCATTGATGTATAACCACATCTGTATACCGCCCACAACCGCGCCCAAGAGCAGGGCCGGGATTAACAGACGGATGAGGAGTGGTGATTTCATGCGCGGCTGATTATAGCAATTACGCCCCCGTGCTGCAATGGTAAAGTGAGGCATAATGACCCGCAACTGCGTGAGCGGAATGCCGCAGGTGAACGTATCTGTTAATGATTTTTCTTTTCAAAAGGGGGCAGGTGTGTTAGATTTTCCCTGTACAGCCATGACATCCACCACAGACGCCTTGTACCGCCCGAATGCCGCTATCATCTACCAGCGTAGCGATGGTCGCGTGTTGATTTGCGAACGCGTGAAACCCGCAGGTGCATGGCAGTTCCCGCAGGGCGGGGTGAAGAATGGTGAAGCCCCCTTGGATGCCGCTCGCCGCGAGGGGATGGAGGAAACAGGCTTCCGCCCCAATGAATACGAGGTGGTGGACGAACACGGCCCCTACCGCTACGATTACCCGCCCGCCGAGCGCGAGCGTGTGCTCCGCAAGCGCGGCATTGCCTATGCGGGGCAGGAGCAGCACTACTTTCTGTGCCGCATGCACAGCGACTTGGCGGAACCGTGGCTCGACCACAAGGAGTTCCGCGACTACAAGTGGGTGTTGCCGCAGGAGTTCGACCTCTCCAGTCTCCCCGCTTTCAAGCTGGGGGTGTACAAGCAGGTGCTGAAAGATTTCTTCGGGGTGGAACGCTGATTTTTCTTTGCCCGCCATGTTGCAGCCCGTGGCCATGCTCCGCAGCCCCTTTGCGGAAAAGTTCGGTGTGCCGCGTCAGGGGAATCTCGCCCCGCACGTGGTGAGCCGCTTGGTGCCCGAGCCTGATTTCCGTCAGCCTGAATGTTGGCGCGGTATCGAAACGTTTTCGCATCTCTGGCTCATCTGGGGCTTTCACAAGAATGAGGGGCAGGGGTGGCACCCCACCGTGCGCCCGCCGCGTTTGGGCGGCAACACGCGTCTGGGGGTGTTCGCCACGCGCTCTCCCTTTCGTCCCAATGGTTTGGGCTTGTCCGTGGTCAAGCTCCTTTCGGTGGAGCCAGACGGCACGCTGCTGGTATCGGGGGCGGATATGGTGGACGGCACGCCTGTTTACGATGTGAAACCCTACATTCCCTATGCCGATGCGCTGCCTGATGCCGTGGGCGGCTTCACCGAGGAAACGCCGCGCGTGATGCTGGAGGTGTCCGTGGACTGCCCGCTGCCCGCCAAGGCCGATGCCGCGTGGCTTGCCGCCCTGCGCGAAACGCTGGCACAGGACCCGCGCCCCGCCTACCAAAGCGACCCGCAGCGCGTCTACCATCTCATTCTGAAACCCTTTGAAGTGCATTTCCGTGTGGAGGAGGGAACAGCGCACGTTGTGGAAATCACCCCCGAAGCATGAGCACCTTGTCTACAACCTTTGCCGATTACTTGGCTGCCCAAGCTGCGGATGCAGGCGCGGGTGCTGCGGTGTGCGTGTGGCAGAACGGGCAGGAAATGCTGCACCTGTGCGGCGGCGGTGACGGTCGCGGCGGGGCGTGGTCGCCCGACACCTTGGTGCCTGTGTATTCCGCCACCAAAGCGGCGTCTGCCGCCTGTCTGCTGCTGGCGTTATACGACTGTTGCCAAACACCTGATTTGGAGGTAGGGGCGCTTTGGGCGAATTTCCCGCTGCCCCATGCCACCATCGGGCAGCTGCTCTCCCATCAATGCGGCTTGGCGGCGTTGGATACCCCCGCCTCCATCGATGATTTAGAGGCGTGCCGCGCCGCCATTGAAGCCACGCGCCCCGCATGGCAGCCGCCGCAGCACGGCTATCACCCCCACACCTTCGGTCCGATGGTCGATATCCTGATGACGGAGCTGACAGGGCAGCGCGTCTCCGATTTCTGGGAGGAGCGTGTGCGCCGTCCGTTGGCGCTGCCGTTCTACATCGGGCATTTGCCCGCCGATGCAGAGCCGCAGGTCGCAGCGTTGGAATACGCCCGCCGCCGTGCTCCGCTGCCCGCCACCCCCTTCTTCCGTGCGTTTTTTGACCCTCAATCGCCTGTTCACCGCGCCTTTCACAGCATTCTCGGACCTGACAGCCCGCAGGAGATGAGCCAACCCGCCGCATGGCAAATCGGTTGCCCCGCCAAGGGCGGTGTGGCCAGCGCACGCGGCTTGGCGCAATTTTACCAAGCCTTGGCGGGCTTGCTGCCGCAATCGCCCTTCCCGAGCGAGGTGTACGACCATCTGCGCACCCCGCAATGCAGCGGCTTTGACCTGACGCTGCAAGAGGAAACCGCATTCACCAGCGGTGCCATGTGTGAACCCGCTGAACTCTTCGGACAGGGCGGTTT
>JAZLFB010000293.1:0-2578 GCA_045615585.1 Akkermansia sp.
AGGCGGCGAAGATGAAGTATGTGGCCTGCTGGTAGTACATGAAGGCTTCCTCCGTGCCGTCCGGGCATTTCATGCCCTTGAAGATGGTGAGGATGGAGAAGAAGCCGCACAGCAGATTGCCTGCTGTCAGCATGTTGGGCAACACGGGAATCTTGGGTTCGTCCGGGTATACGGGAGGATTCGGTGACATGATGGTTGTTTGGGGTTAGAGGTTGTTATTCATCTACGAGGTCGGTTATCCATTTGAGCCATGTTTTGACAGTTTGTGCCCTGCGGCCCGCAGTAGTCTCGTTGAGATCGGGACGATGCTTGGCCAAAGCTGAGATGATATCATCATCTTGTATCTCAACACCACCGTTTTGTATGAGCTTGCGGTAGCATTCAGAGAAGACAGGAGTTGATAGAATGCGCGTGGCAATCGCCAGCTTTCTCTCGCGATAGGGCAGCTCCTGAATCCGTTTCCCTGTCTCGGAGAGGCAAATGTTCTTGTCCTGCTCCTTGCTATATAGGCCAAGGTATTTGCCGGCGTTGATGTAGTAGTCTGCTTGGCGCGGCGTGAAGTCCATGTTCAAGTCGATGATATCTTGGTACGACAACGAGCCGCTGCCGGTACTCAGTCCGTTCAAAATATCTTCCACCCTGCTCAGAGTGTCAGCCTGCGGGAAAGGAGCGTCCGGTTCACCTGTTGTCTGCACCTTCAGCAAGTCGTCCATGTCGTTTGCCGTTATCTTTTGTTCGATGAAAGTATACGCTGCCCCGCGCACGTACTCCATGGAGTCAAGTTCGTCAATGCTGTTAAACCTGTATTGATACAAGTGGCAGGTGCCATTCACATATTTCATGAAAATAGGAATGATTTTCTTCCCGGGATTGCGAAGATTGCAGAGATAACGATAGGGGTAATACAGCTGCCGAATGATGAAGTCTTTGCAATCGTGGTTTTTAGCTTCGATCAGGTAAATGGCTTCAGGGGTCTCGTAAACGGCGTCTATTTCCATTTGCGCCTTGCTCACGGATACGTCATGAACGGCGGTTTCGCCAACTCCGCGAATCCGAAATCGGAAATCACCGCTCCCCACTCTTCCGGACAATGTCGGCAACATTGCATCGGACTCCTCTTGGGTGAAATCGCTTAGTATGCCAGCAGCATGGGCACAGGCAATAGCCGTTTGTTCGCTCGTGATTTTTTCCGGCGTGCTGGGCAATGTCACGAGATTATCCCGTATAGGCATGTACTGCGGTTTTTTCTGGATAGCGCCAACATCTCCGTATGCATTGAATTTCCCGATAAGGAATTCTGACCGTGAGATGGGCAGGATATTTACATTGTGCTCCCTGAATGCATTTGGCAATGTGCTGGAATGGTCGAATTTGGTCATCAGCCTGCACTCCCGGTACTTGTTGATGGTTTTCGCATCAATCACCGCGGAGTCGGAACAGCGAAGCTTTTCGTCCAGCCCGTGCTCTTTGAAAATCCTTTCCCATTCCCTGTCCGTCAGGTTTTCCATGCTATGCGTAGTTGGTAACGACAACCTCTTCCACGATACCGCGTTTTTCCGCCTGTGCGGCAATATGCCGTTGGGCAGTGACCAGCCTGATGTTAAAACCATCGTACAGCTCCCGAATAAGGGGGCTGTTGGAGTTGGAGAGCATGAAAAGAGCGCCTTTATCGTTCAATTCCCTGCAGAAATTGCGGAGGCGCACTTGCTCCTCCTTTGAAAACCCAGATGAGGTGTACCCCGTGAAGCTTGATGTCGGGGTGATCGGGGCGTAGGGAGGATCCAAATAGAAGAACGCGCCTTTGTTTGCATAGGCGAAAGTATGGGAAAAATCTCCCATGGAGATGGTCACATCGTTCTTCTTCAAATATGCGGAAACGGCCATGATTTTAGAGTACTCATGGTACTGCGGATTCTTGTAGTAGCCGTAGGGGACGTTGAAGAATCCTTGAGCGTTTACTCGGAATAGGCCGTTGAAACACGTCTTGTTAAGGAAAATGAAACGAGCCGCGCGCTCCACAGGAGGTGCGGACGCATAAGATTCGCTGCGGTCTAGTTCACGGACCTCGTAATAGTGCTCGGAGGTGTTGGGATGTCGCTCCAGCGCATCCATGAGAAATTTGGGCGAATCCTTTATTGTCTGATAAACATTGATAAGTTCGGAATTGCTGTCGCTAATGACGGCACGGGAGGGTTGCAATGCGAACAGCATAGCCCCGCCACCGATGAAAGGCTCAATGTAGGTCTTGATGTCTTTGCTTTCTGGCAGGTGTTTTTTCAGCTCCGGCACAAGCTGCCGCTTCCCTCCCGCCCACTTCAGGAAAGGAGCGGCGAGGTGGTTCGGTTTCATAGGGAATAGAGTAGCCATGGCGAGATGATTGTCATTCTAGACTTTACCCTGCCACCTGTCAAAGCAATTCGTGCACTTTCTCCAAAAGCTCTTCCATGGCGGCACGGTTTTTGCCGGAGCCGCGGGCCATATCCGCCTTGCCGCCGCCCTTGCCGCCCACGATGGGGGCGAGGTCGCGGATGAGGTCGCCCGCCTTCAGGCCGGCGGCCTGGGCCTCTGCGCCGCAGTA
>JAZLFB010000294.1:0-3712 GCA_045615585.1 Akkermansia sp.
ACGGTCGACAAATTGTACCTGACCACGAACTCTGCCATAGACCTCTCCAACATTGAGGTTACAGGCTACGGCAACTATGTGCTGGCGACAGTGGGTGAAATCGAGGGTTCGGAAACGGATATCTACAATCCGAGCAAGGAAACTCCCCTTGGCCGCGATTTGGTGCAGTTCATTTCCATGACGAACCTCAATCTGGCGGAAGACTTCACCCTTTCCCCGGATGCCCTCATCTCCCTGCATTACCGCGCCAGCGACAGCGACCCGACTATTAAGCAGCTGATTCTGGAAGTGAACGAGGCAACGCCCGGCTTCTACTGGCAGCCCTCCGAGGTCACCAAAGTAACGGAGTGGAACACCACGGATACCAATTGGAAGAACGCAGCGGGCGAGAGTACCCATTTCGTCAACCGGCAAACCCAAGATGAGGCCTATGCCTACTCTGCATATTTCCTGGATGCCGGAGAAAGCGGCGATGAGGTGATTGATGTTACGAAACTCAAGTTTACAACCAAGCAGTCGGGGGAAAGCCTCGGTGCACAGCTTCATGACTTCATCATTGCCAATGGAGAGTACACATTCGAAAACAAGAATGGTGATGTTGCCCAGTTCTATGTATCGAACGACGCCAACCAACTTTCCAACTTTGTGGTGAGAGACGGCGCAAAAGCTCACTTTAAAGCAGTTTCGGTCGAAGGAGGCCAAAACACGGTGACGCACATCTGCAAGGGCGCCTTGGCCACCATGGAAGACATAAACCACTGGTCAACATACTCCGTCAACAACGAAGGCGAGTTTAACGTGGAGTTCGATGGCGGCATCACCCACTCGATTGATGGTGCGCTGTCCCACCTGGACAACTCGGGTACCATGCGCCTCACCACCGAGAACATGCGGCTGGCGAATCCGGATTCCAGCTTACTTTTTATCGGCGAAGTGATGAATCGCAAGGGCGCAACGCTTGTCTTGTCTACCCCGCGAATTGTACCCGATTTTGTATATGGTGACAAGACCATTCACAACGAAGGTTTCCTCCAGTTTGGCGAAGCTGAGGCGTCTGGAAGTATGGTTAATATGCTTCCCGTACAGGGTAACGGTTCGTTTGAAACAGTGGGGCAGAATATAACCATCGAGCAGCTTGCTAATCTGCAACAGCGCACCATGGAGCTTGGCGCCATGGATACGCAGCTGGGCGGCGAGGTGGCCATCACAGATACCACCACGGTGAAGGCCGGTGCCAGTGCTACATTCTCCGGCGGCGGCTCCCTGGGTGTTGTGACCCTGGAGAGCGCGGAAGATGAAGACGCGGCCGTTATTCAGTTTACCAGTTATGATGGTGACGTTATGAGCTACGTGACCGACACCGTTACCGCCGGCGCGGATTCCGTGTTCGATGTGCAGAATGATGCCACGGTGACCATTGCCAGCTACAATGCAGGCGGCCCGGCAGAGGGCACCATCGTGGTGGGTGACGGTGAAGGTGAGACCCCCGCGCATCTTGTGGTGAGCGGCGTGACGAATGCCGACTCCCTGTACATGATGGATGGCGCGGCTGATTTGAACGGCTATGCCACGGTGTCAACGCTGTCACAGCTCGGCGGCTCGGCGAACTTCAACGCCGGCGGATATGTGGACGGCGGCACGGTGAGCGGCGGCACGCTGGATATCGGCGACGGCAAGGTGCTGACGCTAGGACACGCCATCGACATCACAGAAAACGGCAGCTACACGGTTGACACCACCACGGGCGGCAGCATCAACGCGGATGCCTTGACGCTGGAGGAGAACATGGGCAACGCCGACTACCTTGAGGCGCGCTCCGGAGACAAGACGGCATCACACAGCGGCTTCCTGGAGGGTGGCCAACAGTATGTGAAGGTGTTCGACCTCGCCGAGGGCGCCACCCTGACGGCCGCCAACGTGACCGTGACGCACCGAGACGCCGCCGCCCCGCTGACAATCCAGACCACAGGCGAGTTTGCCGGCTACGGCTACCTGGATACGATGGCTCCCGCCTACTCCACCTACTACGTGCGTGACAACTACGTGACAGGCTCCCCGAGTAGCCGCGAAGCGGACTTCGTGACGCTGAGCGATGTTATTGAAGCATCCAAGGGCGGAGGCCAGACAGCCCAGCTGGAGAGCGTGGTGTTCGACCAGACGGACTACAACAAGGACGCGGCTGTGCATGGTTCCATCACCGTGGATGTGCAGGGCCAGCATGCGGACCTGTTCCATGTGACGGAAGGCACGGTAGGCGTGGTGAACATTACCACTCTTCCCGGTATTCCCGGAGAGAAGGATCCAGAGCGCATACTTCTGTGCTGCAGCGAGGACTACGCCGGCGTGGATGGGCAGATGAAGATAGCCGGCACGGGTATCTACCAGATAGAGAACCGCGGCACGCTGGGCGAGAACGTGAGCCTGCTCGATGAAGAGACAGCCGGTATAGCCCACTGGACGGGCACGGTGAAGCTCATCGGCTCTGCGGAGGGTGTGGACACCGATCCGCTTTCCGTGGGCAGCGGCGATGCAGCCTCCGAGATTGAGTTCGACCAGTGGACCGGCTCCTTCAAGGATACGGGAGATACCCCGATGGTGAGCGATGCGCGCATCCTGCTGACGGGTACGGGCGTGCAGGGTGATCCCGCCATCACGCTGACGGAGGGCAACGCGAACCTGAAGTGGACCAACACGGTGAATGGCACGGGCGCCCGTATCAACCATGCCCAGACCGGCAACTTCACGCTGGAGATGACCGGCGACACCTCCGGGTGGACGGGCACCTTCGCCCAGTCTGCCGCAGGTTCTACCGTGTCGCTCGGCTTCCTGTTGGATGCGGATACAGTATCTTCTGAGCATGAGAACGCCACCATCCAGAACGCGGACGTGTTGGCCAGTGCCGGCACGCTGGATGTGACCTACGGTGGTGATTTGAAGACCGTGAACGGCAATGCCGTGGTGTACGGCACGGGTGATATGAACCTCCTGTACACCGGCACGGACATGCAGGTGAACAGCAACATCTCCAAGTACAACGGCCAGGGTTCCCTGGAAATCACCGTGGCCGTGGACGACGATGCCGATGAGGCCTCCGCCACCTTCAACGGCGGCATCACGGCCGATACCCTGACCGTGGAGACCAATGCCGCTGCCACGCTGCACAACACGACGGAAATATCACAGACCGTGGAGGTGAAGGCAGGTGCCAGTCTCAGCATCCAGAACACGGATGGTGATGACATGGCCACCATTTCCACCAGCACCGCCGCCACGGACAACGCCCAAATCACCCGCGGTGTCACAATGCGGTCTGCCAACGAACAGGCAATCATTGCCGGTACGGCAGGTACACAGCCTGTGACCCGTGTTGACGGCGCAGATGTGGCGGTTCTGGGGAAAGATGCCTCCCTGCAGATTGAAAACCTGGTGCTCGCAGCCGACACCATTGTGTATGGTGCAGACCCCGAAGGTGGCAACGTAGGCAACCTGATTATCAGCCAAAAGGTGGTGCAGGAGATGAGCAGCGTCAACGCGGAACGCGCCGATGACGGCGTGGTTCCCGCAGAGGCCCAGAAGATGCTGACCATGACCGGCACCCCGGATTCCACCATGACGTTTGAAAACGACAAGGTGCTCAACCTGGACTTCGCCAGCATGTGCCAGATGGCCCAAATCTCCGGCAGTGCCGGTACCCTGGTGTTCGACTTCACCG
>JAZLFB010000295.1:0-3106 GCA_045615585.1 Akkermansia sp.
AATTTTGCCAGCAAAGTCCCTCCCACACGCCTTCGCTTGGGCTTGCCTCGCTCCGGCTGCTTGCTGAACATGCACAGCCCCTTGCCGTCGCTCCACCATACGCGGCCGGTTTGAGAACGCGCAGAGCGAGCCCTCCCGAACGCTGCACCCGCTGTCCACTATCAATCCCTGAAGGCTGCACACTTTCCAGCGCTGTCACCTCATACCTGGCGCTCGACTACATGACCGGTTCCATCGCCCGATTCCACAGCCGCAGTAGTATGGATGCCCTTAATCGAGCTCTCATAAGCGAGCTCACGCAAACAAAGCACTGCCTCTCACTCCGCTGAGCCGCATACCAAGCAGCACCCCTCCCGCTTATGCTTTGTGTACTCTATTGCTGCGAAACAATTTGAGCAGGTTTTCGAAATTTTGTCTGTTGGCCTGTGCCACTGAATGCAGCATCAACCCGGAGAAGAAGGAAATCAACGCTGCCGTAGCCGTAAACCCGCACACTATCAGAGTGGGGAAATGAGGAACCACACCCTCCGTGATATACGTGTGCAACACGGGAATAAAAAACACAGCCGAAATAAGTGCCAACACCGCCGCCAGAATAGTAAAGAATACAAATGGCTTGTATAGGCGGAACAGATTAAATATCGTCAGCAAGACCTTAAATCCGTCGGTGTACGTGTTCAACTTGGAAATGCTCCCCTCCGGGCGATCCTTGTACTGAATGACATGGTTGTATATCGCCAACCTTTTGTCAACGGCATGAATGCTCATGTCTGTTTCTATTTCGAACCCCTCGTATACCACCGGGTAGGTCTTTACAAAATCGTAGCTGAAGGCCCTGTACCCTGTCATGATATCCTTAATATCGGCATGGAACAGCATATTCACGGACTTGCGAACCAAATCATTGCCAAAATTATGGAAATGACGCTTGTTTTCTTGGAAGTAGGTAGATGACAAGCGATCCCCTACCACCATGTCATAACCGTCCCGCAATACTTTTTCGACCATCTGGGGTGCATCTGCGGCAGGGTATGTGTCATCGCCATCCACCATAACATAGCATCTTGCATCTATATCTTGGAACATTTTGCGAACCACATTCCCCTTACCTTGGTTTACTGCCGGTCTCACCACGGCTCCAGCCTCCCTCGCCACCTCTGCAGTCCTGTCTATCGAATTGTTATCGTATACATAAACAGTTGCATTGGGTAGGTAGGTGCGAAAGTCTCGAACCACTTTCCCGATGGTAAGCTCCTCATTGTAGCAAGGAATTAGAACTGCGCATTCTTCCATCATAATTGCTTCGTAGTGTTATTGTTGAATCTTTTGTCCACTATTCCCAATACAAGCAACGCTGTGCCGATAAGGCTCAAAGAAGAGATTATAACATAGTAGCGCTCTTCCGTTGCTGACAGAGTGAATATAGAGAAGGTCATTGTATAAAGGAAATTCGCAGACAAGATAAACAAGGCGTCATAGACAGGAACCCCATATTCTACTTTTTTAACGGCAATCTTGTACAACATAAACAAGAGAGCCAGGTATGATACCAGCGGCAGCAGGGCATTGAATGCAAATAGGCGGTTGCACCAATAACTCCATGCCCCACAGGTCATGTTGTTCCTTACTCTCGCGCCAGGATACGCCGCCTCAATGCAGGCATCCAACTGGGGTATACTTCTTCCAGCCATAAGGAACTGATGGAAAAAGTAAACCTTTAGAGTGATATATTTCAACGGATTATCCGTAATGCAGCGCACCCAAGCCTCCTTGTATTCCTCATAATCATGCTCCCGTTCCACAGAATCCTTGATATTTTCATATGGCAATAACCCGCTTTGATAGAAATTGCAAACATCAGGTGCAATTTTTGCAACTTTGTTCGGGGCTTCTAGCATGTGGTTTGCTCTCTTTTGTTTATCAATGCAAAACGAGTCCCATTCGCCTTTGAGGATGGAAATATTCACCAAATCGTCAGCAAATGGGGATTTCAACGGATACGCCTTCTCTACATGACAAATATTTAACACCGAGAAATTGAGAATTAGGAAGAAAGAAACTGTTGCAACTGACAGGCACAGCGCTCTCTTGAGAGTATGGGACAAACTCCAGAAGGACCAGGCAAGAAGGGCCGCAACGGCAAAAATTGAATTGTGCCTCATCGCCATTCCGTACCATAAGATGGCAATACCTGCAATCAATACGGCAACACGCCAAAATTTACTTCCGGCAACTCTGGAAATCATAACACATCCAATAAATGAGACATAGCACGATGCGGCCATGGCATCATTCCCAACAGCAGTGAGCATGCATCCCTTGGCGCCGAAAAATGGTAGAAGCAATAGCAAAAGCAAATATTTCAACGACACGCGGCAAAGGCTCAGCACAATTAACCCGAACCCTATGGCAAAGAGCGAGCATTGGGCCAGATATCCCAATTTAATTCCACCCGCAGGGAACATATATTCGCCCAACATTAAAAGATATGCATACAAGGCCGGCTTCCAATTGTTGATGCAGTTGTTATGAACCTGCTCCAGTTGGTTGAGCGTATCGTTCGTGGGGGCCCCTGGAAATTCAGGACACACCACAAGAGCCCCCCAAAGCAACAAGGCTGCAACTATGCAGCACAAGGCAGTCATGAACTTCTTGTCTCTCATCGTCATACGCGCCCGACTGGCAGAGTATACCCAATAGCAATGGGTAGTCAAGTGAAAAGTGCTCACATGCCCGGTCAGGCAGAGACAGCGCCATCTGTGAGCCTAAACGCTTAACTTACCCTGTGCAATGCATTGTTGTGCTGGAAGCAGAAAATCTCATAAATTGGAAGTCGAGCACCTGAAATTTTGTCGGCAAACACACCAGAAGATGTGCGTGCGACTTGGCCGGCAAATCATATTTTCAAAAACCGGTGCCAGGCGTCCAGGGAAAGCAGATTCGCGCCAAAATAGGCATCCGCCACGGCTTTTTGCTTTGACTTGGCGGGGGCTTTGTGGTAGGGTGTTTGGCGCTATGAGAATACGCCCAGCCATTGCCGCCACGGCCACGCTCCTTTTCCTCGGGAGCGCATTTGCGCAGCAGCAGCAAACGCGCCCCAACCTGC
>JAZLFB010000296.1:0-4536 GCA_045615585.1 Akkermansia sp.
TCCTGGCTGGAAGTGCAGTTCGACACGAGCGACCTGATGTACGTGTTCCTGGACCGCCGCCGCCGCCGCCGCAAGTTCCTGGCCACCACGTTCCTGCGCTATCTGGGCTATGAAACGGACCGCCAGATTGTGGAGCAGTTCTACACCATCCAGAAGCTCAAGCTCTCCAGCGTTTCCGGAGACGAGCTGGAGTACCTGGTGCCCTTTGAGGACGTGACCTACGGCTCCGACAAGGACGAGCGCAAGGCCACCATCATTTCCAAGGCGTACGAGCCGCTCAGCACTGCCACCATCCGCAAGATGCAGGAGCTCGGCATCAAGCAGATCGAGGTCATCGACCAGCGCGAGGATGAAATCCTCGTCAAGACCCTCAAGAAGGACCTGGCCTACGACCGCGAATCCGCGCTGAAGGAAATCTTCCGCAAGTTCCGCCCGGGCGATCCGCCCACCGTGCAGCAGGCCACCACCGCGCTGGACCGCCTCTTCAAGGACCCCAAGCGCTACGACCTCACCCGCGTGGGCCGCTACAAGATCAACCAGAAGCTCGGCCTGGACGTGCCGGAGGACCAGCGCCTCATCCAGCCCATCGACTTCCTGTCCGCGCTCAAGTACCTGCTGCGCCTCCGCCACGGAGAAGGCCAGGTGGACGACATCGACCACCTGGGCAACCGCCGCGTGCGTGCCGTGGGCGAGCTCATCTCCAACCAGTGCCGCGTGGGCCTGGCCCGCACGGAGCGCCTGGTGAAGGAGCGCATGACCCTGTGCGATACCAGCAAGAACGACATCACGCCCAGCAAGCTCATCAACCCCAAGGCGCTCAGCGCCGTGGTGCGTGATTTCTTCGGCCGCAGCCAGCTCTCCCAGTTCATGGACCAGATCAACCCGCTGGCCGAGCTCACGCACAAGCGCCGCCTCTCCGCTCTGGGCCCGGGCGGCCTCAACCGCGACCGCGCCGGATTCGAGGTGCGAGACGTGCATCCCTCCCACTACGGCCGCATCTGCCCCATCGAGACCCCGGAAGGCCCCAACATCGGCCTCATCAACTCCCTCTGCACCTACGCCCGCATTGACGAGTACGGCTTCATCGAGACTCCCTTCCGCCGCATCAAGCACATCGAAAAGAAGGGCAAGAAGCCGGAAACCATCGTCACCAACGAGGTGGAGTACCTTACCGCAGACAAGGAGGAGTACCACCTGATTGCCCAGGCCAACAACGAGCTGGACGAGGACAACGGCAAGGGTCACTTCGTGAAGTCCCGCGTCACCGCGCGCGAGCACGGTGAATTCGTGGAGGTGGATCCCTCCCGCGTGGAGTACATGGATGTCTCCCCCAAGCAGATTATCTCCATTGCCGCCGGCCTTATTCCCTTCCTGGAGCACGATGACGCCAACCGTGCACTCATGGGCGCCAACATGCAGCGCCAGGGCGTGCCGCTGATGGTGAACCAGGCTCCGCTCGTGGGCACCGGCATTGAGGCCAAGTGCGCCCGCGACTCCGGCTCCGTGGTTGTGGCCAAGGCTCCCGGCATTGTGGCTTCCGCCACCGCCGAGTACGTGGTCACCACGCCGGACGGCGAGCTGCCCGTCTCCCCCAACACCTGGCTCAGCGAGCCGGAAAGCGTGAAGACGGACCCCGACAAGGGCATCTACGTCTACCAGCTGCGCAAGTTCATGCGCTCCAACGCCTCCACCTGCATCAACCAGAAGCCCATCGTTTCCCGCGGCCAGAAGATCAAGGCCGGCGATGTGCTGGCGGACGGGCCCTGCACGGACGGCGGTGAACTGGCGCTTGGCCGCAACGTGCTGGTGGCCTACATGTCCTGGTACGGCTACAACTTCGAGGACGCCATCATCATCTCCGAGCGCCTGGTGCAGGAAGATGCCTACACCTCCATCCACATCGAGGAATTCGAGGAGAAGGCACGCGACACCAAGCTCGGCCCGGAGGAAATCACCCGCGATATCCCCAACGTGGGCGACGACGCCCTCAAGAACCTCGGCAGCGACGGCGTGGTCCGCATTGGCGCAGAGGTGAAGCCCGGCGATATCCTGGTGGGCAAGATCACGCCCAAGAGCGAGACCGACCTTGCCCCGGAGGAACGCCTGCTGCGCGCCATCTTCGGCGAGAAGGCGGCGGATGTGAAGGACACCTCCCTGCGCGTGCCGCCGGGAACCACCGGCGTGGTCATGGATGTGCGCGTGGTGCGCTCCTCCGCTCCCGGCACGCCCCCCGTGGACGTGGAGAAGGAGAGCCAGAAGCAGCGCAAGAAGCTGGACACGGAATACCAGAAGAACCGCGACAACCTCATCGAGCAGCTCACCAGCAAGCTCTCCGACCGCCTGCTGGGCGAGAAGATTCCGCTGGAGGTCACCCGCGCCGGCACGAATGAAATCATCATTCCCGCCAACCGCAAGATCACCAAGACCCTCCTGCGCAAGCTCGCTGTCCATCACGACCAGATCGAGATGAACGAGAGCCCCGTGCGCAACCAGATCTTTGAAATCATCAACAGCTTCGAGGCACGCTTCGCCGACCTCGACGAGGAACGCGACCGCAGGCTCGACCAGATTGAGGCCGGCGCGGAGATGGATCCCGGCGTTGTCACGGAGGTGAAGGTCTACATTGCCACCAAGCGCAAGCTTGGCGTGGGTGACAAGATGGCAGGCCGCCACGGTAACAAGGGCGTCTGCTCCCGCGTGCTCCCGGTGGAGGATATGCCCTACCTGGAGGACGGCACCCCGGTTGACATCATCCTCAACCCCCTGGGCGTGCCTTCCCGAATGAACGTGGGCCAGGTGCTGGAAGCACACTTGGGCGTGGCCGCCAAGGCCCTCGGCTTCAAGGTGGCCACCCCGGTGTTCGACGGCATCGAGGAAAAGAAGATTTGGGAATACATGAGCCAGGCCAAGAAGGTGGACGGCTTCTCCTGGGTGGGCGACGGCCAGGACGGCACCACCGCCGGCAAGAGCCGCCTCATCGACGGTCTCACGGGTGAATACTTCCACTACCCCGTGGTGGTGGGCTACACCTACATGCTCAAGCTCAACCACCTGGTGGCAGACAAGGTGCACGCCCGCGCCGTGGGTACCTACTCCCTCGTTACCCAGCAGCCGCTGGGCGGCAAGGCGCAGCACGGCGGCCAGCGCTTCGGCGAAATGGAAGTGTGGGCCATGGAGGCATACGGTGCCGCGTACACGCTGCAAGAGCTGCTCACCGTCAAGTCCGACGATGTGCAGGGACGCACGCGCATCTATGAGAACATTGTGAAGGGTGACAACTCGCTGGAGGCCGGCACGCCGGAATCCTTCAACGTGCTCATCAAGGAAATGCAGGCCCTCTGCCTCAACGTGCAGCCCACGGAGCAGAAGGACCGCGAGAATGCACCGCGCAGCGTGGACGACTACTTTGCCCTGCTTGCCGGCGACGGTATGGACGACGACCTGGTCACCGAGGCCATGGAAGGCGCCGATATCTTCGTGAACGACGATGCGGACGATGATGCGGACGAAACGGACGACACTTCCGTGACGGACGACGAGGAAGAAGATTCCGAGATGTAAACCAGAACCCCGAACCCCTACAAACGTTATGTCTTATATCGACCTTAACAACGAGAAGCCCAAGAACTTCGACCAGGTTTGCATCACCGTGGCCAGCCCGGAGGACATCCTCAAGTGGTCCAGCGGTGAGGTCAAGAACCCGGAAACCATCAACTACCGCACGTTCAAGCCGGAGAAGGGCGGCCTCTTCTGCGAGCGCATCTTCGGACCCACGCGCGATATGGAATGCTCCTGCGGCCGCTACAAGCGCGCCAAGAACAAGGGCATGATCTGCGACCGCTGCGGCGTGGAGGTCACCTCCTCCCGCGTACGCCGCGTCCGCATGGGCCACATCACCCTCGCCGTGCCCGTCACCCACATCTGGTTCTACAAGTGCATGCCCAGCCGCATCGGCCTCATGCTGGACCTCACCTCCCGCGACCTGGAGCGCGTCATCTACTATGACGACTACATCGTCATCGACCCGCGCGGCATCAACGGCGTGGAGCGCGGCACCATCCTCTCCGAGGAGGAATACGAGGACCTGGTGGACGACTACGGCGAGGACGACGCCCCGGAAGTGGGCATGGGTGCGGAGGCCATCCAGAAGCTGCTGGCCACCACGGACCTGGACGCCCTCATCGACCAGCTCAAGCAGGAGATGGAGAAGACCAACTCCAAGCAGACCAAGCGCAAGATTGCCAAGCGCCTGCAGCTTGCCCAGGGCTTCAAGAGCAGCGGCACCCGCCCGGAGTGGATGGTGCTCACTGTGCTGCCCGTCATCCCCCCGGACCTGCGCCCGCTCGTTCCGCTGCCCGGCGGCCGTTTCGCCACCAGCGATTTGAACGACCTGTACCGCCGCGTCATCAACCGCAACAACCGTCTCAAGGAGCTCGCCGCCCTCCAGACCCCGGAGGTCATCAAGCGCAATGAAATGCGCATGCTCCAGGAAGCGGTGGATGCCCTGTTCGACAACGGGCGCCACGGGCGCCACGT
>JAZLFB010000297.1:0-20677 GCA_045615585.1 Akkermansia sp.
AGTTTGAGGTGTACCCCGCGAGCGGTGGTAGCGTAGAGACGGTGGGGGAACAGGCGAGCTGCCGCCCGTGGGTGTTGTGGGAGCTGGTGTCCGTGGAAGCGCGCCCTGCGGCGGAGGGGCAGCGCATGCCCGTGATGGTGACGGCGCGGGTGCGCGCGGCGATTGGTGCGGAGGCCGAGGTGGGGTCAACGGTGCAACGGCTCTGCAACAGCGGGTTGTTCAGCGGTGATGTTCAGGCGTATTTCCCGAAAGGGATGCTTTGCTGGATGCACCCCGATGAGGCTCTGCCGGAGTTGTGGGATTTTAGCCCCGAACAATTTATGGAGCTTACCGAGGCTCTGCCCGATGGGAACCCTTGGAAACAAGCCGCCGCCGTGGTGCGGGAGCAAACCGCTTTCGGGCGGGAAAGTGAGGCTTTTTTGCATGCCATGCAGCAGGATGATGCCGCCGAGGTGAAGCGCATGCTGGATGCAGGGTTTGACCCGACCCGCCATGATGCTTATGTGGAGAACGGCACGCCGTGGGTAACGGTTCTGCGGTATTATTTCCGTGATAAAGGGGGGCTCCACAGCAAGACAGATTACATGCAAATGCTTATGGATGCGGGGGTGGATATCAATCAGCCCTCCGTATGGGGTGATACCCCGCTCTGCTATGCCGCAAAGTGGGGCTTTAGCGATCTGATGCGTCTGCTGCTGGCTCACGGGGCGGATGCCACCGTCCGTTGCAGGAAGGGCAACACCGCCCTGCACGCCGCCGCGCTGGCGGAGCCTGAAACAGGCATGCCGTATGAAGGTGACCCCGAAGAATGTGAGCGTAAGTGCCGCAAGCTGTTGGCGGGTTATGCGGAGAATATCCGTGTGCTCGTGGCGGCGGGTGCCGATGTGAACGCCGTGAATGATGCGGGTGAAACCCCGCTCGACCTTGCCGAAAAACGCGGCGATGCCGAGCTGATTCAGGTGCTGCGCGAGTTGGGCGGGAAATGAATGTTTGACGCGCGAAATTTAATGTTTGATGATTATCAACCATGCCGTTTTGGGGGGCAAGTTGTGATGAAAAGCGGCGGGCGCTTCATCATCTTAACCCGACTTCATCAAACGTGAAACTATGAATATTCTTTGTTCACAAAAGGTGCTTATTTGTTGACTTTCTTTTGCCATCTGCTATGATAGGCTACATGGCAAGCATACGCATCAGCGGCGAAGATACACGCAGCGCCGCCCCCGCATTCTACATCCCGAACCGTCTGGATGCCCGCACCCTCGCCGCCGTGGTGAAGTCGTTGGGCGGCAGGAAACGTGTCTGCTTCTTGATTGAAAAATCCTTCCTGCCCGAGTCGGAGATGATGAAGCTCATCAACGCCTCGCCGAATGCCGTGCTCTCCTTTGATTTCCGCAGCACGAACAGCCGCGAACTGCGCGAGCGGCTGCTCTCCGTGCTGGCGCAAAAGCTCGATATCCTTTTTGTACCCGGTCACCCCGTGCAGAACATCGGCACGCTGTCCGACATGCCCATGCCGTTCATGATGCAGCTGGCTGCCCTGCACATCTCCCCCGTACCCATCTTTGTGGGTACCTACTGCAACGGCACGCTGCGAACCTTTACCAACAAGACCCGCTACGACCGCGCGGAAATCCGTTTCCTGCCGCGTTTGGAATCCGGCCCCCGCACGGGCGACCGTCTGTTGGAAGCGTGGATGGAGTGCGACTCCGAGCTGTACAGCGCCCAGCCCATCCTCTCCCGCTCGGTGACGCGCGTGGTGGTGGAAAACATGCGAAAGAACGGCAACTGCAACCTGACGGACGGCTTGGATGAAACCACCATCAACTACAGCAAGCTGCTGGGTGTGGCCATGGCCTTGGCACGCTGGCTGCGTGACAACGTGAAGGAGCAGCGTCTGGGCATCATTCTGCCCCCCGGCAAGGGCGGTATGATTGCCAACCTGGCCTGTATGCTGGCGGGTATTGTGCCTGTGAACGTGAATTATACGTCCTCCGACAGCGCGTTTGCCAGCATTGTGCGCCAAAGCGGTATCAAGCACTTTATCACCGCCCGCACCTTCATGTCCAAGCTGCCTCAGTTCCCGTGGCCGAGCGGTGAAAGCATCATCCACTTGGACAAGACGCTCAAGGCCATCGGCATGGCCAAGATTGCCACGTGGGTGGCTTTTGCCAAGTTGGCGCCCATGCCTGTGGTGGCCGCCACCTTCGGGCTGGATGCCCGCAAGGGCGACGACGAGGTGGCTCTGCTGTTCACCAGCGGTTCTTCGGGTGAGCCTAAGGGTGTACCCATGACGCACCGCATGATTCTGGCCAACTGCACGCAGCTGCTCTCCAAGATTGACCTGACACCCGGTGATAACTTCCTGTGCAGTCTGCCCATCTTCCACAGTTTCGGGTTGACGGGCGGCATTTTCCTGCCGCTGGTGTACGGTTTCGGCGCGGTCACTTACCCCTCTCCGCTGGAGCACAAGAAACTCAACGAGCTGGTGGAGAAGTACAAGTGTACGCTCATGATGACCACCCCCACCTTTGCCCGCGGCATGCTGCGCCGCGCGCACGAGCACAGCTACGATTCCGTGAAATACTTTGTGGTGGGTGCCGAGAAGCTGCAACAGAGCCTGAAGGACGAGTTCATGGAGAAGTGCGGCGTGTGGCTGCTGGAGGGCTACGGCATGACCGAGGCCGCCCCCGTGTGCGCAGCCAACTTCAATCCCCGCATCACCCGCACGGAAGAGCAGATTTGGTATGTACCCGGTGCCAAGGATAACTCCGTCGGTTCGCTGGTGCCCGGTCTTGCCGTGCGCATCACCGACCCCGATGACGATGAAAAGCGTCTGCCCCTCTCCGAGCGCGGCATGATTTGGTTCAAGGGTGCCAACATCTTCAAGGGCTACATCGGCCGCGATGATTTGAACCGCGAGGTCTTCCGCGACGGCTGGTTCAAGTCCGGTGACTTGGGCAGCGTAGACCTGAACGGCATGCTGACGCTGGGCGGGCGCCGCTCGCGCTTCTCCAAAATCGGCGGTGAGATGGTGCCGCACGAGGTGGTGGAGGAAGCCATTGAAGCCTTTGTGGAGAAGCCTGAGGGCTTTGCGGGTCGCGCCGTCGCCATTGCGGGCGTGCCTGATGAGAAGAAGGGCGAGGCCATGGTGCTGCTCTCTGCCGTGCACCAGACCCAGCTGTCACAGGTGCTGGACGGCATTCGCGAGCATCTGGTGGCGGAGGGCATGCCCCGCCTGTGGTGCCCGCGCGAAATCATCCCGGTGGAATCCATCCCCACCCTGCCCACAGGTAAGATGGATTTGAAGGGCTGCCAGCAGCTGGCCTACGAGGCACTGGGGATTCACGCCTAAGCCCGCCGGGGCATTCTTTTCCCTGAAAAAACACCCCCGCACGCTGTCGGCATGCGGGGGTGTCTGTGTTGATAGAAACGGGCTTATTGAACGCTGATGGCGGCGGCAATATCCGCCGCAGCGGTGGGGCGCGAAAGGTTGCGCATGGCGGTCTCCATGGCGCTGCGGGCTTCACTGTTCATCACAGTATCATGCACAAAGCCGTGCACCACAGCGTTCGTAAGGTCTTTCTGTTGGCAGAGGACGGCAGCGCCCTTGTCTGCAAAAACGCGGGCGTTAAAGGTCTGGTGGTCATCTGCCGCAAAGGGGAAGGGAATGAGCAGACAGGCCTTGCCGATGATGGATAGCTCGGTGAGCGTGGAGGCACCGCTGCGGGCAATCACACCGTCTGCAGCAGCATAAGCGGCAGGCATGTCGGAACAGAAGCCCATCACGGTGATGTTGGCGGCACCGCCCGCAAGGCCGTTCACTCGCTCGTAATCCATCTTACCCGCAATCACCAGATAGTACACGTTGGGGTCGGCCTTGGCGGCTTCGATGAGCATGCTGTTCAGGTTGCGCGCGCCCTGCGAACCGCCTGTCACCAGAATGACGGGTTTGTCTTGGGGAAGCCCCAGCTTCTCCCGCGCTTCGGCGGGCGTGGGCAGCTGCGTGATTTCCTCGCGCACGGGGGTGCCGACCACCACGCATTCACGACCGGGGAAGTAGGCAGCGGCCTCTCCCAAACCCAGCAGCACTTTGGTGCACCACTGGGCCGTCAGGCGGTTGGAACGCCCCGGCATGGCGTTGGAATCATGCACAAAGGTTCGCAGACCCATGTGATGCCCCGCCAGCACGGGCGGCAGCGAGGTAAAGCCGCCCATACCCACCACAACATCGGCCTTCTCGCGGCGAATAATGCTGCGGCAGGTGAAATAGGTTTTGATGAGGGCACGGATGAAGCCGGGCGTGCGCAGCGACAGCAGCGGGGGCTTGGCAATGGCGGGGATGGAGTGGAACTCCAAATCGCCGTACTTGCGGGAGGCATCGGCATCGACCTCTTTGCGGGAAATGAGCAGCACTGCGCGGTGCCCTTGGTGTTTCAGCTGTTGGGCGACGGCAATGCCGGGGAACAGGTGTCCGCCCGTGCCGCCGCAGGCAATGATATAGGTGGCCATGGGAATTGTTTAGGGGGGGGGAGAAAAATTATTCCTGCGTGCTCTTAACGGCATTGTGGTGGCGTCTCGGCCAATAATTGCGCCGCGCCACGGGGGTAAACCGCTGAATACTGGTCAGCAACCCGATAGCCGCAATCGTGAATACCAAATTGGTACCGCCGTAACTGATAAAGGGCAGCGGCAGACCCGAGTTGGGCAGCATACTGGTCACCACCATCATGTTCAATGCCGCCGGCCAGAAAATGGTACACACCAAGCCCGTAGCCAACAGGCGACCGAAGGTGTCTTTGATTTGCACTGCCAACACAATGCCGGCCAAGGTCATGAAGGTGTAGAGCAGCAGCACAATCAGCGTGCCAAAGAAGCCCCACTCTTCACCGATTTCAGCAAAGATGAAGTCGGTATGGGCAAAGGGCAGGCTGCCGTACTTTTCAAAACCATTACCCAGCCCGACACCGGTCAGCCCGCCGCGCGCCAACGCCAGCAAGGCAATCCACTGCTGGCGTCCCGCACCCTGACTGAAGGCCTGCGGGTCATACCATGCCTCGATACGCTGCATACGGTTGGCGCTGCCGGTCATCATCAGGTACAGGGCTAACGCACCCAGCAAAATGGCAAGCAGCAGCAGCCACCAGCGTGTACCTGCCACCCACATCACACAGAAACCCGACATGGCCAATGCAGCCGATGTACCCATGTCTTTCTCCATCAGGATGAGCAGCAGCGGGATACCGAAAAGAATGCCGCCGGGAATGGCAAACCCTTTCCAAAAGGTACCCGCCATTTCACGGTGCAGGGTGTACCAATGCGCCATGGTGAGCATGAGACAGATTTTTGCCAGCTCACTGGGCTGGAAAGTGATGCCGATGCCGATCCATCGTGATTCACCGTTGATGGTCTTACCGATAAACGGCAGATAGCAGCAAATCAGGAGAATGACGCACCCCACCCAAGCCACGGTGACAAAATGGCGCAGTTTGTGATAATCGTTGGCGCTTAAACACAACGCCACTGCCAAACCGAGCAGGGCATAGCGACCTTGTTTGATGAGGAATTGGTCGGGGTCGGTCCCCTCGGGTACGGGGGCGCACAACCCGGTGCTGGCCACCATCACCACCCCCAGCACAAGCAGGGCAATGAAACAGACCCAGATACAGATAATACTCAGGCGCGTAGACACAGCTAAAATCGGTGGTGAGGTAAAACAGAAACCCCGCCGCAAGTGTTGCGGCACAAGCGGCGGGTCAGGGACGGAGAGAGAGGGATTCGAACCCTCGGTGACATCTCTGCCACGCTCGATTTCGAGTCGAGTGCCTTAGACCAACTCAGCCATCTCTCCAACAACACAAGGTTGTGCGGGCATTGTGCCTGTTCCCCGCCGTGAAGTCAAGATTATTCCGCATGTGAGACGTGTGTTTTATGACATGGCGTTCCCGTAGGCGAGGCTTCCGGGTCATTCAGGTGGCGCATGTAGCTGTCCAACAAAAGGCAGGGCTGATGGAATCTATCAGTCTGCCCGATAAAAAAGAAATCGGAAGGGTGCTTCTTTCTCCTGCTTGCGATTCTCTTTTGTGAAGTAGCCGAGCGTTCCCCTATCCGGATACGGACTGAGCTATCAGAACGCTGCACGTGATTGGCGCGGTTTTGAGTACATCTACAAAAAGCCCCTGTCTGACAGTTTATCAGACAGGGGCGGGGGGGGAGAGCAACGGTCAGGTCAACGGAACACAATCGTTCCGTCCTCAACCTCGGCGTGAATGGTGCTGCCCTCGGGGTAGCGACCTTCGAGAATCGCCATGCTGAGCGGGTCGAGAATGTCGTGCTGGATGGCGCGTTTGAGCGGGCGCGCACCGTATACGGGGTCGTAGCCGTGTTCGGCAGTCAGCGCGGCGGCGGCATCGGAGAGCACGAGCTTCAGCCCGCGGGCGGCAAGGCGTTTTTCCACGCGTTGCAGCTGAATGCGCACGATGTGCTTCAAATCCTCTTCCTGCAAGCGGTCAAAGATGATGATTTCATCAATGCGGTTCAGGAATTCGGGACGGAAGTGACCGCGCAGGGCATCCAACGCCTTGGTGTTGCGGGCGGCGGCATCCGTCTCTGCCAGAATGAACTGGCTGCCGATGTTGCTGGTCATGATGAGCACCGTGTTGGTGAAATCCACCGTGCGCCCCTGACCATCCGTGATGCGGCCGTCATCCAACACCTGCAACAGCACGTTGAACACGTCGGGGTGAGCCTTTTCGATTTCATCGAACAGGACGACGCTGTAGGGGCGGCGGCGCACGGCTTCCGTCAGCTGCCCGCCTTCATCGTAACCCACATATCCCGGAGGCGCACCGATGAGGCGCGACACGCTGTGCTTCTCCATGTACTCGCTCATGTCGATGCGCACCATCGCGGCTTCATCATCGAACAGGAACTCCGCCAGTGCCTTGGCCAGCTCCGTCTTACCCACGCCCGTGGGGCCTAAGAAGATGAAGGAACCGAGCGGGCGGTTTTCATCCTGCAAGCCCGCGCGGGAGCGGCGCACGGCATCCGCCACGGCTTTCACGGCCTCTTTCTGACCGATGAGTCGGGCGCCGATGCGCTCTTCCATGTGAATCAGCTTCTCTCGCTCCCCTTCCGCCATGCGGGCGGCGGGGATGCCTGTCCATGTGGAGACGACCTTGGCGATATCCGCTTCCGTCACTTCCTCTTTCAGCAGACCGTCACCCGCGCTTTGGAGCTTCGACAGGTCTTCACGCGCCTCCTTGGCTGCGGTTTCGGCGGCGGGGATTTCGCCGTACAGAATGGCGGACGCGCGACCGAGGTCGCCCTTGCGCTGCGCCTGCTCGGCTTCCGTGCGCAGGGCGTCAATCTTCTTCTGGGCTTCGCGCGCCTTGGTCACGACTTCCTTCTCACTCTTCCATTGGGCGACCATGGCATCCACCTTTTCCTTGGTGTCGGCCAGCTCGCGGGTGATTTTCTCCAGCCGCTGCTGAGAGTCGATGTCCTTTTCCTTGGCAAGGGCTTGGCGTTCCATCTCCAACTGCATGGCGGTGCGGTTCAGCACGTCGATGTCCGTGGGCATGGAATCCAGCTCAATCTTCAGGCGGGCGGCGGCTTCATCCACAAGGTCAACGGCCTTGTCGGGCAGGAAGCGGTCGGTGATGTAGCGGTTGCTCAACGTGGCGGCTGCCACCAGCGCACTGTCCGTGATGTGCACGCCGTGGTGAACCTCGTAACGCTCTTTCAGACCGCGCAGAATGGCAATGGTGTCCTCTACGCTCGGTTCCGCCACATACACAGGTTGAAAACGGCGTTCCAAAGCGGCATCCTTTTCGATGTACTTGCGGTATTCATCCAGCGTGGTGGCACCGATGGTGCGCAGCTCGCCGCGCGCCAAGGCGGGCTTCAGGAGGTTGGCGGCATCCATTGCCCCCTCACCGCCTGCCCCTGCACCGACCAGCGTATGCAGCTCGTCGATGAAGAGGATGATGTCGCCGTTGGAAGCGGTCACCTCTTTAATAAAGGCTTTCAGACGTTCCTCGAACTCGCCGCGGAACTTGGCACCCGCCAACATGGAGCCGATGTTGAGGCTGATGAGACGCTTCCCCTTCATGCTTTCAGGCACGTCGCCGTCCACCATGCGGCGGGCCAGCCCCTCGGCAATGGCGGTTTTACCCACGCCGGGTTCACCGATGAGCACGGGGTTGTTCTTGGTGCGGCGCGAGAGAATTTGCAGCACGCGGCGAATCTCGCCGTCTCGCCCGATGACGGGGTCAATCTTCCCCTGTCGGGCGCGGGCAGTGAGGTCGGTGCCGTACTTCTCCAGCGTCTGGTATTTTTCTTCGGGGTCTTGGTCGGTCACACGCTGGTTGCCGCGCACGTCCTTCAGGGCTTGCAGGTAGGCCGCCTGTGTCAGCCCGCAGCTCTCCAGTAAACGGCGCAGGGCGTCATCCGCCGTCAGGATGCCCAACACCACGTGTTCCACGCTCAGGTAGTCATCCTTCAGCTTGCGGCGTTGTTCCTCGGCGGCGTTCAGGTCGCGGTCAAGTTCTTGGGAGATACCAGGGCTTTGCGCCACGCCGCCGCATTGGCGGGGCCGGCGATCCAGCTCGGTCTGCAAGGCAGCCACCAACCGTTCGGGCTGCACGCCCGCCTTTTGCAGCACGGCGGCCAGCACGCCGCCCTCCTGCTGCACGAGCGCCGAAAGCAGCTCCGCAGGGTAAATTTGGGCACGACCCCCTGCCTGTGCCGCACGCTGTGCCGCCTGCAGGGCCTCCATCAGTTTTGTGGTCAGGTTGTTGTTCATCATGCAGATAAGATAGCACAAATGCGCTGCTTGTTCAAAAATATTATGCGAAATAATGATTTTTTTGAAAAAAGGGGCGCGAGAACGCTCATTTCCGGCTTTTCCGAAAGGCCATCAGACCCAACAGGGTAAGAATGCTCAGGTAGCTCAGGGTTGCCAAGGCAAAAAAGAAGACCGCCAACCAAGTGCCGCCGCTGTTGGAAATATCGCCGCTGTGGACAAAGCCGGGATTGTAGCAGATACAGTAGAGGAGAAACAGCGCGATGGCTGCAGCCATGAGCGCGGGCGGCAGCAGCAGACACCACGGCGACAGCCCCGCATCGCGCAGTCGGCGCACGGAAACCACGAGAAAAGGCACAGCCAACACCAGAGCCGCAGCGGTAAAGCCCGTGGGACCGCCGTCCGTGATGGTGTAGTACCAAGAATCCCCCAAAACGCCGCGCAGGGTGGCATCATCACCCACCATCTGTAACAGGGCAGCCACACCCTCCATCGTCAGATAAGCCGCCCCGCCGAGCATGACCGCCACCGAAGCAAACGCACACCACTCGCGCCGCGTAGCCGTGCGGCGGCGCGGGCGGCGGAAAAAGAGAACGGCTGCGGTAAAATCGCCCCAAAAGGTGCGGGGTGTTCTGTCGGTTGTCACGGGCGGCATGACTCAGGAGATAGCTTTACTCGCCCAAAATGGCATCAATGATGTTTTGGGCGGCGGACTGCCCGTGGGGCGGCGTAAGATACTTGGCGGCATAGGCATGGCGCAGCGGTTGTTTTTCATCCTCGCCACCCAGCACCACACGGTCAAGGAACTGACGGATGCCCGCCATGTTATCGGCCCAGTAGTAGGTATCCAGCGCCTCATTGGTCATTTGATTAAATTGAGCTATCCGTTCTCTGTTCTGAACATAACAGCACGGTTTGCCGGTGAGCAGGTACTCAATGATGAACGACCCGCAATCGTGCAGCATGGCATCGGAATCCAAAAAGAGATGGGTGTATTCACCATTCTCCAGCTGGGCATTAGGCAGCTCCGCCCATGCAGCGTAGTAACGGTCGGTGCGTTCATGCCCCCAATCATCGAGTTTGTATAATTCCTTGCGCAGCCCCGGATGCGGCTTGAACACAAACTGTATTCTATCTGCGTATTCTTCAGCCAATTTCAACATGTCATCCGCAATGGACAGGAAAGTGCCGGCCTGAAGAACGGAACCATAGAAGAGAGCCCAATGCGGCGCCCAAATAACACGCTTCAGGTTGCCGGGCAGCTCTTTCCAATGAGCCTTTTCAGAAACGGGGAATTTTTCGGGGTAAAAGTAGGTATCAGTAAAAGGAAACCCGGTTACCAATGCATTCGAAGCACCGTTAGTCATAAGGCGCTTGACAATATCCATGTAGTAGTCATTTTCCAGAAAATTATACCAATATTTATTCTGCGTTACCAGGTTGAAGGAGCAGTTCTGTTCTGAATTTCGGAAACAGTAAGGCACATAACACCAAAGCTCTTTGAGCGTTCCCGTAAGCAATGCATTCATCGTTCCTTCGTAGGGATTGGAAGCAAACATGATATCCGGTTGAAATTCCCGGCGTATGTCGTTCAATTCGTATGCTTCCAACACCTGATATCCCTTTTCTCGGAAATAGGCCTTAGTAGATTCCCTCTCTTTGATGATGTCGGCTTCATCTGTATAGCCTCGGTTCGGTTCAATGGCAATAACCGGATTGAAGCGCGGATGTTTAAGCATGAGGCGGAACAGGGAATCGGTTTTCCAGTAGGAGGGGTTCCACAACACAAAACAAACATTGACCACTTTTTTGGCTCGCATAGCCGCAACCTGACGGACTATCGCCTTCCGTACAAAGGGCAACTGCAAACGCAGCTTTAAATACGCCAATTTCCAACCACATTGCTTACATTTGCCCCATAAGGTCGGAAAACTCTTTTTTAAGATTTTAAACGGATTCATGCCGATTTCAGATACGGTTACAGCGGGGTATCGGATGACAAAGGTTTCCGTGAAAAGACACTGACGGCCCAATCACCCGCCGCCCTTAGTCTACCAGAAAACCCAGACGTTAGCAAGGTCATTATAAATGGCTGCACCAACAGCACCGCAAATAATCTTCGGCACGAAGCCAAGATTATTTTTCAGCTCATCATCGGTTGGGCAAGTAAGTATGCAGCTTGCCGTGTCACCAAAATTTTACGACTCCGATTCTTTAAGCGCGCAAACAAGATGCAGATTATCCTGTCTGTCACGAATGGCAATGCGTATGAATTCGCCGTTTAATCCCTTGTTGTCCGCTGCATGGCGAACAAGGATGTTGAAGCGGTCCAACAGCAGAGATGTCAGCGATTGTGCCGTATACGGAGCCTTGACTTCGCAGAGGAAATAGTTGGCCTGTGAGGGCAGTACCCGCAGGAAGGGGATATCCTGCAGCTCTTTCATGAAACGGCGGCGCTCCTCGACCAACAGATGGCAGGTTTCATTGTAATTCTTCTCGTACTTACCGAAAATCTGGAGATAGAACTCCGCAAGAGAGTTGATGTTGCGAGAAGAAATCTCCTGTTTCACAGCGGTGATAACCGATGCATCGGCAGTGGCCAGAATACCTAAGCGCAGACCGGGCACGCCGTAGGATTTGGAGATGCTCTTGACGACCGTTAAATGCGGGTTCGCTGTCAGGATATCATTCTTCAGCAGCGTATTATTCGGCGTTTCTTCCGAGAAATCAACAAAGGATTCATCGATTATGAGACGAATACCTTTTTCCGCACTCCATGCACAAAGACGCAGCAAATCCTGCTTGGGAATAAAATTGCCGGAGGGATTATCGGGGTTGACGATGGCAAGGGTGCTGATATCCTTATCAGCGTAATAGCCCATTAAATCATCGGCAGTATAGGTAAAACCCTGTTTACCTGCGTCAAAAGGAACAATGCGTTCGAGAGGCAGTCGGTTCGGATACTCTTCAAAATGGGGGTAGATAATGCCGACCTTGCCGCCCGAATGCTCCATCAGGGCTTTAATCAGTTCTGCCGCACCGTTGCCGATGCAGACATAGTCCTGACGGATGCCGAAATACTTGCCTGCCAGCAGGTTGTTGACGCACATATCCGAAGGATATTGGCACACCAGCGTTTCAAAGCTGGCTTTCAACTCTGACATCAGGCGCTTGTTGGGGAAATAGGGATTAACGGCATTGCTGAAATCAAGCACGTTGGGGTAGCGCCAGTAACCGCCGTAGCGGTTGCCCATGCGGCGCAGCTTTTCTGCGGGTTCACAGAAGATGGATTCGGCGATATCCAAGTCCTGAACATCGTCAATTTCATACCACGATTCACCCTCCAGCGCCAGTGCCTTAATTTCCGGCTTGTCCAGCAGGGCAATCACGCGCAGCACCTGCTCGTAGTACTCATTGTTACCCAGTGCCTTGCTGTAGGCTTCAAGGAACGGCACATAATGGGTGAGGGAGAACTGTTTGCTGAACTTGTAGATATTGACCGTCTTGTAGTAGGCTTCCGTCTCTTCGTAACGGAACTTGCTGCCGGGGATAAAGCGTTTGATGTTGCTGTCGTCATCCAACGTGACTACGGTGCCGTCCATCCAGCTTTCATATTTAGCTACCAAAGCCAGACTGGGGTATGGGTCTTGCAGCAACTTGTCAATGACGGCGTCTTCCACAATCAAATCGCTTTCAAACAGCAGGGTGTCATCCTGCATCAGGTAATCTTTGGCAAGAAAGAGCGAATAGATGTTGTTTGTCGTGGCGTAGATGGGGTTATCCACAAACTCAATCGGCACCGAAATGCCGAGGCTGTTCACATACTCCCGCAGCTTGCCGCCTTCATAGCCCGTCACCATCACAATGCGCTCCAGCGGGACGGCGACCTTCTCCAGCTGGTGCAACAGACGTTCCGCCAAGGTCACACCGTTGACTTTGACCATACATTTGGTATTGCCCTTGGTCAGTTCGCCAAGACGTTTGCCCATACCTGCTGCGAGAATGATAGCTTGCATATCGGAGAAAGAAAAATGTGTTAAAGTCGGTAGAGCTCATTATGCCGCCCGCCCGACAATTCCGCATGCCGACTATACCGCTTTTTAAAAGAGGTAGCAAGACGATTTTCCTTAAACGGCTTAAAAGCGGGAAATACACGGCATTTTTTCTGCTTGCTATGCCCTTTTCCTTTCGTTACAATCGCGCCCGCTATGTTGCGTTCTCCTTTGATGCTTGTCCTGACGGCTGCCCTTGCGGCGGAGTCAAGTTCGGCGGTGGTTGAGTTCCCCGGTGCGGCGGCGGGAAAGGCACAGGCGCGCTGCGCCGAAACGCCTGATGCGGGTACCCCCGCCAAGCATGCGGAGCTGGGGAATAAGCTCTTTTCCGCTGCGTTTGATACCGATACCAAGGGCTGTGTTACATTCGGCGGTATGAAAGCGGCGGATGGCACGGAGCTGCTGAAAGGCGGCACGGGGCTGTTCACCATCAAACTGGCGAACGGTCGCGTGTTCAGCGAGCGCAACATGAACCTGAAAAACTTTTCCGTTACCGAATTGAAAGGCAAGAAGGGTGCGCTGCCTTTCTCCGAATCGCTGAACGGTCAGGCGGTGCAGGGGGTGTTTAGCGCGCCCGATAAAAGTTTCTCCGTCAAATGGCGGGCGGTACTGCGCAACGGCTCGCACTACCTGCGGCAGGAGTTCACCATCACCGCCCACAAGGATACGGCGTTCGATACCATCACCCCCATGACCTACTGCGTGGCGGGCGAAACGCCGCAGCTTTCGGGCAACACCACGCGCGGTCAAGTGGTGCTGAACGATAAGCTCTTCATGGGCTTGGAGACCCCCATGTCCGTCATGAGCGTGGGCAACAACACCGCTGCGGAAGACGCGGATTGGAACCCCGAAGCATGGGTGCCGAGTGCCTTCAAGGGTATCTTTTCCGTACCGCAGGGGGTGGAAAAGAAGATGGGTGACGCTTTCAGGGAAAAGAAAGGGCCTGTGGTGGCCCATTTGAAAGCGGCGGAAGGCCCCGTGCATTTTGACAAAAGCGGAGCGTGCAAGCTGACGTTCCGCTACGCGAAAGGCAACCACAAGCTCAATCTGGTGGGTGTCATGCTGCTGCGCGAAAACGGCAAGGTTGTCTCTGAGGATATCCACATCGGCACCATGGGGAATGTGCACCGCGACAACGTGTATGAGCTGACCGTTCCTGCCGCCGGCGATTATACGCTGTGCTATCTCGCGGATACGCGGCAGGAGAACATCACCAGCCAAGGCACCGTGGAGTTCTCTCTGAAACCCGGCAAGCCGGAACAGCGCACCGCCGAGGGCGGGGATGACGGCACCGTGCGCGGTGCATGGAGCCGCAAAACCACGCTGCGCAAGGGTGCTAAGTGGAAGGTGTCTTCCGTGGTCGGGCTGCTGGCACCGCAGCAGACGCGCCGCTCGTTCCTGTCCTATATCGAGCGCGAACGCGCCGTTCCCTACCGCACCTTTGTCCACTACAACGACTGGTACGAGGTGGGTATTGTGCGGCATGACAACCAAGACCCCCTCAAGCGCACTACGGAAAAGATTTCGCTGGACATCATCAACAAGTGGAACAAAGAGATGTACCAAAAGCGCAAGACGCGGCTCGATGCTTTTGTGATTGATGACGGTTGGGATGATTTCAACACCCTGTGGGATTTCCACGCGGGTTTCCCGAACGGCTTTTCCGTGGTGAACAAGGCGGCGGTTGCCCAACAGGCAGGGCTGGGTACATGGCTCGGTCCCGTGGGCGGTTACGGCACGGGGCGTAAGCTGCGTATCGAGTATTGGAACAAAACGCACCCCGATGACCGTATCGGCAATTTCAGCCTGTCCGATGTCGAATACTTCCGAGCCTTTACTCAGCGTTGCCGCCGCATGATGAAGGATTATCGGATGCTGTACTTCAAGTTCGACGGTCTGTCCAACCCCGCTTTCCATGTGAAGGGTCCGCGCCATGATGAGGATGCCGAGGGCATCATCAACGTTCTCACCAACCTGCGTGAGATGAAGCCGGATATCTACCTCAACACCACCTGCGGTTCATGGGCAAGCCCCTTCTGGTTCCGCTACTCCGACTGCGTGTGGCGACAGGAGAACGACTTTGACCAAATAGGCAACATGGGTGATGCCCGCGACAAGTGGATTACCTACCGCGACCGTCTGGTGCACGAGGTGTTTGTGGAGGGCGCCCCGCTCTTCCCCATCAACACCGTCATGATTCACGGCACCATCATCACCAAAAACGGCCCGCCCAAGGTGATGAGCAAAGCCCCCGCCGACTGCGTGAAAGAGATGCGCACCGCGTTCGGCAGCGGCTCCGGCTTGCAGGAGATTTATGTGGACCGCGACCTGATGGACCAAGAGAACGGTCGCCTGTGGGATGAGCTGGCCGCCTGTATCAACTGGGTGCGCCGCAACCAAGATGTGCTGGCCGATGTGCACTGGGTGGGCGGCAACCCGTGGAACGGTACGGACGGCGATGTGTACGGCTGGGCAGCGTGGAATCAGCAGAAGAGCACGCTCACCTTGCGTAATTCATCCGACAAGCCCAAGACCCTGCGTACCACGCTGCGTGCCGTGCTGGATGTACCGCCCACGGTGCAGGGCAGTATCACGTTCCGCAACTCGTTCAATGACCAGCGCAAGCTGCCCGACTTCACGGATAAGCAGCTCGACTACGATGCGGAAATCGAGCTGACGCTGGAGCCGATGGAAATTCTGGTGCTGGAGGGCACCGCCGCCAAGTAACACTGCCGCCGTGTCTCCGCTGCAAGAAGAAACCCTGTGCCTGAACGGCGAACGCATCTCTGCCGCCACCCTGCCCGCATGGCGGCAGGGAAAGGAAGGTATTTTGAGCGATGTCGCCGACTTTCTGGCGGCATGGTGGGGCGCGGGGGAGACGGTGCCGCTGCACAGCTCCGGCTCCACAGGTGCGCCCAAAACCTTTGATGCCCGCAAGGCGTATCTGCGGGCGAGTGCGCGGGCTTCGCTGGCGGCGTTCGGTCTGCCCGCCGACGCCCGCGCCTTACTCTGCCTGCCCCTGCGCTACATTGCGGGTAAAATGATGGTGGTGCGAGCCTTGGTGGGCGGCTGGCAACTCACAGCGGCGGAGCCAAGCTCGACCCCGCTGCCCGATGGTGCGGCATTTGACTTTGCCGCGATGGTGCCCATGCAGGCCGCGCGCACGCTGGAGCTGCCCGACGGTGCGGAGCGACTGTCGCGCATCGGCACCCTGTTGCTGGGCGGCGGCTTCATTGACCCCGCGTTGGAACAGGCGTTGGCGCAACTGCCGACCCGCGTGTACGTCTCCTACGGCATGACGGAAACGTACTCGCACATTGCCCTGCGCCGTCTGAACGGGGCAGAACAATCCCCCTACTACACCCCCCTTGCGGGCGTGCAGGTCAGCCTATCGGCGGGCGGCACGCTGTGCATCACCGCCCCGCACATCGGCGTGCAGAACATGGAGACAAACGACATTGCCGATATCACGCCCGACGGGCGCTTCCGCATCCTCGGACGGCGCGATGCCGTCATCAACAGCGGCGGTGTGAAGATTCAGGCAGAGAGCATAGAAACCGCCCTTGCCGCCCGCGGCATCACTGCCTTGGCGTTGCCGCAGCCCGACCCCCTGTTGGGGCAGACCGTGGCACTCCTCCACGAACCCTGTGACCCCGCCGCCCTACAGACCGCGCTGGACACCCTGCCGCGCTACCACCGTCCCAAAGCCCTCTATCCTGTCGATACCCTCCCCCGCACCGCCACAGGCAAACCCGCCCGCGCCGCAGCCGCGGCATGGTTGGCAGCCAAGCAATAACAAAGCGCCTTCCGATATGTCATCGGAAAGCGCTTTGTTATCTGCTGCAATGGCACTATTGCAGCACGTTGTAAACGATTACGCTTTTGCCATCAGGGCCTCGATATCGGCCACTTCGAGCGGGGCGTTGGGAATCAGGTCTTCCACATGGTCGGCATGGATGAGCACGTCCGTCTCAATGCGCACGCCGATGCCTTCTTCGGCAATGTAAATGCCGGGTTCAATCGTCCACACCTGCCCTTCGGCAAACACGGGGGCATCGGGTCCGACATCGTGCACATCCAAGCCCAGCGAGTGAGAGGTGCCGTGCATGTAGTACTTGCGGACGCAGAGCGGGTTTTCCTTTTCGGCATCCACCTGTTCCTGCGTCAGCAGACCGAGAGACACCAGCTGCTTGGCCATCTCCACGCGCACCAAACGCTCGTATTCCGCCTTGCCCAGACCGGGGCGCATGATTTGTGCGGCGTACTTGTGAACGGCGAGACAGGCTTCATACACCGCCTTTTGGCGGGTCGTAAACTTGCCGTTGGCGGGCACCGTGCGGGTCATGTCGCCTGCGTAGCCGCCGTATTCGGCACCGATGTCGAAAAGGATGAGGTCGCCGTCCTGACACTCCTTGTGGTTGGTGATGTAGTGCAGCACACAGGTGTCTTTGCCGCTCGCAATGATGGGCAGGAAGGAGAACTTGCGGGCGCGGCGCTTGATGTAGGCGGCGCTAAGCGCGGCTTCCATCTCCCACTCACCCATGCCGGGCTTGATGGTGGACAGAATTTCCGTAAAGCCCTCACCCGTGATGCGGCAGGCCTCGCGCAGCTGCACCATCTCCGCAGGGGCTTTCACCATGCGCATGTCGGAGAGCAGGGGGTAGATGCTCTTCACCTTCACATCGGGATAGGAGGCTTTGAGGGCGGCGTTCAGACGCTCGTTGCGGGTCTGCACATAGGTGTAGCGGCGCTGGTGGTTGTCCGTCTCCACCCACAGCTCCTTGGCGGCGGGTACCAGCTCGGCCAACAGGGCGTTGTACTCATCCGTCCAACGCACATCGGCAATGCCGGAAATCTGCGTGGCCGTCTCTTTGGTCAGGCGCGCGCCCTCCCAAATCACAATGCGCTCATTCGTTTCGCGCAGCAGCAGGGTATCGGCGTGAACACCGTTTTCACCCACTTCCATGAGAAGCACCGTCTCCTCTTGGTCAATACCTGTCAGGTAGAAAAGGTTGGCGTTCTGGTGGTGCGCCAGCGTGCCGTCGGCATTGGTGGGGTAAATATCATTGGCATGCACAATGACAAGGCTGCCCGCGGGCAGCTGAGCAGCCAGCTTATCGCGCGTCTCCTGATAGAACGCGGCGGGAATCGGTTGGTAACGCAGGGTGTGAATCATAAATGTAACAGTCGCAGCTTTTGTGTGACGCCCCCAGTATACTCCCCCGCCCGCCGCCTTGCAACGGCAAAGTGGCAAGCCGCTGAATTCTATTGACAGGTCACGGCGGCTCCGTTAGGATAATCAGCGTGAAACGTTTGGTTCTCATTACCCTGTTGACCGCACTGGCTTCCTGTGAGTCCGTGCGCACGGTGTACGATGCCAACGGCAAAGAGGTGAACCCCGATGAACCCGGCGGCGAGAAAGACCTGATGGCGCACTTTGAAAAAGGTTTCCAGGATTCGTTCTCGGAAGAAAAGGGACCCGACGGCGTGCCGGTGTCCAAGTCGAACCGCGTCAGTCAGTTTCAGAAGCAAATTGACGATGCCCACCGAGACAACAAGCAGTTCAACACCTCTTCTTATCTCGGAGACAAGACCAACAGTCTGCGTGACATGAACTTCGGCGGCACCAAGAGCTTTGCGGGTGCCGACCGCAGCGAAAAGGACATGCGCACGGCGTTCAGCACGGATATGCGCCCCGATTTCATGAACGAAAGTCACGGTATCTCCGCCGACAGGCGTTTCCGTTCTACGGCGGATGACCGCTCACCCTACGAATCCGGCGTGCTCGATTCGCGTGACCGCAGCTTTGCCACCCGCAGCAGCCGTTACGACGGTGCCGCCCCCAACGGCTACGTGGAAACCCGCCGCAACAAGACCTCTGAGCCGGAAATCACCGACTTTCAGGATTACTACCGCAAAAGCATCCACAGCACCAAGGAACTCCTGAACCGCGAAAATTGACAAGGGCTTAATGATTTTCGTCCTTGGGCGGGCGTTGAAAGCGCGGGCGACCGCGCATGTGTTGAAAACGTCTGCGGTGCTCGGCGTTGAGCTTGTCGCGGTACTGTTGCACGGCGGCGGCATCGGCCACGGGGCGTTCCAGCCACGCCGTCAGGCGGCGGCGGTCGTTCTCCTCCATTTCGGCACCTGCCAAGGCCACGGTTACGGCACCCACGGTGCGTTCGTGTTCGCGCGCGGCGGCCTGTTCATCCCCCTGTTGTTTGAGCAGGGAAACGTAAAGGCGGCGCACCATCACATACCCCATCACTACGCCCATGTCATGCGGCGATTCCGAGAGCTGGGCGGCGGCGTATTCCGCCGCGCGTTTCACGGTCGGCATAGCGGCGGGTTTGAAACCGAAACTCTGCCGCAGCACCAGCTGAATGTAGGTGCGGCGGAACTCGGCGTTGTCGGGCGACTCCTGCAACAAGGTATCCAGCAGCTCCAGCGGCGTTTTTTGCCCTGTGCCCAACAGGTCGCGCACCACTTGGTTGCGGGGGGCGGCGGCCAGCAGACGCACCGCCAACAGGCGGGCTTCGGGGTTTTGGGGTTGCTCCTCCAGCAGCGTGCTCAACAGGGCGGCGGCGCGCTGAATCTCCTCATGGCGGCGGTGGGGGCTGTTCTCCTGCGGCGGGCGGGGTGAACTTTCTCCTGTTTCTGTACCCTGTTCGCGGTGCATCGGGCGGTGGTTGCCGCCCATCTCCGTCAGCAGACCCACCAGCTCCAGCCGCACGCGGAAATCCGCGCTGTTCTCCAAACGGTCCACGGTTTCCCGCGCCAGTTGTTGCACAGCTTTGCGCTCGGCGGAGTGGTTGTTGGGGCGCGTGATGACGCGGCACAGACCGCGCAGCGTCTGCACATATTCCGCCGAGTCGGCGGGCAGCAGCTCCAACGCGCGGCGGTAATACTTCTCCGCCATCGGGTAATCCTCAATGCGCTGGGCAATCAGCGCCAGCGTGCGGCAGGCGGCGGCCACGCGGCTGTCACCCTCGCCGCCCTGAGCGGCCAGCTCTTCGCAGTAAGGTAAGAGCTTCTGCATCAAATCCGCATCGGCGCGGGAGAAGTTTTTGTCTTCATCATCCTCTCGCCCCAACATGCTGGCGTAGAGACTTTGCAGCGTGTCGTCCGCCATGCGGGCGTTCTTCACCGCCAGCACGCGCTGCTCGTTCTCACGCACCAGCGATTGCTGCACATTGAAGAAACCGTAGCTGAGACTAAGCAGGAAGAGCAGCAGCATGGCCGCCGCCGCGTGGCTCCACACCGCCAACCACTTGTTGCGGCGGCACCACAGCGCGTAGCGGCGCAGGGAGGACGCGCGGCGGGCGCGCACGGGGCGACCCTCCAGATAGCAACGCAAATCCGCCGCCATGTCCGCCAGCGAGCGGTAGCGCATCGACGGCTCGAAACTGATACTCTTGTTGATGATGGCGCCCAGTTCGCCCACGTCCTCCAGCGGGGTGACAGGCGTTTCACAGATATGGCGGATGAGTGTGCCGGGCGGGCAGTCCGCAAAGGCGGGGCGACGGGTCAGCAGCTCGTAGAGCGTCAACCCCAAGCCGTACTGGTCATCCGCAAAGGAGTTTTCGCCCTTGGATAAACGTTCGGGAGCCATGTAGCGCAGCGTGCCGTCGTGGCATTGGCTGACAAGAAGGGCATCCTCGCCCTCATTCAGCACCGTGGCCAAGCCGAAATCGCTGACATGCACCACCCCCGCTTCATCCAGCAGAATGTTGCCCGGCTTCACATCGCGGTGCAACACGCCGTGTTCGTGGGCAAAAGAAAGGGCTTCCGCCGCCTGTAACCCCACCGTGGCCACCGC